>CAYQVI010000054.1:0-17385 GCA_964420725.1 uncultured Gemmatimonadaceae bacterium | reverse complement strand
GGGATGCTGGTGGACAACGCCATCGTGGTGGTGGAGAACATCTACCGCTACATGGAGGAGGGGTGGAGTCGGATTGAGGCGGCGAAGAAGGCCACCGGAGAGGTGGCGGTGCCCATCATCGCGGCCACAGCCACGACGCTGGCGGCCTTCGCGCCGCTCCTCTTCTGGCCGGGGATCGCCGGGGAGTTCATGAAGTACCTCCCCCTGACGCTCATCGTGACGCTGTCCAGCTCCCTCTTCGTGGCGCTGATCATCGTGCCCACGCTCTGCGCCATGTTCATGCGGCTGGAGACGGAGCCCAGGCCCCCCCTCACCCGCCCGGCGAAGTTCACGCTGCTGGGTCTCGGGGCGGTGGTCCTCGTGGCGCTGGCCGCCGTCAACTGGCTCACCATGGTGCTGCTCCTGGCCACGGCGGCCATCCTGGTGGTGGCCCATCGCCTCTTCCTGGACCGGGCGGGGCGGGCCTTCCAGTTCCGGACCCTCCCGGTGCTGGTGGACCGGTACGAGGGTTCCCTGCGCTGGGCCCTCAACCATCGGCTGGCCACCATCCTGGGCTCTGTGGCCGTCCTGGTCCTCACCGTGGCGGCCTTCACCCGGTTCAACTCCGGGGTGGAGTACTTCCCCGAGTCCATTCCGCCGGCGCAGATCTGGGTGACGGTGGAGGCCCCGACGGGGACCCGTGCCGAGACCACGGATGCCGTGGCGCAGAGGCTGGAACAGTTGGTGAAGGACTACGAGGGCTTCGCCGACGTGCAGTCGAAGGTGGCCACGGTGGGGGGTGGCGGGGGAAGTGGCGATGCGATGATGGGAGGAGGTCCCTCCGGCCCCGAGGCCGGGCGGATCACCCTGAGTTTCGTGGACTTCAACGAGCGCGAGTTCGACGCCTTCGACTACCTGGCCATGCTCCAGGAGCAGTTGGGGACCCAGGTGGCGGGTGCCGAGGTGACGGTGGACAAGCCGGCGGATGGTCCGCCCTCCGGCCCTCCTGTGAATCTGGAGATCGTCGGGGAGGACCCGGCGGCCATCCAACGCCTCTCCAACGAGGTGATCGCCATCCTCCAGGACGCCCCGGTCTTCTCGAAGCTGGTGGGGCTGGAGAGCGACCTGGACGACGCGCGCCCTGAGCTCACCGTGGAGGTGGACCGGGAGAAGGCGGCCCTCTTCGGCCTGAACACCACCGATGTGGGGATGGCTATCCGTGGGGCCATCCAGGGAATCGAGGCGGCCAAGTACCGCACGGGGAACGACGAATTCGACATCATCGTCCGCCTGGCGGAGAGCTACCGGAACGACCTGGATGCCCTGGCGGATCTCACGGTGGTGGCGGAGGGTGGGGCGCAGATCCCCCTCCTCTCGGTGGCCACCTGGCAGTTGCAGCAGGGGGCCGGCTCCATCCGTCGGAAGGACATGGACCGGGTGGCCACGGTGAGTTCGGACGTCCGGGCCGGGTTGAACTCCAATGCGGTGCTGGGAGAGGTGAAGCTGGCTCTGGCCGACTTCGAGGCCTCGCTGCCGCCGGGGTACGAGCTCCGCTACACCGGACAGACCGAGGAGCAGGACGAGGCGGTGGCCTTCCTGGGGACTGCGTTCCTGGTGGCCCTCTTCCTCATCGCCTTCATCCTGGTGTCGCAGTTCAACTCGGTGGTGAAGCCGGTGATCATCCTCACCTCCGTGATCATGTCCACGGCGGGGGTGCTCCTGGGGCTCATGGTCTTCCAGATGCCCTTCGGGATCATCATGACCGGCGTGGGTGTCATCTCGCTGGCGGGGATCGTGGTGAACAACGCCATCGTCCTCATCGACTACGTGGACATCCTCCGGGACAGGGACGGGATGAACCGGAGGGAGGCTCTGGTGCAGGGGGGAAGGACCCGGTTCCGACCGGTGGTCCTCACCGCCATCACCACGGCACTGGGGTTGGTGCCGCTGGCCATCGGGCTGAACTTCGACTTCCTGGGGCTCTACAGCTCCCTCTCCCCGGACCTCTACTGGGGGGGAGAGCAGGCGGCGTGGTGGGGGCCCATGGCCATTGCGGTGATCGCGGGGATCATCTTCGCCACCTTCCTCACCCTGATCCTGGTGCCGGTGATGTACTCGCTGGTGGATGACTCCACCCGGGTCTTCCGCCGGTACTTCGTGCAGCCGGAGAAGGAGGAGGTGGTGGTGTTGGAGCCCGTGGTGCCTGGGGGACGCCGACCGGCGCTGCCCCAGCCGGCGGATGAGCGGGAGCCGGCGGGGGTGTATCGCTCCCCCCTCCAGGGTCCGGAGATGTCCCCCCAGGGAGACTGATCCGCCAGAAGGGCGAAGGGAGGGGAAGGAACGAGGGGGTGGGGCCGGAGACCGGCCCCACCCCCTCGTCTCATCCGGGGCGGGTCGACCCCGCTTCGTCCTGGGCCCGGGGGGATCACGGCCGGTCCGCCGTCCGTCCGGGTCGGGTCCAGAGTGGCCCCGCCGGCCTCAATCCGGGGGCGTCGCCCGTCCCAGCCCCACCGCCTCCAGAAGGCGCAGGGCGTTCCGGGAGGTGGCGGGGCCCGGGCGGAGCTGGTAGTCGAAGTGCAGCACCGTCCGCCCCTCCTCCGACTCCACCCGCTCCCGGAAGTGTACCGGCACGGCCCGCCCGGACAGTTCGGAGCTGTCCGCCAGCGCCAGGTCGTGGGTGGTGACGGCGCCGATGGCCCCCGCCTCCAGGAGGTGTCCCAGGATGTGCCGGGCCGCCACCTGCCGCTCGGCGGTGTTGGTCCCCTGGAGCATCTCGTCCAGGAGGTAGAGAAGGGCCTGTCCCGTCCCCGGCGTGCTCCGAGCCCGCTCCACCACCAGCCGGAGCCGCTGCAGCTCTGCCATGAAGAGGGAGATCCCCTCATCCAGGGCGTCGTGCACCCGCATGCAGGTGGCCAGTCGGAGGGGAGGGAGGGAGAGCGCCCCAGCGCACACCGGGGCGCCGGCTCCCGCCAGGGCACTGTTGGCGCCGATGGCCCGGAGGAGTGTGCTCTTCCCCGACATGTTCGAGCCGGTGATGAGGAGAAGGGTGCCCGGGGGGCCCACTTCCACATCGTTCCGGACGCACCGCTCCGGAGCCAGGAGGGGGTGCCCCAGTCCCTTCGCCGAAAAGACCGGACCGGCGCCCGACTCCTCCAGCGGAACCAGGACCGGGAAGGCCCAGTGGGGATGATGGTGGGCCAGCCTCGCCATGGCGGCCAGTGCCTCCAATTCCCCCAGTGCATGGAGCCACCTCCGCACCTCCCCCCCGTGCCGCACCTGCCACCGCTCCAGCCAGGCCAGCACGTGCAGGTCCCACAGAGCTCCCATCTGCAGCGCCGGCCCGAACATGGACCGCCGGGTCTCGCTGGTGTCCAGGATCCGTCGAAGGGAGGCGATGGCCTCGTGGGCGGAGCCCTCCCCCCGGGCTCCGGTGACCGTCTCCCTCAGACGGTCCAGGAGGGGGGCGCCAGCGGGAGTCCCCTCCAGGTGGGCGAGGAGGGTGTCGTAGCGCCGGACCCCGGACTCCCCGGCGGAGGCGGCATCGAACCGGGCGTGGATGTCCCGGGTGCAGCGGTTCGCCAGGACGATGGTCACCAGGAGGGGGAGGAGCCAGAGGGCCGGAAGGGCACCCACAAAGTGGCCCCACCCCAGCCCTGCGGTGAGGAGGGGGAAGATGACCCCCGCCACCTGTAGCCCCCTGTGGGAGGGGACCCAGAGGTCCCCTTCGGCCCAGGTCAGGAACTGCTCCACATCCCCGGGGTGGCCGGCCGCCAGCGTCCTTCCCCGGGCCGCCAGCTCGTCCCTGAAGTCCACGGCCGGGGCCAGCACCTTCACCGCCTCCTGTCTCTCCCGCACCACCGGGGGGGGAGCGGCGGCCAGGAGCCACGAGGTCAGGGAGGCCCGGCCGGGGACGGTGGCAGGAGGTCCCAGGAGTCTGAGGAGGGAGGCCCGCCCCAGGATGTACAGGTCCTCCGCTTCCGGATGCCCCGGGGGAATGTCTCCCCACGGTTCGTCGGGAAGGGCGCTCCAGTCACGTCTGATCCGGAGGACCGCCTCCTCGTTCACCGCCGCCAGCGCCGCGGCGTGCCGCTCCCGGCTGCGAATCCGCCGATGCCCCCCCAGGAGGAACAGGAAGAGGACGGCGCCCGCACCCGCCAGGGACAGCGCGACGGTGAGCGCCGTCCCGGTTGATCGCTCCGCCACCAGGAGCCCCACCACCACCGCCAGGAAGGTGCCCAGGCGGAGCCAGGACATCCAGGTGGAGCGTCGGGCCTCCACCCCCTCCTGCCGCCGGAACTCCGCCGCCCGCTCCCGGGCGGCCTGGATCGGCGGTGTGGTGGGATCGTCTGACGGGGCGGCACCCTGTACGTTCAGCAACTCCATTGGACCTGGACCGGAGGATGGGGGTGTCGGGAGGGGACAGGGATCCAGTCCCTTCTTCTCTTCCGGGGGGAATGTCGCCCAGCGGCGGGGTCCGGGCCACGGGGCGGCCCCGGGGACCGGGAACCCCTCGTCCGGGGATTGCATTGGAGGAGGCAGGAGGGAAGCGCAGGCGAAGCGTGGCCGGGAGCCCCCCGCCACCACCGGTTCGAGCAGCGGGAGACGGGATGGAGAGCATGACACTGTCGGAAGAGCGGATTCCCCCGGGGGCAGGTGGCATTCCCTGGCTGAAGGTGGGCGCAGGGATCGTGGGAGTGGCCCTCCTGGTGCTGGTGGGGCGGAGCCTGGGAGGCGCACTCCCGGACGCCGTGACCTGGATCCGGGAACTGGGGGTGTGGGGGGGCGTGGCCTTCGTGGGCCTCTATGCCGTGGCTGCAGTGGCCATGGCTCCCGGCTCCATCCTCACCCTGGCAGCCGGGGCCATCTTCGGGCTGGCGCTGGGGGTCTTCTGGGTATTCATCGGCGCCACCCTGGGGGCGGCCCTGGCCTTCCTGGTGGCCCGCTACGTGGCCCGGGGGTGGGTGGAGGGGCGCATCGCCGGGAGCCCCCGCTTCGCCGCCGTGGACCGGGCCATCGGACGGGACGGGCGGAAGATCGTCTTCCTCCTGCGGCTCTCCCCCCTCTTCCCATTCAACCTCATGAACTACGGCCTGGGCCTCACCCGGGTCCGCTTCGTGGACTACGTGGTGGCCTCCGTGGGAATGCTCCCGGGCACCCTCCTCTACGTCTACTACGGCAAGGTGGCGGGGGATGTGGCCAGCGCAGCCGCCGGTGTCGGCGCCGCCTCTCGTGGGGTGGGATACTGGCTGGTGCTGGGCCTGGGGCTGGTGGCTACGGTTGCGGTGACCACAGTGGTGACGCGTGCCGCGCGGCGGGCCCTGGCCGGCGCCACCGGAGAGGTGGACGCATGACCTCCCAGACCTCCATCCCCACCGAAGCCCCGTCCATGGACGATGTGGCGACGCAGGAGCTCGCTCCGCTGGACCACCCCCACCGGATGGAACCCTTCGACCACTGGAACCGGGCACTGGTGCAGGCGGTCCATCCCTCGGACTGGACGAATCCCACCCCCTCCGGGCGCTACCACCTGGTGGTGGTGGGGGCGGGGACCGGGGGATTGGTGAGCGCCGCCATCGCGGCGTCGCTGGGAGGGCGGGTGGCCCTCATCGAACGGCACCACATGGGGGGCGACTGCCTGAACATCGGGTGCGTCCCCTCCAAGGGCGTGATCCGGGCCGCTCGGGCGTGGCACCAGGCCCGGGAGGCGGAGGCCCGCTTCGGGGGCCCCCCGGTGGGGGAGGCTCCCGGGGACTTCGGGGTGGCCATGGAGCGGATGCGTCGGCTCCGGGCGGGGATCGCCCCGGTGGACAGCGCGGAGCGCTTCAAGGGGCTGGGGGTGGACGTCTACCTGGGAGACGCCCGCTTCACCGGGCCTGACACCGTGGAGGTGGGCGGGGCCACCCTCACCTTCCGCCGGGCCATCATCGCCACCGGAGGACGGGCGTCCATGATCCCCGTGCCGGGGTTGGACGAGGTGGGGGTGCTTACCAATGAGACGGTCTTCTCCCTGACGGAACTCCCCCCCCGCCTCCTGGTCATTGGCGGTGGTCCCATCGGGTGCGAGCTGGCCCAGTCCTTCCGGCGGATGGGGAGCGAGGTCACGGTGGTCCACGCCGACCCCCACCTCCTTCCCCGGGAGGACGCCGATGCCGCCCGGATCGTGGAGGAGGCGCTGGTCCGGGAGGGGGTCCGGGTCCTCAACGGGGTGAAGCTGAAGGCGGCCCGCCGGGAGGGAGAGCTCCGGGTGCTGGAGGTTGAGAAGGAGGGAAGGATCCTCACCCTGGAGGGGGACGCCATCCTCCTGGCCGCCGGTCGCACCCCCAACGTGGCTGGCCTGGGGCTGGAGGCCGCAGGAGTGGAGTACACACGGAAGGGGATCACCGTGGACGACCGACTCCGGACCTCATCGAAGCGGATCTGGGCTGTGGGGGATGTGGCCACCCCCTATCAGTTCACCCATGTGGCGGACCACATGGCCCGGATCGCCGTGCAGAACGCCCTCTTCTTTGGACGGAAGAAGTTCAGCGACCTGGTGATCCCCTGGGTGACCTACACCTCCCCGGAGGTGGCGCATGTGGGGCACACCCTGGACTCGGCGGCGAAGGCGGGGATCCAGGTGGATACCGTGAAGGTGGCGCTGGACGATGTGGACCGGGCCATACTGGATGGGGAGGAGGAGGGTTTCCTCAAGGTATACGTGGAGAAGGGGAAGGACCGGATCGTGGGGGCCACCCTGGTGGCGGAGCACGCCGGCGAGATGATCGGCACCCTCACCCTGGCCATCACGAAGGGGATCGGGCTGGGGGGGATCGCCGGGATCATCCAGCCCTATCCCACGCAGGCCGACGTGATTGTCAAGGCGGCGAACCAGTGGCGGAAGGGGAAGCTGACCCCTACCGTGAGGCGGCTCTTCGCGTTCCTCTTCCGGATCACTGGATGACCACATTCCCGTCCCCCCCTGCTCCTCCGGACGTGGGCTCTCCGCCCGGGCCCTCCTTCGAGGAGTTGTTGGACCCGGTGCTCTCGCCGGCGTATCGGCTGGCGCTGGGCTACACGGGGAATGGCCCCGATGCGGAGGACCTGGTGCAGGAGGCCTGCCTCCTGGCCTGGCGGGGTTTCCCGACCTTCCAGACCGGGACCAACTTCCGGGCCTGGTTCCTCAGGATCCTCACCAACGCCCACTTCAGCCGGTACCGGAAGGTGCGTCGCGCCCCCGAGGGCGTGGATCTGGACGATGTGAACCAGCACCACCTCCTGTTCAAGGCGGCGGAGAATGGCCTCCTGACCAGGGACGACCCGGTGGGGGATCTCATGGATGCCCTCACCGTGGACCGGGTCATGGAGGCGATCCAGGCCCTCCCGGAGGAGTTCGCCGGGGTGACGGCGCTCTTCTTCCTGGAGGAGCTGTCCTATCCCGAGATCTCCAGCCTGCTGGGCATCCCGGTGGGGACCGTCCGCTCCCGTCTCCACCGGGGACGAAAGATGTTGCAGAAGATGCTCTGGACGCTGGCCCGGGACTCCGGGGTGGTGGCCGCCCTCCAGAAGGAACAAGGATGAAGACCGTGGACTGGTTGACCTGCGAAGAAACGATCCGGCGGCTGGACGACTACCTGGATCGGGCGCTCTCGCCTCAGGAGCGGGCGGAGGTGGGGGCGCACCTGGAGGTCTGTGGGGCCTGCGCCCGGGCCTACGGGATGCATGAGCGTTTTGTGGAGGAGGTGCGGGAGAAGGTGAACCGGATCGCCGCTCCGCAGGCGCTCCGGAATCGGGTGATGGACATGATCCGGGAGGCCCGGCAGGAAGGGGAGGAAGGCGGGGAGGGGTGAGTCTGCCGGATCACCCCATCAGGGGACTTCCCCGGATCCCGTCTCCTCCAGGAAGGACCGGGGCCAGTCGTCGTTCCCCGCCAGCGTCCGCTGGTCCAGCGCCGACTCCGCCAGGTGGTGCACATGATCCAACCCGGTGGCGGTGGAGAGGGAGGGTGACCGGGTCACCACGGTCCGGCTGAAGACGGCCTGGGTGAAGTCTGCCCCCTGGAAGACCACCCCGTTGAAGGCCGACATGGAAAGGTCCGCTCCGTGGAGCCGACACCCTGACAGGTCCGTACCGGAAAGATAGGCCCCCACCAGGGAGGTGAAGGAGAGGTCGCTCCCGGTCAGCGTTGCCCTGGCTGCCATACTTCCCTCCAGGTCCGCCCCCCGGAAGGACCCCTCCGTGAGGGCGACGTCGCACAGGTCGGTCCCCTGCATCCGGGCGTCGTCGAAGACGGTCCCCCGACCGACGGAGTACCGGAGGACCGAACGGCGCAGGTCGGCTCCGTGGAAGCGGGTGCCGTCCAGGTTGTGGGCCGAGATCCGGGCAGTGTAGAGACTTGCCTCCTCCAGCGAGGCCCCCGCCATCTCCGAACCGGTGAAGTCCGCCCCGTCCAGTCGGGCCTGGTCCAGTCGGGCCTCCTGGAAGGCGCCGTGGGTGAGGTCGCTCCCCCGGAGGTCGGCTCCCCGGAGATCGGCGCCCCGGAGGTCCACGTCGGGCCAGATCCGGCCCCGGAGATCCGCTCCCGCGAGGGTGTCCAGCGAGAGTTCCTCCAGAATCCTGCCCTGCGTATTGCGAATGATCATGGACGATCCTCTCGAAAGGAGTCCTTCAGCGACGCCTCGATGGCCTCCATGATGGTGGCCACCGGAAGCACCTCGTCGATCCCCCCCACGCTCCGCCCCGCCTGCCAGAACTCCCGGCCGCCATCGTCCGCCAGGGAGGCCCGCTTGAGTTGTACCCCCGCCCGGAGGGTGTAGAAGGCCCGGATCCAGTGCTTGGTCCTGCCCCCCCGGAGGAGCCACCGGGCCAGCGGCCCCGCCTTCACCCCCACCTGGCGGATCCACGGGGTGGCGATCACCGCCACCGGGACACCGGTGATCCGCTCCGAGAGGACGATGTCCTCCTCCCCGGAGTCCACGATGGCCTGCTTGTAGGCTCCCGACGCCCGGCACTCCGGGGTGGCGATGAAGCGGGTGCCCATCTGTACGCCGCAGTAGCCCAGTCGGAGGGCCTCCACCACATCGTCGCCCCGGGCCACTCCCCCGGCACACACCACCGGGAGCCCCAGGTCTCCCAACTGGTCCAGGAGCTCCTCGGTGCCCAGCGGCCCGGCATGTCCCCCCGCCCGGCGATTCACGGCGATGAGGCCGTGGACCCCGGCATCCCGGGCCTTCAGCCCCCACTTCCGCTCCGTCACATCGTGGTAGACCGTACCCCCCACCGATTCCACCCGATCCACCACCCAGCGGGGCTTTCCCAGGGAGGTGACGAAGAACCGGACCCCCTCCTCCAGGGCGATGTCCACCCACCGCTCCATCCTCTCCCGGTACCGCCGGGAGGAGCCCTCGATGAGGGCGTTCATCCCCACCGGCCGACCCCCCGCCAGCTTCAGGATGAGGCGGACCCCCTCCCGGAAGTCCTGGCCGTGGACATAGGTCAGCGACACAGGCTGGAGGACCCCGATCCCTCCTGCCGCGCTCACCGCCCCCACCAGCTCCGGGTTCGAGCAGGGGTACATGGCCCCCCCGATCACCGGCAGGCGGATCCCCAGGCGCTGTGTGAGGGGAGTCTCCACGGGTCCCGCTTCGGGAGGCCCGGGGGAGGAGTTGGATTCCGTCATGTCGGGCTCAACCTCCACTGGACCAGGACCTCCGTCACCAGGACTCCCTCGCTGTTCCGGATCTCCGCCACCACCTGGTGCTCCACCATGGCCTCCACGGTGGGGATCACCACCCGGGCCTCCGCCACCAGGGGACCCCGGGCCTTCTGGTGGTAGCGGGCCTCCAGGGAGGTGACGATTCCCCGCACCCCCGGGGGAAGTCCGCAGAGCACCGCCAGCCCGCTGGTGACCTCCCCCAGGTTGGCCAGCGCCAGGGCGTGGACCGACCGGAGATGATTCCTCACCGCCGGGCGATCGGACATCCGGACCCGGGCGAATCCCGGCTCCAGCACCTCGACCCGGGGACGGATGCTCCCGGTGTAGGGGCCCCGCCGCCCCAGGATGATGGAGAAGAGGAGGGGACCTCCAGGGAGCCCCGCCAGCCGCCTCCAGAGGGAGAGAAGGGTGGCACCCGGGGCGGCGTTGTCAGCCATGGGGGGCTCCGGGTCGGGAGGGATGGCCGCCCAGGCTCTCTCCGCACCACTTGCAGTGACGGGCGTCCAGGTCGTGCCCCTCCCGGCCGCAGGCCTGGCAGACCTCGGTGCTGGTGGAGGGGGCGGCCCGGGCCGCATTGGCGATCTCCAGCGTCATGATCCCGGTGGGGACCGCGATGATGGCGTACCCGAGCACCATGATGCCCACCGAGAGGAATTTCCCGGCCGTGGTGAGGGGGGTCAGGTCCCCGTACCCCACCGTGGTCAAGGTCACCACCGCCCAGTAGACGCTCAACGGGATGCTGGTGAAGCCGGAGGGCGCTCCCTCCACCAGGTACATCAGGGCGCCCACGATGCAGACGATGGTGAGCACCGAGATCATGAAGACGGTGATCTTCCGCCGGGACGCCCGGAGCGCGGTCACCAGGAGCCTGGACTCTCCCACGTACGCCGCCAGCTTGAGGATCCTGAACACCCGGAGGACCCGGAGGACCCGGATCACCAGGAGCGCCTGGGCCCCAGGAAACACCAGCGAGAGCCAGGTGGGGATCACCGCCAGGAGGTCCACCACCCCGAAGAAGCTCCGGGCGTAGCGCGTGGGTCGGTCGGACACCACCAGGCGGAGGATGTACTCGATGGTGAAGACGATGGTGAAGCCCCATTCCAGTCGACGCAGGAGGGGCCCATGGGTGCGGTTGATCTCCGGCACCGACTCCAGCATGACTGCGGCCACGCTGAGGAGGATGGCCCAGATCAGGAGGATGTCGAACCATCGGCCTGCGGGGGTCTCCGCCTCGGCGATGACCTCATGCAGGACCACCTTCCAGCGGGGGCGGGGGGATCCACTCATGGAAAGGATGATATCGCCCGGCCCGGCCCGGGCAACCGGGATCCCCGGTTCGGCGACGTGGAGCAGGGGAGGGGGTGCCCCAGGGAGCATCCTCCGGGTACCTTGTTGGCTTCGTCCGTCCAACGTGCCCGCGGGATTCCATGGATCGCACCGCCTCCTCCCCATCCAACCCCCCCGTTCCCGGGTCCTCCGGCCCCCTGCCGCCCCCCCCCTCTGCCCAGGAGGGGGCGCAGGACCGGGCCGGTGAAGGGGATGCCGTGACTCAAGGCCCCGGGGCCGGGCTCCGGATCCTGAAGTTCGGGGGGAGTTCGGTCTCGGCGCCGGACCGCATCCGCCAGGTGGCCGGGATCGTGACCCGGCAGGCCAGCCTGGGTCCGGTGGTGGTGGTGGTGTCGGCGCTGGGGGGCGTCACCAATGACCTGGTGGCGGCGGCCAGCGAGGCGGCTGCGGGGCGGAGCGCGTGGCGGGAGTGGCTGGACCGGATCGTCCACCGGCACCGGGAGGCCTTCGACGACCTCCGGGGGGGAGATCCGGAGGACGCGCTGGCGGGGGAACTGCATCGGCTCCTGGAGGTGGATCTCCGGGATCTCCTCCACGGTATCTCCCTGGTACGGGAGGCCTCCCCCCGGACCATGGACGCCCTGCTGGCCCACGGGGAACTCCTCTCGGCCCGCCTGGTGGCGCTGGCCCTCCGGCGGGTGGGGTGGGACGCCGAGGCGGTGGATGCCCGGGAACTCCTGGTCACCGACGACACCTTCGGGAACGCCCGGATCCTTCCCGAGGTCACAGGGCCCCGGGTCCGGGCCCGGTTCCCAGGGCTCGGGGATCCGGGGGAGCCGATTCCGGTGGTGACGGGCTTCGTGGCGGCCACCCTGGCCGGCGAAACCAGCACCTTGGGCCGGGGTGGGTCCGACTACACGGCCGCCGTGATGGGCGCGTCGTTGAAGGCGTCGGTCATCGAGATCTGGACCGATGTGGACGGGGTGATGACCGCCGATCCCAGGATCGTCCCCAACGCCTTTCCGCTGGCTGAACTCAGCTATGCGGAACTCATGGAGCTCTCCCACTTCGGCGCGAAGGTGGTCTACCCCCCCACGGTGCATCCCGCCCGGGACGCGGGGATTCCCCTGGTGATCCGGAACACCTTCAACCCGGACGGCCCGGGGACCACCATCCGTCACGATGTGGCCCCCGCCCTGGGAGTCCCCATCCGGGGAATCGCCTCCATCCACCGGGTGGCCCTCCTCCGGGTGGAGGGGGACGGCATGCTGGGGGTTCCAGGAACGGCCCACCGCCTCTTCGGGGCGCTGGGACGCCGGGGGGTGAACATCATCCTCATCTCCCAGGCCTCGTCGGAGCGCTCCATCTGCCTGGCCGTGGACCCGGCCGACGTGGACGCCGCCCGCCGGGTTGTGGGGGAGGAGTTCACCCTGGAGTACCGCATCGGCCTCCTGGACGAACTGGTGGTGGAGGAGGACTGCTCCATCCTGGCGGTGGTGGGGGAGGGGATGCGAACCCTCCCCGGAATTGCCGGACGGGTCTTCCGGATCCTGGGGGGGCACGGGATCAACATCCGCGCCATCGCCCAGGGCTCGTCGGAGCTGAACCTTTCCATGGTGGTGGCCGCCGCGGATGAACCGGAGGCACTCCGGGCGGTGCACGACGCCTTCTTCTTCCCAGGAGTGCGCCCCGCCCGCCTGTACGTGGCCGGTGTGGGTCGAGTGGGGGAGGCGCTGCTGGGTCAGCTCGCCGAGCGACAGGAGCGTCTCCGGGAGGAGCGGGGCTTCCACCTGACCCTGGCGGGGGTGGTGCGGCGGAAGACGGGAGTGATCCGGAGCAGCGGCCTGGATCCTGCCTACTGGAGGGACGAGGTGGATGGGGGGGACGCAGACCTCGATGCGCTGGTGGAGTCGGCCATCCACGCCTTCCCCCGGCCCGCAGTCTTCGTGGATCTCACCGCCGACGACGCCCCGGTGGCCCATTACGCACGCCTCCTCCGGGAGGGGGTGTCGGTGGTCACCGCCAACAAGCGGGGCGTGTCCGGGTCCGGTCAGTTGTACCGGACGCTCCAGGAGGCCTCTGCCCGGGGCGGTGGGCTCTATACGGAGACCACGGTGGGCGCCGGCCTTCCGGTGCTCCGCACCCTGGCGGACCTGGTGGCCACCGGGGACCGGGTGGAACGCATCGAGGGGGTCCTCTCGGGGACGCTGAGCTACCTGGCGAGCCGGGCCATGGAGGAGGGACCCTTCTCCCACCTGGTGCGGGAGGCCCACGCCATCGGCTTCACGGAGCCCGATCCCCGGGACGACCTCTCCGGGCTGGATGTGGCCCGGAAGCTGGTGATCCTGGCCCGGACCGTGGGGATGGAGATCGAGCCGGACGCGGTGGAGGTGGAGCCCCTCCTCCCGGTGGACGCCTGGGAATCGCTGGAGCTGGACGCCTTCTGGGAGGTCCTCCCGGAGGCGGATGCGGCCATGGCGGCCCGGATCCGGGAGGTGAAGGAGCGGGGGAACCGGCTGGTCTACCTGGCCGAGATCTCCGGGGATGGGGCCCGGGTGGGGCTCCGGGAGGTGGATCCATCCCACCCCTGCTACACCCTCCCTGCCGGGGACAATCTCTTCGCCATCCACTCCCGGCACTACAGCACGACCCCCCTGGTGATCCAGGGCCCCGGTGCCGGTCCGGATGTGACGGCGGCAGGGGTCTTCGCTGACATCCTCCGGGCGGCGGCGGAGAGTCGGTAGGAGCGCAGCCTCGTGCCGGACAGGGAGATCCCGCCGGCGGGGGGCACCTGGAACTCCGGTGGAGGAGAGGGAGGGGCGGGGAGGAAGTGGACGGACCGGGTGGCCCGGGGGAGGAACTGCACATGGATCAGGAGCGGAGGATGACAGGGAGCAGGGGAGTGGATGGGCGGATCCCGGTGGCGGTCCTGGGGGCCACCGGCAGTGTGGGCCAGCGGTTTGTGGAGCTCCTCCACAACCACCCCTGGTTCCGCCTGGCGGAGGTGTGCGCGTCCGAGCGTTCGGCGGGACGTCGGTACGCCGAGGCCACCCGCTGGATGCAGGCGTCCCCCCTCCCGGGTGCGGTGGCGGAGATGGTGGTGGGACCGTGCGCCCCACCCCTGGAGTCCCGCGTGGTCTTCTCCGCCCTGGATGCCGGGGTGGCGGGCCCCGTGGAGGAGGCCTTCGCCCAGGCCGGCCACCTGGTGGTCTCCAACGCCCGGAACCACCGGATGGACCCCCGGGTCCCCCTCCTGGTGCCCGAGGTGAATCCAGAGCACCTGGCCCTCCTGGAACGTCAGCCCTGGGAGGGGGGAATCATCACCAATCCAAACTGCTCCACCATCGGGCTCGTCCTGGCGCTGAAGCCCCTCCACGACCGGTTCGGGGTGCGAACCGTCCGGGTGGTGACCATGCAGGCGGTCTCCGGGGCCGGGATCCCGGGGGTCTCCTCCATGGAGGTCCTGGACAATGTCATCCCCTACATCGGCGGGGAGGAGGAGAAGCTGGAGACCGAGCCGCTGAAGATCCTGGGGACGCTGGGGGCGGAGGGGGTGGAGCCGCCGGATCTCCGGATCTGGGCCCAGTGCAACCGGGTCCCGGTGGTGGACGGGCATACGGCGTGCGTCTGGGTGGGGCTGGAGCGCCCCGCCACCCGGGAGACCATCCTGGAGGCGTGGCGGGACGTCTCGCCGGCGGTGGCCGCCTCCGGTCTGCCCTCAGCTCCCTCCCCGGCGGTGGTGGTGCTGGAGGGGGATTCGTCCCCGCAGCCCAGGCTCCACCGGGAGCTGGGGAAGGGAATGGCCGCCAGCGTGGGTCGCCTCCGCTCGGTAAAGGGGGGGGAGTTCGCCTTCGTGACCCTCTCCCACAATACCATCCGGGGCGCCGCCGGGGGGGCGATCCTCTGCGCCGAACTGGCCGTGGACCGGGGGCTCGTCCCCGGTCTGGCCCGGCCCGGGCGGTGACGTCTCCATGGGCCTCTCCGGGATCCAGTGGACGCTCCTCGCCGCAGGGGTCCTGGCGCTCCTCTCCGGCCTCCTCAAGTTCCGGGTCCGGGTCCGCCAGCGGGAGGGGACCAGCCCGCTGGCGCTGGTCGAAATGGGGGTGGGGGGTGTTTCCCTGGGGGCGGCAGGACGGGTGTCACCGGGGGTCTCCCTCTTCCTCCTTGCGGCCAGCGTCCTGGTGGTGATCCTGGGGACGACCCACCAGTTCCAGCTCCTCCGGGCCGCCCGACGGCGCCGGGAGCTCAGCGAGTCCGCCCGTCTCCGCTCCTTCCTTTCCATGGGGAAGCCGGGACCATGAAGGGGTCTGTGCGGGTCTTCGCCCCGGCCACGGTGGGGAATGTGGCCTGCGGATTCGACGTCCTGGGGCTGGCGTTGGAGAGTCCCGGGGACGAGGTGGTGATCCACCCGGGGGAGCACCCCGGGGTGGAGATCGTGGCCATCTCGGGAGATGGAGGGCGCCTCCCCCGAGGGGCGGACCGGAATGCCGCAGGGCTGGCCGCCCGGGCGGTGCTGCGGGTGGCGGGTGTAGAGGGGACCACCGGGCTCCGCCTGGAGCTCCACAAGGGACTTCCCCTCTCCAGCGGCCTGGGGGGGAGCGCAGCATCCTCCGTGGCGGCGGCGGTGGCGGTGGATGCCTTCCTGGGGGCGGGGCTCCCCCGGGAGACCCTCCTGGCCTGCGCCGGGGAGGGGGAGTCGGGGGGGGCCGGGGCGGCCCATCTGGACAACGCGGCCCCCTGTCTCTTTGGAGGGATCTGCCTGGTGCTTCCTGGAGTGGACGGGGGAGCCCCCCGGGTGGTGGAGCTCCCGGTCCCCGACGGGTTGTCGGTGGCGGTGGTCCACCCCCACCTGGAGGTGGAGACGGCGGAGGCCCGGAGGCTCCTGGGAGACTCGGTGCGCCTGGCCGATGCGGTGCTCCAGTGGGGGAACACCGCGGGGTTTGTGGCGGCCCTCCACCAGGGGGACCTGGAGCTGCTGGGCCGCACCCTGGTGGACCATGTGGCGGAGCCCCGGCGGGCGGGGCTGGTCCCGGGGTTCCCGGAGGCCCGGCAGGCGGCGCTGGAGGCCGGGGCGCTGGGGGGATCCCTCTCCGGCTCCGGCCCCTCGGTGTTCGCCCTCTGCGGCGATCTGGCCACGGCCACCCGGGCCGGTGAAGCCATGGCCGCACGTTTCGCCGGGCGGGGAACCCCCTGCGACATCCACATCTCGCCGGTCGCCCGTCGGGGTGCCCGGCTCCTGGACCCGGAGGAGTGACCGTGCGCTTCCGTTCGACCCGCGGCGGCCCCACCGTGGACCTGCGCACCGCCCTCAGGGAGGGGCTGGCACCGGATGGGGGGCTGTACATGCCCACGGCGGTGCCTCCCTTCCCGGAGGGTTTCCTCCAGGCGCTGGCCTGGGATCCTTCGCCGCAGCGCACCGCCGCTGCCGTCCTGGTCCACCTGCTGGGGGGGGAGGACATCCCGGTGGACCGGCTGGAGGCGCTGGCCCGGGAGGCGATGGACTTCCCCCTCCCCCTGGCGCGCCTGGGGGACGACCCCCCCATCTGGATGCTGGAGATCTTCCACGGCCCCACCCTGGCCTTCAAGGATGTGGGGGCCCGGGTGATGGCCCGACTCCTGGCGGCGGTCCCGGGGGGGCCGGGAGGGGAGGGGGCCCCCCTCACCGTGCTGGCCGCCACCTCCGGGGACACCGGTGGGGCAGTGGCCTCCGCCTTCCTGGGGGTGCCCGGGACCCGGGTGGTGGTGCTCTATCCGGCGGGGCAGGTGAGCCCCCGCCAGGAGGCCCAGTTCACCACCCTGGGGCGGAACACCAGGGCCCTCCGGGTGGAAGGAACCTTCGACGACTGCCAGCGGCTGGTGAAGGAGGCCTTCTCCGATCCGGGGCTCCGGGAGCGGCACCACCTGACCTCGGCCAACTCCATCAACATCGGCCGGCTCCTGCCGCAGGTGATCTATCATGTCCATGCCCGGGTGACGCTGCCCGGTCCCGGGGGGGCTCCGGATCTCGCCCTTCCCGGAGGCTCCGCCGGACCTGTGGTGATGTCGGTGCCCTCCGGGAACTTCGGGAATCTGGCCGCCGGCCTGCTGGCGCGGCGGATGGGGCTCCCGGTGGACCACTTCCTGGCCGCCACCAACGTGAACGACGTGGTTCCCGAGTACCTGGAGACGGGGAGCTACACTCCCAGGCCCTCCCTCCGCACCCTCTCCTCCGCCATGGATGTGGGGAGTCCCTCCAACCTGGAGCGGATCCAGGCGCTCTACAGAATGGATGTGGAGGCACTCCGGAGGGATGTCACCGGCTCCGCCTGGAGCGACGACGAGACCCGTGCCGCCATCCTGCGGCTGGACCGTGAGCGGGGGGTGCTCCTGGATCCCCACGGTGCGGTGGGGCTCCTGGCCCTGGAGGCCTGGTTGGGGGGCCGGGAGGG
>CAYQVI010000053.1:0-17521 GCA_964420725.1 uncultured Gemmatimonadaceae bacterium | reverse complement strand
TTTCGTGGGGTTTCCCGTCGCCGGGGCCTTCCCGGCCCACGATCACGCGGTCGATCAGCCCGTAGGTGACGGCCTCCTCCGGGCTCATGAAGCGGTCCCTCTCCACATCCTTCGCCACCTGCTCGATGGGCTGCCCCGTGGTGGTGGAGAGGATCCGGTTGAGGCGCTCCCGGACATCCAGGATCTCCCGGGCGGCAATCTCGATGTCCGCGGCCGTCCCCTGGGTCCCCGAGGAGGGCTGGTGGATCATGATGCGGGAGTTGGGGAGGGCCATCCGCTTCCCCTTCGCCCCTGCTCCAACGAGGATGGCCGCCATGGAGGCCGCCATCCCGATGCAGTAGGTCCCCACCGGAGCCCGGAGGTGCTGCATGGTGTCGTAGATGGCCAGCCCGGCGTAGACGCTGCCCCCGGGGGAGTTGATGTACATGTAGATGTCCCGGTCCGGATCCTCGGCATCGAGGAAGAGGAGCTGGGCCACGATGATGTTCGCCACGTCGTCATTGATGGGCGTCCCCAGGAACACGATCCGGTCCATGAGGAGACGACTGAAGATATCGTAGCTCCGCTCGCCCCGGCTTGTGCGCTCGATGACGTACGGTGGATAGATCGGCATACATTTCCCCCGCGCCGTGGTGGGAACCCGGCGCCTTGTGGATCGTGGTCCCTCAGCCCGCGTTCCGAACCTCGGACTGCGCCTGGAGGAATTCGAAGACTTTCCCCTCGGTGATCTCCCGCTCCAGCATCTCCAGACGCCCCGCCTTCTGGAACCTCCCGTACACTTCAGCAGGGGACGTGCCATTGGCTTCCGCAATGGTCTCGATCCGGGCGTCGATCTCCTCGTCGGTGGCCCGGAGACCCTGGGTCTCCGCCACCTGCTCGATGATCAGGATCCGCTGCACCGCCCGCTCCGCCTCGGCACCGAAGGCCTCCCGGGCCCGGGCCAGCTTCTCCGGAGCCAGCGTCTCCTCCCCCAGGACGGACTTCACGTACTGGAGGACCATGGATTCCGGGACCTCGAAGGGATTGGCGTCCAGGACGTGGTCCAGGAGCTGGCTCCGGACGGCCCCCTCGGCCTGTTCCCCGGCCTCCCGGGTGAGGTCCTCCAGGATCCGTGCCCGGAGCGCTTCTACCGACTGGAACTCCCCCACGGAGGCGGCGAACTCGTCGTTGACCTCGGGAAGGACGCGGGTCTCCCGCTCCTTCAGGAGGATCCGGAGCTGCTGCTCCTCCCCCCGACGGGCCTCGTCCGGGAAGTCCTCGGGGAAGCGGACCACGAACTCCGCCTCCTTCCCCACCTCCAGGGTGCGAATGGCGTCCTCCACATCGGGGATGGCGTCACCGCCCCCCAGCACCAGGTCGTAGTCCCGGGGCTCGCTCCCCTCGACGGAGAGGTTCGTGATGGACACCGACACCTTGTCGCCGGTGGAGGGGGTTCCCTCTCCCGCCCCCGCCCAACTCCCGTGCTGATCCCGGAGCCGCTCCAGGACCCGGTCCACCTCCTCCTCCCCCGGGGCCACGGAGGGGCGCTCCACAGTGAAGCCCCCGAGGCGGGACAGCTCCACCTGGGGACTCACATCGAAGGAGATCCGGAAGGTCAGATCGTCCTCCGGCTGGTAGTCGATCTTCTCGACATCCCCTTCGCTGATGGGGCGGATGGCCTCCCGCTGCAGGGCCTCCCGGTAGGCGTCGCCGATGATCCGGTCGAGGCTCTCCCTCTGGACGGCCCCCCCGAAGCGCTTCTCCAGGACCTTCCTGGGGACCTTTCCCGAACGGAAGCCCGGTAGGCGGACGCGGCCGGCCAACTCACGGACCATCCGGTTCTGCTCGTCCTGGACGAGGTCGGCGGGGACGGTGATCTGGAGTGTGCGGCGCCAGCGGGCGCCCTCCTCCAGGGAAACCTTCAAGCGTGTGGCGTCAAGAGCCATCGGAGAGTCGGGACGTCCGGTTGTGGGTGCGGGAGTGAATGCGAAAGGGGGGACTCGAACCCCCACGGCCGGGGCCACGAGATCCTAAGTCTCGCGCGTCTACCAGTTCCGCCACTTTCGCGGGAGGCAGTCGGCAGCCCCTTCGGGAGACCGATGCACCGGCGAGGATTACGAAGAACATAACCGGCCCCGGCCCTCCGCATCAACAGACGGGGATGGAGAGGAGGGGCCGCCTCCGGGGTGGTGCCGATGGTTGCGTGGATCGGACAGCTTCGGAGGGAGGGGACGGGATCCCACGGCTGAAGGGGGGCTGGACGGGAAGCAGGAGGGGGTGGCGCCTTCCGGCGCCACCCCCTCCTGCGGGAGCAAGGACCTCGACCGCTCCCTCCTGCCCTCCCGGCTTCAGCGGTTGGGCACCCGGATGTTCACCACCCTGGAGGAGCCATCGGGCGTCCCCACCCGGAGGGAGACCACATCCCCCTCTGACACAACGTCCAGGAGGCGCTTCATGTCGTCGAGGTTGGCCACAGGTTCGCGATTGATCTCCAGGATCTTCCATCCCGGGGAGAGGCTCCGACGGGCAGCGGGACCCCCGGGCTGAACGCCGTCCACAATCACCCCACCGGCCTCAGGATAACCGAACTGTTCGGCCAGCTCCGGGGTCAGCTCCCGGGCGGAGATCCCCAGCTTCTCTTCCGAGGGGATCGGGGCCGCGGCGGACCGCACCGGTGCAGTCGAGATGGGGGCCTCGCCCAGCTCCACGGTGACCTCCCGGGGGGACCCGTTCCGGTAGACGGTGACCTCCACCCGCTCCCCCGGACGCTGCTGCGCCACGGTCTGCTGGAGTTGGCCCACCCGCCGCACGGGGCGGCCATCAATGGCCACGATCACGTCCTCGGGCAGGATTCCGGCCCTCCGGGCGGGGGTCTGCTCATTGGATCCCCCGAACCCCTGCACCAGGACTCCGGAGACCTCGGGAAGTCCGTAGACCTCCGCGTCCTCAGGGGTGACGTCCAGGATGCTGACCCCAAGCCAGGGCCTCCGGACCACACCGTACTCGATGAGATCCTCCATGACCCGCCGGGCCAGCGCCACCGGGATGGCGAACCCATACCCCTGATAGAACCCGGTCTCGCTGGCGATGGCGGAGTTGATCCCCACCACCTGCCCCTGCAGATCCACCAGGGGCCCCCCCGAATTGCCCGGGTTGATCACGGCATCGGTCTGGATGAAGTCCTCGATGGCAAACTGCGAGTTCTCGCTCCCCTGCATCCGGAGCCCCTGTCCGATCAGGTTCAGCGGTCGCCCCTTGGCGCTGACGATCCCGGCGGTCACCGTATAGTCCAACTGGTTCCCGGAGCCGAATCCCGGATTCCCCACCGCCAGGACCCACTCCCCCACCCGCAGCCGATCGGAGTCCCCGAAGCTGAGGGTGGGGAGCAGGTCGCCGTCGATCTTGATCACCGCCACATCGGTGGTGGGGTCCGTCCCCACCAGGATCGCGGGGAACTCCCGACGGTCCTGGAGGAAGACCCGGATCTCATCCGCACCGGACACCACATGGTCGTTGGTGAGGATGTACCCGTCACCGGAGACCAGGAAACCGGAACCGCCGGCCTGCATCGGCGCTCCAGACCCCGGATCCGGCATGCGGAAGAACTCCCGGAATTCCTCCGGGATGGGCTGGCCGGAACGGCTGGCGGCCCGGCGGGGCCGGGTCGTCTCGATGCGCACAACCGCGGGGGTCACCGCGTCCGAGATGGCCACGAAGGCATCGCTGAGGTCCAGGGCGGCACGCACCCGCTCCTGGGGGACCTGCGGCGCATCGGAGACCACCGGCACGGCAAAGGTGGAGCCGGTCCAGCCGAGGCTGGAGGCTGCGGCCATCCCGAAGGTGAACACCACGGCCGAGTAGAGAATCACGCGAAGCTTCGAGCGCAACGGATCGAACATCGGTCCTCCATTCATCTGTCGTTCTTCCACTCCGGGACCACCCTCCGGAACCCCCCATCCCGCCGGACCGGCTCGTACACCGGCAACGGGAAGCCGGGTCCCCGAGCGGCGGGCGGGAGTCAACGCCTCCCTCTGACGCCCCGGCGATCCATACCGTTGTATGGACCGTCTGGCCGCAACTGGCCGAACGGCCCCGGGGTCACCCCGGGGCCGTTCGCCTTCCTTCCTTCCTGCTGACGACCGGATGCCAGGACTACTTGTTCTCGTCCACGATCTCGTAGTCCGCCTCCACCACTCCCTCGTCCTGGGCGGCGGCACCGTCCGCCGCCTCGGCGGCAGGCTCACTCTCGAAGCCTGCACCGGACTCGGCGCCGGGTGAGGGCTCGGAGGAGGCCTGGCTCTGGTACATCTCCTGGCCGGCTGCGCTGAAGGCCTGCATCAGTTCATCCCGGGCCCCGGTGAGGGCAGCCACGTCCTCGGAGGTCTTCAGCGTCTCCTTTGCGGAGGCCAGCGCCGTGTCCAGCCGCTCCTTCGATGCGGCGGACACCTTGTCGCCCCACTCCCCGATGTCCTTCTCCACCTGGTAGACCAGGGAGTCCAGGTGGTTCCTGGCCTCAACCTTCTGCCGCTTCTCCTCGTCCTCCTTGGCGTGGGCCTCGGCGTTCTTCACCATGTTGTTGATCTCCGCCTCGGTCAGACCGGAGGAGGCCTCGATCCGGATCTTCTGCTCCCGATTCGTGGCGCGGTCCTTGGCCGAGACGTGGAGGATGCCGTTTGCGTCGATGTCGAACTTCACCTCGATCTGCGGCATTCCCCGGGGGGCCGGCGGGATCCCGGTGAGCTGGAACTTCCCGATGGTCTTGTTGTCCGCAGCCATCTTCCGCTCACCCTGCAGGACATGGATCTCCACGGTGGTCTGGGAGTCCTCGGCGGTGGAGAAGGTCTCCGCCTTCTCGGTGGGGATCGTGGTGTTCCGGGCGATGAGCGTCGTCATGACACCCCCCTGCGTCTCGATTCCCAGCGAGAGCGGCGTCACATCCAGGAGGAGCAGGTCCTTCACGTCGCCGGCCAGGACGCCTCCCTGGATGGCGGCACCCACCGCCACCACCTCGTCCACGTTCACGCCCCGGTGGAGTTCCTTGCCGAAGAACTCCTTCACGATCTCCTGGATCCTGGGGATCCGGGTGGAGCCTCCCACCAGGATCACCTCGTCGATCTTCGACGGATCCAGACCGGCGTCCTTCAGGGCGGCCTGCATCGGGGGGATGGTCCGCTTGATGAGGTCGTCCACCAACTGCTCGAACTTCGCCCGTGTGAGGGTATAGTTCAGGTGCTTGGGGCCTTCCTGCGTGGCCGTGATGAAGGGGAGATTGATGTCCGTGGACATGGTGGAGGAGAGCTCCATCTTGGCCTTCTCCGCCGCCTCCTTCAGCCGCTGCAGCGCCATGGGATCCTGGGACAGGTCGATCCCCTGGTCCCTCTTGAACTCCGTCACCAGCCAGTCGATGAGCTTCTGGTCGAAGTCGTCGCCACCAAGATGGGTGTCCCCATTGGTGGCCTTCACCTCGAAGACGCCGTCTCCCAGCTCCAGGATGGAGATGTCGTAGGTCCCTCCACCCAGGTCGAAGACGGCGATGGTTTCGTCCTTCTTCTTGTCCAGGCCGTAGGCCAGCGCCGCCGCGGTGGGCTCGTTGATGATCCGGAGCACCTCCAGCCCGGCAATCTTCCCGGCGTCCTTGGTGGCCTGACGCTGGGCGTCATTGAAGTATGCCGGGACGGTGATCACCGCCTGGGTCACCGTCTGACCCAGGTAGTCCTCCGCCGTCTGCTTCATCTTCTGCAGGATGATGGCCGAGATCTCGGGAGGGGTGAAGGTCTTGTCTGCGTTGGGGATCTTCACCTGGACCCGGTCGCTTCCGTCGGCCTGCACGTCGTAGGGGACCAGCTTCCGCTCCCCCACCACCTCGGAGAACTTCCGCCCCATGAACCGCTTGATGGAGAAGACGGTGTTGGTGGGGTTGGTGATGGCCTGACGGCGTGCCACCTGGCCCACCAGACGATCACCGTCCTTGGTGAAGCCCACCACGGACGGGGTCGTCCGTCCACCTTCAGAGTTGGGGATCACGACGGGCTCCCCTCCCTCCATCACTGCCACGACGGAGTTCGTGGTTCCCAGGTCGATGCCGATCACTTTGCCCATGGATATGGATCCTCATTCTGGAGTCGAGTCCAACGCTTCATCATGCCTTGCCACCCCGGGGGGTGGATCGTCCTGTCTTGATGATGGCAACCATCATGCCGTCCCCCGACAGGCTCTTTCCGTCGAACTTCCCCCCTGTGGCTGCCAGAAGGGCAGGGGTGTCCATTCCCGGCGCGCCCCTCCCGGTCGGAGTGGCAGACCGTGGGAGGGTGGCCCCCGGTGACGGTGCCATGTATCGTCCAGCGGCTCCCACCCGGTTCCGCCCTCCTTCCCCGGGCCCATGTTTCCCCTTCGCGACGACAACCCCACCGAGATCACGCCCTTCTTCACGATGGGTCTGATCCTGGCGTGCCTGGCCACCTGGGTGCTGCTGCAGGGTGGGGGTTTCGATCCGGGGGTGCTGCGAGGGTCGGTGTGCCGGTGGGGGGTGATCCCCGGGGACCTCACGGGGGCCACGCCCTCCGTCCCGCTCCCGGAGGGGATGGCGTGCGGGGAGGGGGGAGGACCGGTCACCGTCCTCACCTCCATGTTCCTCCACGGGAGTTGGCCCCACCTGATCGGAAACCTCTGGTTCCTCTGGATCTTCGGAAACAACATCGAGGATTCCATGGGGCACTTCCGTTTCCTTCTCTTCTACCTCCTCACCGGGGTGGCGGCGGTGGGGGCGCAGGCGTGGGCCGATCCCGGCTCCCCCCTCCCCATGGTGGGGGCCTCCGGGGCCATCAGCGGGATCATGGGGGCCTACCTGGTCCTCTATCCCAGGGCCCGGATCAGCACGCTCTTCATCATCATCATCCTCGTACAGGTGGTGTGGGTCCCCGCCTGGGTCATGCTGGGATACTGGTTCCTGATCCAGTTCATGGCCGGGGCGTCGCAGCCCCCGGGGCAGGGAGGGGTGGCCTTCTGGGCCCATGTGGGAGGCTTCGTGGCGGGAGTCCTCCTGGTGAAACCCTTCGAGAACCGAACGCTCAGCAACGCCAAGAGGGCCCGTGTCCACCTCTCCCGGGGCGAGATCCCCGGGGGTGGGTGGTGGTGATGTCTCCCCCGACCCGTCGCTCCATGATCCCACCCCTCCCGGCTTTCCCGATGCCGTCGTCCACCGGCCTCCTGCGTCGCGTCCCTCCGTTTCCGGGGCGGCTCCCCGCCCTCTTCCTCCTCCTGATGATCCTGGCGCCCCATCCGGTGGCGGGGGCGCCCCTCCTGGCATCGGGTCCGACGGAGGTGGGAATCTCCGGGGGGGCACCCCCGGGGGAGTTGCTCCGGGAGGGGTCTTCCGGATCCCCCCCGGTGGGATGGGAGTCGGCTCCGGCCTTCGCGGAGCCCCCCCTGGAGCAGGTCCCCCAGACCGAACTCGGGGTGGGGGCCGCCCGGGCCACAGGAGGGCTGGACACCCCGCTGCTGGCCCGCCTCCGCTCCCTCCTGGGGCTCCTCCTGCTGGTGGGGGCGGCCTGGCTCATGAGTACCAACCGGACGGTGATCCCCTGGCGGGTGGTGGGGTGGGGGCTGGGGCTGCAGCTCGTCTTCGGGCTCTTCATCCTCCGCACCCCGGTGGGGGAGCAGCTCTTCCAGGGGGCCAACGGGGTGGTGGTGGCCCTCCTGGGCTTCACGGTGGAGGGGGCGCGATTCATCTTCGGCGACCTGGTCTTCAACAACGTCCCGGTGGGGCCCGGGGTGCCGGGGAATGTGCCCATGAGCCCCGAGGGCTCCACGGTGGCCCGCACCGGGGCCTTCTTCGCCTTCAACGTCCTCCCCACCATCATCTTCTTCTCGTCGCTCATGACCGTGCTCTACCACGTGGGTGTCATGCAGTGGCTGGTGAAGGGGATGGCGTGGGTCATGCAGCGGACCATGCGGACCTCCGGAGCGGAGACCCTCTCGGCGGCGGGCAACATCTTCGTGGGGCAGACCGAGGCCCCGCTCCTCATCAAGCCCTTCGTGGACCGGATGACCCAGTCGGAGCTGAATGCGGTGATGACCGCCGGCTTTGCCACGGTGGCGGGGGGGGTGCTGGCCGCCTATGTGGGGATGCTCCTTCCCTACTTCCCGGATATCGCCGGGCACCTGATGGCGGCCTCCGTCATGTCCGCCCCGGCGGCCCTCCTTGTGGCGAAGCTCATGCTTCCCGAGACGGACGCCCCGGAGACCGCCGGGCGACTGGAACTGGAGGTGGAGCGCCCGGACGCCAACGTCATCGGGGCGGCGGCCAGGGGGGCGGGTGAGGGGCTCTTCCTTGCGCTGAACGTGGGGGCCATGCTCCTGGCCTTCATCGCCCTCATCGCCATGCTGAACGCCCTCATCGGCTGGGGAGGGGGGCTGGTGGGGCTTCCCGGACTCTCCTTCCAGGGGATCCTGGGGTGGGTGCTCAGCCCACTGGCGTGGATCATGGGGGTCCCCTGGAGCGATGCCCCCACCGTGGCCTCCCTCATGGGAATCAAGACCGTGGTGAACGAGTTCGTGGCCTACCTCCAGCTCTCTGATGTGCTGGCAGGGGGGGCGCCGCTGGAGCCCCGCTCCATCATCATCGCCACCTACGCCCTCTCCGGCTTCGCCAACTTCTCCTCCATCGCCATCCAGATCGGGGGGATCGGGGGAATCGCCCCGAACCGGAAGCAGGACCTGGCCAGGCTGGGGCTCAGGGCCATGGTCGGGGGCTCCATCGCCGCCTTCATGACCGCCACCGTTGCCGGGATGATCGTCTGATGGACCAGCCCCAGGGGGAGGGCTCCGGGATGGACCCCGGGGAGGAGCAGGAGCGGGTGGCGGCCGCGGCGGCGGCCCTGGGCAGGCACCTCCCGGAGATCCCCCGGGTGCTTCTGGTGCTGGGGTCGGGACTGGGGGGGCTGGCGGATGTGGTGGAGTCGCCGGTCGAGGTCCCCTTTGCCGAGCTTCCCGGATTCCCGCCTCCCGGGGTGGCGGGCCATGCCGGGCGCTTCATCGGGGGGAGGATCGAGGGGCTGCCGGTCCTGCTGCAGGCGGGGAGGTACCACCTCTATGAAGGGCACACCCCTGCCACCGTGGTCCGTCCGGTGCGGGTGGCGGCCACCCTGGGGGCGGATACCCTTCTGGTGACCAATGCCGCCGGCGGTCTGGACGTCAAGCTTGCCCCCGGGTCCCTCCTCCTCCTGGACGATCTGGTGAATCTCCAGTTCCGGAGCGCCCTGCTGGGGCCGGCCCTCCCCGGGGAGGAGCGGTTCCCCGACATGTCCGCCCCCTTCCACCACACCCTGTCGACGTGGGCCATGGAGGCCGCCGCAGAGGGGGGGATCTCCCTCTCCAGGGGGGTCTATGCAGCCGTGCTGGGGCCCTCCTACGAGACCCCCGCGGAGGTGCGTATGCTGGCCCGGATGGGAGCCCACGCCGTGGGGATGTCCACCGTGCTGGAGGTGACGGTGGCCAGGGCCCGGGGGATGCGGGTCATGGGGGTGTCGCTGATCACCAACCCCGGTGCCGGTCTCTCCCTGGCCACCCTGGACCACGACGAGGTGCTGGAGGAGGGGCGCCGGGCTGCCCACGGGATGGCCCTCCTCTTCCGTGGGGTTCTGCGCCGCCTCCGGGAGGGGGATCCGGGTAGCGGCTCGGGTGCCCCATCCTGACCTGTCTCGCGTGGGAGCCCCGGATGGGGGGGGCTCCGGCAAGGGGAGTGGCTCCAGCGGCCGGGGTCACTCCGGAAACGGGGTCGCCGCCCCCGGAGCGGGGATCACCATCACTCCGATTGCGGCGCCTGCTCCGGGGAAGGGGGAGAGACGAAGTGGTCCACCGGGCCATTCCCTGCACCCAGCCCGGGGGCGTGGGCGATGGCCCGGGCCACGAACTCCAACCCCACCGACACCGCAATGTCCAGGGGGAGGTTCCGGGCCAGCCCCGCCGCCACCGCCGCCGAGAGGGTACACCCTGTGCCGTGGGTGTGACGGGTCTCCACCCGTGGGTGGCGCCACCTCCGGACGTTGGATCCGTCGAAGAGGATGTCCACGGTCTCCTCCCCCGGCAGGTGTCCGCCCTTGACCAGCGCCGCCCCCGCCCCCATCTCCACCAGCCGCCGGGCCGCCTCTACCATCCCTTCCGCATCCTCCACCGGGAGTCCCGTGAGGAGTCGCGCTTCATGGAGGTTCGGGGTGACCAGGGTGGCCAGCGGAAGGAGGAGCCGGGCGATGGTGGCCTCCGCTACCTCCTCCAGCAGCCGATCGCCACTGGTGGCCACCATGACGGGGTCCACCACCAGGTTGGGGAGTCCGTAGGCCTCGATGGCCGAAGCCACCCGCTCCACGAGCCCGGCGGTGGCCAGCATTCCGGTCTTCACCGCCGCCGGGGGGAGGTCGGTGGCCACCGCGTCCAGCTGGGCCTGGACCACCTCCAGGGGGATGGGGTGCACGGCGGTCACCCCGAGGGTGTTCTGGGCCGTCACCGCAGTGATCACGCTGGTGCCGTAGACGCCGAGGCGGTGGAAGGTCTTGAGGTCCGCCTGGATCCCCGCTCCCCCTCCGCTGTCGGAGCCTGCAATGGTGAGGGTGATGGGTGGGGATGCTGGATTCATGGGCCTCGGTCCTGGGGTGGGACGGGTCCCCTCCGACCGGGGATGTATCCACCGGACCCCGGGGGGGTATCAGAAGAAGATGTCCGGGGGGCGGTGGGCGGGGAAGTGCCCCGTTGCACCCGAATCCCCGAACCCATTCCAGGCGGCATGGCCGCAGGGACCACCACATGAAGGAAGGCATCTCCGTACGGCGACTCCGGCTCCTGGCCCGCCTCCGCTCCCGCCACCGGGCCCGGGAAGGGCGCTTCATGGTGGAGGGCATCCGGGGGGCAGGCGAGGTCCTCCGCTCCGGGGTACCGGTGGAGTTCGCCCTGGTGTCTCCCCGCCTGGAGAGCACCGAGAGGGGACGTGCCCTCTCACTGGAGCTTTCTGCGGCAGGGGTCGAGACTGTCCAGGTGGACGATACCGATCTGGCCCAGGCCGCCGACACCGAGACCCCCCAGGGGGTGATCCTGGTCTGCCCGGAACCCACGGGAAGCCTCGACGAACTCCCTGAGGACCCGGCGGCACGGTATCTTGTCGTCGACGGCGTCCAGGATCCGGGAAACCTGGGCACCCTGGTGAGGGCCGCCGGTGCATTCGGCGTCTCGGCGGTGATCCTTCTCCATGGGACCACCGACCCCTGGGCCCCCAAGGCGGTCCGGGCGGCGGCAGGGGCGCTCCTGGGGCGTCCGGTGGTGCGGGCGGGTGTGGAACCCTTTCTGGAGTGGGCTCGGCGGCGTGGGGTGTCGCTCTGGGCTGCTGCGGCAGGGGGGACCGATGTGGCGACCCTCCGCCCCTCCGCTCCCTGGGCCCTTGTGGTGGGGAATGAGGGCGAGGGTGTGGGGTCGCAGGTCACGGAGGAGGTGGCCGGCACCGTGGGGGTCCCCATGCCGGGTGGAACGGAATCGCTGAACGTGGGGGTGGCAGGGGCCATCCTCCTCTACGTCCTGGCTCGGGAGGGGCAGGGGTGACCGCAGAGTTTCTGACCAATCCCTGGATGTTGGTTGCCCTCGCTGGACTGTTCGGCCTCCTGTTGGGCTCGTTCCTGAACGTCTGCATCCACCGCTGGCCGCTGGAGCAGTCGGTGGTGAGTCCTCCCTCCCACTGCCCCTCCTGCGACGAGCGGGTCCGCCCCTGGGACAACATCCCGGTGCTGAGCTGGCTCCTCCTCCGGGGGCGGTGCCGCTTCTGCCGGGAACCCATCTCCATCCAGTATCCCCTGGTGGAGTTGGCGGTGGGGCTGATCTGGGCGGGAGTGGCCTGGCGCTTTGGTGCGGACTGGGAAACCCTGCGGGGCGGGGTCTTCCTCACCCTCCTGTTCGGAATCTCCCTCACCGACGCCCGCTTCTACATCATCCCGGACCAGTTCTCCCTGGGGGGATTGGCCCTGGGGTTGGCGCTGGCCCCCCTGACCGGAGCCATCACCTTCCTGCAGGCGGCGCTGGGAGCCGCGGTGGGCTTCGGACTCCTCTGGCTGGTGGCGTGGGGCGGGACGCTCCTCTTCAAGAAGCAGATGGAGGCGGCGGGGGTGGACCAGGCCATGGGGGGAGGGGACATCAAGATGATGGCCATGGTGGGCGCCTTCCTGGGCACCTCCGGGGTCCTCCTGACGGTCTTCCTGGGATCGCTGGTGGGGGTGCTGATCTTCGGGCCCATCTCTGCGGTGACCAAACGGTTGATCCCCTTCGGGATCTTCCTGGCCGCCGGTGCCGCCGTGGCCTTCGGCTGGGGGGACGCCCTGGTGGGGTGGTACATGACCAGCATGCTGGGGATGCCGGCTCCCTGAATCGACGGGTGGGCGTTCCCCGGGCTCAGGGGTCCGAGCAGTCCCGCATGTAGCCGCAGTTCCTGCAGACGATCTTGCAGTGGCGCTCCAGCACCGGCGCCCCGCACAGGTCACAGGGCACCGTTCCCTCCTCCGGCGGCGGCTGCGGAGGGCGTGGAGTCCGGTCCTCCTCCGCCATCGGCCTCAGCCCTCCTTTCCCGACGGTCCCTCGCCCCCGGGCTCCTCTCCCGGACTCCCCCCCACCCTCCCGATCCCCGCGTCCAGATACTGTCGGGAGAGGGTCACGTAGTGGGGTGGGCTCCGGAGAAGCCACGCGGAGGCCGAACCGTCCAGCTCCTTCCGCACCCGTCCCGGGACCCCCGCCACCACGCTCCGGTCCGGGATCACCGCCTTCTCCAGGATCACCGTTCCGGCGGCCAGGAGGCATTCCTCTCCCACCACCGCCTCCTGGAGGATCACCGCATTCATCCCCACCAGCGAACCCCGCCCGATGACGCAGCTCTCGAACATGGCCCCGTGCCCCACCGTCACATCCGCCCCGATGAGGGTGGGCCCCCAGCGTCCCACGTGGACCACCGCATTGTCCTGGACGCTGCTGCGGGCTCCCACCACGATGCCATGGTCCGGGTCGTCCCCCCGGAGGACGGCCCCGAACCAGATGCTGGCCTCCGCCCCAACCGTGACGTCGCCCACCAGGACGGCGGTGGGGGCCAGGAAGGCGGTGGGTGAGACCCTGGGGAACTTCCCGCCGAAGGGGAGGAGCAGGGCCATCAGTCCTCGGCCTCGCCGGTGGTGACGGTCCGCCGGACCCGGACCTTGAGGACCTGCGTCTCCGAGGCCTCCACGATCTCCAGCTCCGCGCCCTCCCACTCCATCCGCTCTCCCACCGCCGGCACCTCTCCCATCTCCTCCAGGAGGAAGCCGTTCATGGAGCGGTGCTCCTGGGAAGGCAGGGCGATCCCCAGCGCTGCGTTCACCTCCCGCAGTTCGACGCTTCCGTCCACCTCGATCTCCGAGGTGGAGAGGCGTACCACCAGTTGTTCGTGGACGTCGGTCTCGTCCTCGATCTCCCCCACCAGCTCCTCCAGGACGTCCTCCAGGGTGACCAGTCCATCGGTCCCCCCGAACTCGTCGGCCACGATCCCCATGTGGAGTCGGCGTCCCTGGAAGTCCCTGAGGAGGCGGGTCAGGGACAGGGACCCCGGGAGGAAGAAGGGCTCCCGGGCGATCTGACGAAGGGCGGCGTCCGCCCGCCCGGAGACGTAGGCCTGGTAGACCTCCCGGATGTAGACGATCCCGGTGATGTCGTCCACGCTCTCGCCATAGACCGGGATCCGGGAGTGGGGGACCGAGGGAAGCTCCTCCACGATCTCCCGGACCGTCAGCGAGTCCCGCCAGGTGTGCATGTCCACCCGGGGGGTCATCACATCCCATGCGGTGAGTTCGTCCAGCCGGAAGGCCCGGTCCACCAACTGGCTCTCGAAGCGATCCAGGAGCCCCTCCGCCTCCCCGATGAGGGACATCTCCTCCAGCTCCCGCTCCTCCAGGGTGGGGCCGTCCCCGTTGGCACCGGCCAGAAGCTCCTCGATGCGGATCACCGGCCTGAGGAGGTGTCCCAGCCGCCGTTCCAGCGAAAGGAGCGGGCCAGCGGATCGGAGGGCCAGCCTGATGGGGTAGCGTGTGGCCATTCCCCGGGGTACCACCTCACCCAGAAGCACGGCCAGGACCGCCGCTACCGGCACGGCCCACGCAGCCCCGATCCACCCCCAGAGGGTGGCCGCCGTGGCCACCACGGCACCGGCAGCCAGCACGTTGAGAAAGGTCCCCAGCACCAGGACGCTGGCCTGGATGGACGAGGAGCGATCCCGGACGCTGGAGAGCGCAGGGGCACCGCTGAACCCCTCCTCCAGCAGGGTGCGGACCCGGGCCCGGGAGAGGGTGAAGCAGGCGGTCTCGGCAGCCGAGACCAGGGAAGATGCCAGCTGGCAGAGGAGGGCGGTGGCCAGGAGTACACCGGTCATGGGATCTCCCGACGCCCAGGGAAGACGGGGGGCATTGCCCCCCGACGACTCGGACCTACCTCCATGTGAGACTCTCCTTCAAAAGGGCCGCCACCACGTCACGAGTGCTCTGTCCGTCCGCCTCGGCCTCGAAGTTCAGCACGATCCTGTGGGCCAGCACCGCAGGGGCAACAGCCCTCACGTCGTCCATGTTCGGAAGGGCATCCCCCCGGGATGCGGCCCGGGCCTTGGCCCCCAGCACAAGATACTGGGACGCCCGTGGACCGGCCCCCCAGCTCACGTACTTCCGGACCACGGCAGCCGCCTCCTCGCTGTCCGGCCGGGTGGCCCGGGCCATCCGTACCGCGAAGGACACCAGGGAGGGGGGAGCGGGGATCCTCCGCACCAACTGCTGAAGGTCGATGAGTTCCGCCGCCGAGACCGCAGGGGAGACCTGGGGGAGGGCCGAGCCGGTGGTGGTCATGGCGATCTCCTCCTCCTCCGCCCGGGAGGGATAGCCGATCTGGAGTTCCAGCATGAACCGGTCGAGCTGGGCTTCCGGGAGGGGATAGGTCCCCTCCTGCTCGATGGGATTCTGTGTGGCCAGCACGAAGAAGGGGGGCTCGAGGCGGAGGGTCTCTCCAGCCGCCGTCACGGAGCGCTCTTGCATGGCCTGCAGGAGAGCGGCCTGGGTCTTGGGGGGAGTCCGGTTGATCTCGTCGGCCAGCACCACGTTGGCGAAGATGGGGCCCTGGACGAACCGGAAGACCCGCCGTCCCGTGCTCCGGTCCTCTTCGATGACCTCGGTCCCTGTGATGTCGGTGGGCATCAGGTCCGGGGTGAACTGGATCCGGCTGAAGCGGAGATCGAGGGCATCCGCCAGGGTCGAGACCAGCAGGGTCTTGGCCAGCCCCGGTACCCCCACCAGGAGAGCGTGCCCGTTCGCCAGGAGTGCGGTGAGCAGTCCCTCCACCACCACATCCTGCCCGATCACCCGTCTGCCCACTTCCGCCCGGAGGGTCCGAGTCACCTCTGCGGCCCTCTCCAGGAGTTCGAGATCCCTGTCCTGGACTGCCGCCTCACCCGAGATTGACATGCCTTCCCTGTCTCCCCGCGTCTGGAACCGATCCAGCCCCGGAGGGACCGGACGGTCGGGGCCGTCTGGGGACAACCGACCCGATGTGGAACCCTTCGCTACCCCCGCTGCGGGGGGTCGGTCCCGGGCTAGTGTAGACGAAGCGGTTCAGGGGCGTCAAGCCGTCCTGGAAAAAGGTCATGGGGGGAGCTTGCGACTTTTTTCACAAGCCTCTAGCTTCCGCAGGCTGTACAGGCTCGCTGGGCCGGGAGGTACGTTGGCACCGGGTGTGGATCCGAAGGGAGAGACCGGACAGTTCGAGGTTGCCCGATTCGCCGGGCTGGGTCTCACGTGGGCTCTCTCCGTCCTCCTCTTTCTGGGGGGAGGGTGGTGGCTTGACCAGCGGTTGGGGATCACTCCGGTCCTGACCATCCTGGGGGCCTTCACGGGTGCGGGCGCGGGCTTCTACTACATGTACCTGGAAGTGGTGGTCCGACGCGGGGGCGACCGATGAGGAACGTGTTGGAATACGCGGGGGTCTGCGCGGTGCTTCCGGCCCTGGTCCTCCTGGTTGCCCTTCCTGCCGTCGAACCGGGTACGGGACGGGGGATGCTGACGGCGATGATGGTGGGGGTCCCCGTGCAGGTGGGGCTCTTCGCCCTCCTGGTCCGCTTCCGGGATCATCCCACCGGGTTCCTGGGAGCCTGGGTGGGTGGAATGCTGGGCCGTCTGGGTCTGGTGGGAGCCATGGCGGTTGCGGTGACCATGCGAGACGATCTTCCTCCAGCGGCGACGCTCTTGACGTTGGCGGGGGTGCTGTTCGGACTGCTTCTCCTCGAGCCGCTGTTTCTGCGGAAACGGCTTCGCGATTCTGGAACGGGATGATGACGGGTCTATCGACGATGTTGCAGGAGGCCGCACCGGCTGCGCAGGGGACCCCGGATCTGGGGGGCACCCTCATGACCAAGGTCATGGATGCGCCCTACGTCGAGATCTACAAATGGAAGTTCACCCTCCCCAACTGGGAGCCCATCCAGCTGGGCCCCGTCGCCATCGATCTCTCCATCACGAAGCACACGGCCTTCCTGATGCTGGCCGCCCTCCTCCTCATGGTATTCCTCCCGCTGGTGGCCCGGGGTTTCCGCGCCAGCTTCAGCGACAGGGCTCCCAGCGGCTTCGCCAATGCAGTGGAGGCCTTCGTCCTCTACTTCCGGGACGAGGTGGTCCGCCGCACCATCGGGCATGACGGGGATCACTACACCCCCTTCATCCTGAGCATCTTCTTCCTGATCCTCTTCATGAACCTCCTGGGGCTGCTTCCCTACGGCGCAACCGCCACCGGGAACATCTCGGTGACGGCGGCGCTGGCCCTGGTGGCCTTCCTCACCATCGAGATCTCCGGGATGCGGGCCCTGGGGTTCTCCGGGTACATGGGGACGATCTTCTACGCACCCAAGGGGATGGGCCCCTTGGGGCGGGGACTGATGATGGTCATCATGACTCCCGTGGAGTTCCTCGGGAAGTTCACCAAGCCGTTCGCCCTGGCGATCCGGCTGTTCGCAAACATGACGGCCGGGGGAATCCTGCTCTACTCCCTCATCGGGCTGATCATGGTATTCGGCGACCTGGCCCTGGCTCGCTGGGGAATCGCAGGTGCGTCGGTGACGATGGCTTCGGCCATCCTGTTGTTGAAGATCTTCGTGGCGTTCCTGCAGGCGTACATCTTCGCCTTGCTGACGGCCGTCTTCATCGGCCTTGTGCGCCATGCCCACTGACGCGGGGCCGTGCCCCTTCCGTCAGCGCCCTTCCCCTTCACTCTGAGACGGTACAACCATGCTGTATTCCATGCTGCTCGCTGTTCAGGACGCCTCCGCTGTCATGGGGCCCGAGGCGGCCAAGACCTACCTCGGCCTGCTCGGCGCGGGCATCGGCATCGGCCTGACCATGATCGGCCTGGCCCTCGGCATCGGGCAGATCGGAGCGTCCGCGGTTCAGGGGATCGCCCGGCAGCCGCAGGCCGCCGCGAACATCCAGACCTCGGCCATCATCCTGGCCGCGCTCATCGAGGG
>CAYQVI010000052.1:0-17575 GCA_964420725.1 uncultured Gemmatimonadaceae bacterium | reverse complement strand
CAGGACCATCGCGTCGGTGCCCAGCGCTGCTGCGACCCCGACCATGAGGGGCATGGCCATGGTGGAGGTGGCGGTGTTCGAGGTGATCTCCGTCAGGAAGATGAAGAGGGTCGCCACAGCCGCCACCAGCACCACCAGGCTCACCCCCTCCAGCCCCACCACCCCCTGTCCGATCCACCCGGCCAGGCCGGAGCGGTCCATGGCCAGCGCCAGGGAGAGACCACCTCCGAAGAGGAGGAGCACCCCCCAGGGCACGGACTCCGTGTCCCGCCAGGTGATGGCCTGGACCCCCTTCGACGGATAGACCGGAATCAGGAAGAGGGCCACGGCAGCGGCCATGGCGATGGTGGAGTCCCGGATCCCCGGGAAGAGGGTGGCCAGCCCCGGAAGGCTCACGAATCCCAGATCCAGGGGAGCCCTGAAGACCCAGGAGAGCGCCGTCAGGAAGAAGATCACCGCCACGATCCGCTCCCCCCGCCCCATGGGCCCCAGGGAGGACCGCTCGCTGGCCAGGATCCCCGACGCATTCCCTCCCAGCTCTTCCGGGGGATACATATACAGGAGCATCCCCCAGGCGATGGGGAGGAAGATGAAGGTCACCGGCAGCCCAACCGCCATCCACTCCACGAAGGAGATCTCCACCCCCACCAGTTCGGCGCTGGCGGCGGCCAGCACCGCGTTGGGGGGGGTCCCGATGAGGGTGGCCACACCCCCGATGGAGGCCGCATAGGCGATTCCCAGGAGGAGGGCGACGGGGAAGTTGGACTGGGCCTTCCCCTCCACCTTCGGGGCGAAGAGCTCCGAGACCGCCAGGGCGATGGGGAGCATCATGGCCGCGGTGGCGGTGTTGGAGATCCACATGGAGAGAAAGGCCGTGGCGGCCATGAACCCGAAGAGGAGGCGCTTCGGGGTGGCCCCCACGAAGGCCATGATGGCCAGCGCCAGCCGCTTGTGGAGCCCCCACCGCTGCATCCCCGCCGCCAGGATGAACCCCCCCAGGAAGAGGAAGATCACCTCATTGGCGTACGGCGCCGCCGCCGCAGGCATGTCCAGGATCCCCAGGACGGGGAAGAGGACCAGGGGGAGCATGGCGGTGGCTGGGATGGGGAGCGCTTCTGTCATCCACCAGATGGCCATCAGCGTGGCCACCGCCGCGGTGCGCCAACCCACCGGTTCCAGGCCGCCGGGTGCGGGGAGGGCCAGCATGATGAAGAACACCGCCAGACCCCCTGCCAGGGCCAGCAGGCGGATGGTGGGCATGGGTCCCTGTGGATCCTGGGAGTCCGACACCGAAGAAACCTCCGGGAAGACGGGCGCAGGGCCCGACGCACTGATCGATGATGGCGGGGGAAGGGCGGCGAACAATGTGAAGGGGGGGGAGGGCCCGGGCAAGCGGCGGAACGGAACCGGTGATGGGCGCCGGGGTTCTCGGGCCTCGCAACGCGTCCTTCCCAGACCACCAACCAGGATCTGCTTCTTGAATCCCCTTCCCGTCGGCACCAAAGCCCCCGATTTCGCCCTTCCCCTCCGGGTGGGAGAGGCCCCCCTTCGCCTCTCGGACTACCTGGGGGAGCGTAACGTGGTGATCCTCTTCTTTCCCCTGGCCTTCTCCGGGGTCTGCACCCAGGAGATGTGCCAGGTGCAGGAGGAGCTGGCCGCCTGGGGAGAGCTGGACGCCACCGTCCTGGGGATCAGCGTGGACTCCATCTGGGTGACGCAGCGCTTCGCCGCGGAGCACAACCTCTCCTACCCCATCCTCTCCGACTTCAACAAGGAGGCGATGACGGCGTATGGGGTGCGGAACGACGACTTCTTCGGGATGAAGGGGGTGGCGAACCGCTCGGCCTTCGTCGTGGACCGGGAGGGGACCATCGTCTACTCCTGGATGAGCGAGGACGCCGACATCCTCCCCGACTTCCAGAGGGTGCGGGAGGTCCTGAAGACGGTGCAGGCGCCCTCCCCCGGCTGATCCCCGGCGCGCGCCCGGGGCGCCCCGCCTCCACCCCTTCCCTGGGGAAGGGCCCTCAGGAAGGGGGGTGTGTCCATCCAGACACACCCCCCTGGCTCCCTACCCGCACCCGGGTGCGGGTCAGCGCCTCTGCAGCACCATGGCGAAGCCCAGCCCCCCGGCGGCGCAGACGGTGATGAGGCCGAACTCCACATCCCGGCGGCGCATCTCGTTGGCCAGGGTGGTGGTGACCCGACCCCCGGTGGCGCCGAAGGGGTGCCCGATGGCCACCGACCCCCCCATCACGTTGATCTGGCCCTCATCCGGGTGCCCCACCGCCTCGCTCCGCCCCAGCTCCCTCCGGGCGAACTCCTTCGAGTCCAGGGCCTGCAGGTTGGAGAGGACCTGGGCGGCGAAGGCCTCGTGCATCTCCATGAGCCCTACATCCTTCATGCTGATCCCCGCCCGCTCCAGTGCCAGGGGAGCTGCCCAGGCGGGCCCCTGCAGGAGCTGGCCCGCCGGGTCCACGGCGGTGAAGGCGTAGCTCCGGATCCAGGCCAGCGGCTCCACCCCGTGGGCCTCCACCGCCGCCTCGGACATGAGGAGCACCGCGGAGCCACCGTCCGTGAGGGGGGAGGCATTCCCGGCCGTCACCGAACCATGGGTCCGGTCGAACACCGGTCGGAGCTTCGCCAGCGCCTCCATGGAGGAGTCGCTCCGGATCCCGTTGTCGTGCTCCACCACCGTCTCGTACTCCGGCGGCACGTAGATGGGGGCGATCTCCGCCGTCAGCCGACCGTCCTCCGTCCCGGCATGGGCCAGGGCGTGGGAGCGGAGTGCCCACCGGTCCTGCTCCTCCCTGGAGATCCCATTCTCCTTCGCCATCCGCTCCGCCGACTCCCCCATGGACTCGCCGGTGGTGGGCTCGGCGATCTGGGGGGTGACCGGGACCAGGTCCTTCGGCCGCAGCCCGGTGAAGAGCGCCACCCGCTCCTTCAGGGTCCGGGCCCGGGAGGCGGCCACCAGTGTCTTCGCCAGGCGATGGGACACGGTGATGGGGATCCGGGAGAGGGACTCCGCCCCGCCCGCCACCACGATGTTGGCGTACCCCCGCTCGATGAGGTTCACGCCGTCGGAGATGGCCTGGTTCGCCGAGGCGCAGGCCCGGGACACCGTCCAGGCGGGAACCCGCTTCGGAAGGGTGCCCAACCCCACCTCACGTGCGATGTTGGGAGCCTGGGGATCGTGCACCACGGTTCCGTACACCAGGTGGTCCACGGCCTCGGGAGACACGTTGCTCCGGGCCAGGAGGCTCCGCACCGAGGCCTTCCCCAGCTCGATGGCGGTGAGCCCCTGGAGTGTGGTGCCGCTCTTCGAGAAGGGGGTCCGGCAGCCGGCAACGAGGGCGGTGCGCATGACGCGGATCTCCATCGGTTCGAGTGGCACGCTTCCGATCCCATCCAAGCTCCCTTACCCTACACCACATGTCCAGCGATTCTCCCCCCCGGCCCGGAACCGGCGACCCCCCCGGTTCACTCCGTCTCCGCCTCGCGGCACCGCGGGACATCCCCCTCCTTGCCGAGCTCTTCAACCTGGCCTTCCCCGGTGAGCGCACGGTGGAGGATCGGGCCAGGGGCCTCAGGGCCGGTGGGGTCTTCGGCGGCCTGGAGACAACCTATCTGGCGGAGGGCTCCGAGGGGGTGGCCGGTGCCTTCCGGGCCTACCGGTTCGCCATGCATCTCCATGGACGGGTGTGGCCCACCCTGGGGCTGGCGGCGGTAGCCGTCTCCCCCTCCTTCCGCCGCCGGGGGGTGGGGCGCTGGATGTGCCGGGAGGCCTTCCGGGTGGGGCGGGAGCGGGGGGACGTCCTCTCCGCCCTCTACCCCTTCCGGGTCTCCTTCTATGGCAGCCTGGGATACTCCCTGGCGGGGACCTTCCACCGGTACCGGTTCAAGCTGGATGACCTGGCCCGGTCCCCCGGCTGGGAGCGGGTCACCTGGCTCTCCCGGGGGGAGACGGCGCCGGTGCGGGAGGTCTACGCCCGGGTGGCCGCCCGGAGCAACGGGCTCCTGGAGCGCACCGAGCGGATGTGGGGCTTCCTGGCCAAGGAGCGCTTCTCCACCCATCTCTACCGGGATGCCGCAGGGGCCCCCCGGGGCTACGTGGTGGTCTCCTTTCGCCCCGGCGCCAACGGGCTGGTGCTGGTGGTGCGGGAGCTCCTGGCGGAGACCGGAGAGGCCTACGAGGGGCTGTTGGGGTGGATCGCAGCGCAGCGGGACCAGGGGGTGGAGGGCGTGTTGGATACCCTCCCCGGGGAGGAATTCCACCGGCGGCTGGGACACCCTCGACGCCCCCGGAGCGGCCCGGCCAGGGAGCTCTGGTTCGAGAGCGCCCGGGTCCTGCAGGGCCCCATGGTCCGGATCCTGGACGTCCCGGGGCTGTTGGCCGCCAGCGGTCTCCCCCCTTCGGCGGCAGGCGAGGTGGATGACGAAGATCCGGTGGCCGTGGCGGATCTCACCCGGCGCTTCCTGGCGGGGGCGCTCCCCGGGCAGGAGCCTGCCCAGGGGTGGAGCCCGGTGCGGGGGATCCACGACCACCAGCTCCTGGACCAGTTCTGAGCGCCCCATGCGCGCCGTGACCTTCTCCGTCTCCATCCCCGGCTTCCTCCTGGCCCGGGGGCTGGGCCGCTGGACCGACAGCGTCGTGTACGGGGCGCTCAGCGGCCTCCGGCTCCGGGAGGTCCCCGTTCCCCCTCTTCCAGGCCCCGACTGGGTGCGCCTGGATGTGGAGGCGTGCGGCGTCTGCGGAACGGACCTGGGGAATATCACCTTCTCCTCCTCCCCGGCCATGGAGCCCTTCGCCTCCTTCCCCGCCGTCCTGGGCCACGAGGTGGTGGGGGTGGTGTCGGCCCTGGGAGAGGAGGTGAGGGGGGTGGCCGTGGGGGACCGGGTGGTGGTGGATCCCATGCTCTCCTGCACCGCCCGGGGGTACGCCGACGGCGACTGGTGCCCCTCATGCACCGCCGGACTCCACTCCACCTGTGAGCGGGCCGGGGAGGAGGGCCCCCTCCAGGTCGACGGTCGTCCCCTCTCCCGGGGGATGATGATTGGCTACCACCGGGACCTTCCCGGGGGGTGGGGGGAGACCATGGTGGTCCACCGGAGCCAGTGCATCCCCGTGGATCCCGCCCTCTCGGACCGGGCCGCAGTGCTGCTGGAGCCCCTTGCAGTGGCACTCCACGCGGTACTCCGGGGTGTTCCTGGGGAGGCCACGGGTCCCGTCCTGGTCATCGGGAGCGGCACCATCGCGCTGTCCACCGTCTGGGCTCTCCGCGCCACGGGGTTCCAGGGGGAGATCACGGCCCAGATGAAGCGGCCCCACGAGGCGGAGCTGGCCCGGGCGCTGGGGGCCTCCACCGTGGTGACCCCCGGGGATGCCGCCCGGGAGGCGGTGGTCTCCACCGGGGCCACGGCGTACATGCCGCTGGTGGGGGATGAGGTCTATGCCGGCGGGGGCTTTCCACTGGTCATCGACTGCGTGGGGAACCAGGGTTCCCTCTCCCAGTCGCTCCGCTATGCGGCGCCCCGGGGGCGGATCGTGATGCTGGGGTGCTCCTCCGAGATCCCGAAGCTGGATCTCACCTTCACCTGGGCCCGGGAGCTGGAGATCCGGGGGTTCCTGGGGTACGGCATGGAGGAGTGGAAGGGAGAGCGGATCCACACGATGGAGCTGGCGCAGCGCCTGGTGCTGGAGTCGGGGGCGCCGGTGGAGCGGATGGTGACGCATACCTTCCCGCTGGCGGAGTACCGGAAGGGGTTGGCTGCGGCGGGAAACCACCGGGCCAGCGGGGCCATCAAGGTGCTCCTGGAGCCCTGACCGGGAAGCTTCGTCGGGGGGTTGTGCGTATACCTTTGAAGTGGTGGTCGACATCAGGGGATTCCGGCGGTGGACACCGGAGGGATCCCATTCCTGTCTGCTTGAACGACGGCGGTCCATGACGCCCTGGGTTACCCGGCTCCTCATTGCCAACGTGGCGGTCTTCCTCCTGATTCCGGTGGGGTCGCCCCTCTGGTTCCGGCTGATGCTCATCCCGCAGGCGGTGGGAATGCAGCCGTGGGGGTTGATCACCTACATGTTCCTCCACGGCAGCTTCACACACCTCCTGTTCAACATGATCGGGCTCTTCTTCTTCGGGCCCCGTCTGGAGGCGCTCCTGGGAAGCAGGGACTTCCTCCGCCTCTACTTCCTCAGCGGGCTGGGTGGCGCGGTCCTATCCTTCCTCTTCGCCTTCGGGGCCAGTGTGGTGGGGGCCTCCGGGGCGGTGTTCGGCATCCTCCTGGCCTTCGCCATGTTCTTCCCCCGGGAGAGGATCTACATCTGGGGTGTGCTCCCGGTGGAGGCCCGCTTCCTGGCCATCTTCCTGGCGGTCACCTCCCTCTTCAGCGGGATCACCGGTGCCGGTGCCGGCACGGCCCACTTTGCCCACCTGGGGGGATTCGCCGGGGGTTGGCTCTTCCTCCGGTGGAGGAGGCGGAAGCGGGGTCCCAGGCTGGTGGAGAAGCCGAAGACTGCCGCGTTCACACCAATGCCGGGGGCCGCCGACTCCGAGGCCCGGAAGGCCTGGGAGGCGATCAAGCTGGACGAGCTCCACGAGTTGAACCGCTTCGAGGTGGAGAAGCTCCTGGGGAAGCTCCGGGAATCGGGGGTGCGGAGTCTCAGTCCCGACGAACGGGCCTTCCTGGACCGGATGGTGCGCCGCTAGCGTTCCCCTCCGCCCCCCTCTCGCGCACGCTCCACCCGGATCAGGACATATCGATGAGCCATCGCCACCCCTCCCGGCCACTCTCCCGTTCCCGGGGGCTGCTCCCGGTCCTCTCCGCAGCGCTGCTCCTGGTGGGGCCGCCGGCGTGCGCGGCCCAGAACACCCTGGTGCCGCCTGGATCGGACCACTACGCCCCGGGCCCCATCCCCGACCGGATCGTCCTGACCTTCGCCGGGGATCCTGCCACCTCCCTGGCGGTCTCCTGGCGCACCGACGAATCGCTGCTGGACGCCGTGGCGGAGATCTCCGTGGCACACGACACTCCGGGGCTCCACCTCACCGCCTGGCAGGTCCCTGCCCGGACCATCCCGCTGGAGCGGGAGAACGGGCTGGCCCACCATCACCAGGTGGTGTTCACCGGGCTGGAGCCCAACACCCTCTATGCCTACCGGGTGCAGGGGGGGGGTACGTGGAGTGAGTGGTTCCAGGTCCGCACCGCCTCGGCGGAGCCTGAACCCTTCTCCTTCCTGTACTTCGGGGATGCCCAGAACGCGGTGAAGTCCCACTGGTCCCGGACCATCCGGCAGGCCTTCTCGGACCTTCCCTCCGCCCGGTTCATGCTCCACGCCGGGGACCTGGTGAACCAGGGCTCCACCGGGGTCTGGGACGACGAATGGGGGGAGTGGTTCGACGCCGGGGGGTGGCTCAACGGGATGCTCCCCAGCATCGCCGCTCCGGGGAACCACGAGTACGTGGTCCTCCAGATCGGATCTCCCCGGGTGCTGAGTCCCGCCTGGAATACCCACTTCTCCATGCCCCGCAACGGCCCCGCCGGATTTGAGGGGACGGTGTACCATGTGGACTACCAGGGGGTGCGCTTCATCGCCCTGGACTCCTACGCCGCTCTGGAAAACGAGGGGGCGGCGGAGGCTCAGGCCCGCTGGGTGGAGCCCCTCCTCCGGGACAATCCCAACCGCTGGACCATCGTCACCTACCACCACCCCATGTTCTCCGTCTCACAGGGGCGGGACAATCCGCTCCTCAGGGCGCAGTGGAAGCCACTCTTCGACCGGTACGGGGTGGACCTGGTGCTGCAGGGCCACGATCACGTCTACGGCCGGCGGCATGAGAATGTGGCCGAGGGGGCCCAGACCTTCGAGGGGGATGCCGGGACCATGTATGTGGTGTCGGTGTCGGGACCCAAGATGTACTACGTCTCCGATGCCGCCGAACAGACCATGACCCGCACGGCGGAGGATACCCAGCTCTACCAGCTCATCCACCTGGATGGCGATACCCTGCGCTTCGAGTCCCGGACGGTGACGGGGGAACTCTACGACGCCTTTGACCTGGTGAAGGGGGGGGAGGGGCGGAATCGGTTGGTGGATCGCTCCCAGGGGCTGATGCAGGAGCGGCGCTGCGGCCGCCCGGACATCCCCGGTTACCGGGAGGATCGTTGCTGGGAGGGGACCGACTTCATCCGCCCTCCCGGGGGGGGCTGACCGGTCCCCGGGGACCCGGGTGACGGCGATCTTCGCCGCACCGGGTCCGGGGGGTGAAGGGGGGGGCGAGAGGGCTCAGATTGCTCCCCCGGGCGTCCGATACTGGAAGAGGACGAGTTGTACCGTACCTCTTCCCGGAGCCCAACACCCATGTGGAGCGGGCATCACGATCCGATGCTGGTGGCGCTGTCCATCACCATCGCCCTCGTAGCCGCCTATGCGGCCCTGGACCTGGCAGGGCGCATCACCGCGTCCAGGGGCCGGGCCCGGCATCTCTGGCTTACGGGTGGGGCCCTGGTCCTGGGGACCGGGATCTGGTCCATGCACTACGTGGGGATGCTGGCCCTGAAGCATCCCGTTCCCGTGTTCTACAGCGTCTCCCTGGTGGGCCTGTCCTTCCTTGCCGCGGTCATCGCCTCCGGGCTGGCCCTCTTCCTGGCCAGTCGCTCGTATCTGGATGCCAGGAGTGCCATTCCCGGCGGGGTGGTCATGGGGCTGGGGATCTCGGGGATGCACTACATCGGGATGGCCGCACTGCGGATGGACGCCATGGTGACCTACCACCCCATCCGGGTGCTCCTCTCGGTGGTGCTGGCCATCGGGGCCTCGCTGGTGGCGCTCTGGCTGGCCTTCCACCTGCGGGGGAGTTCCCCCTCCCGGTGGAGCTGGGCCAAGGTGCAGGGTGCCGCCCTCCTGGGGACCGCAATCCCGGCCATGCACTACGTGGGGATCTGGGCGGTGGAGTTCACCCCCCATCCCGGAGCCGTGGGGGCCCACTCAGGGGTGGGGCTGAATACCCTGGCGGTGGTGGCGGTGGCGGGACCCGCCCTCACCCTCCTCCTGGCCGCCATCGCCACCGCCATGGTGGACGACCGTCTATCCCGGGGGAAGGACGATCTCAGGCGGACCAACCGTCGGCTCCGGGCGGAGATCGAGGACCGGATCCAGGCCCAGGAGGAGCTGGCCCGGGTGGCCTCCATCCCCTCCATGAGCCCGATCCCGGTGATGGAGATCCGGGACGGCAGTCTGTCCTTCATCAACGAGGCGGCCTTCGAGCACTTCCCCGACCTGGAGGAGCTGGGGGTCCAGCACCCCACCCTGCAGGGGATCCTGTATGGGGACCAGGAGGGTCCCTGGGCCGGGGACCTGGTCCGGGAGGTGGAGTACGGGTCGCGCCTCCACGAACAGTGGGTCCGGAGGGTGGGGGAGCGGATCCTGATCTACTGCATCGATGTCACCGATCGCCGGGAGGCGGCGGCGCTGCTGCAGGCGGGGAAGGAGGCGGCGGAGGCGGCAAACCGCACCAAGAGCGAGTTCCTGGCCAACATGAGCCACGAGATCCGGACCCCCATGAACGGGATCATCGGGATGACGGAGCTGCTCCTCCAGACGGAGGTCACCTGGGAGCAGAAGGACTATCTGCGGCTCATCGACGCCTCGGCGGATGCCCTGCTGGGTGTGGTGAACGAGGTGCTGGACTTCTCCCGGATCGAGGCGGGGCGGGTGGAGCTGGAGCCGGTGGGGTTCTCGCTGCGACCCATGTTGGGCTCCGCCCTGGACCCCCTGGGGATCCGCGCCCGGGATCGGGGGCTGGAGCTGGTGGTGGAGGTGGCTCCGGAGATCCCCGACGCCCTGGTGGGAGATGCCGGGCGCCTCCGGCAGATCCTCCTGAACCTGGTGGGGAATGCCCTCAAGTTCACCGAGAAGGGGGGGGTCCGGGTGGTGGTGGAACCCCGTCCGGCCCCCGGTGACCTGGTGGGCCTCCGCTTCTCGGTGCACGACACCGGCATCGGCATCCCCCGGGACAAGCACGCCATGATCTTCGAGCCCTTCACCCAGGCGGACAACTCCACCACCCGGCGCTACGGCGGGACCGGTCTGGGGCTCACCATCGCCTCCCGCCTGGTGGCGATCCTGGGGGGGACCCTTGCGGTGGAGAGTGAGCCCGGGGAGGGGAGCATCTTCCACTTCGCCATCACCGTGGCCCCGGAGCGGAGGACCCGGAACCGGGAGCGGGAGCCCATGCTCCCGGAGCAGCTCCGGGGGAAGCGGATCCTGGTGGTGGACGACCACTCCACCGACCGACACCTCCTGGAGGAGGTCCTCCTGAAGTGGGAGATGCGACCCACGGTGTGCGGAACCGGGGAGGAGGGGATGGCGCTGATCCAGCAGGCGCTGGCCGTGGGGGACCCCTTCCCCATCGTGATCCTGGATGCCCGGATGCCGGGGATGGATGGCTTCGATCTGGCCCGCCGTCTGCGGGAGGGGGATCCTACCGGGAGCCGTACGGTGCTCATGGTCTCCTCCCGGCTGGACGGGCCGTCCCGCCGGGAGCTCCGGGACCTGGGAATCCGCCGCTACCTGAGCAAGCCGGTGAAGCAGTCGGAACTCCTTTCGGCCCTCCTGGGGGAGGAACCGGAGGTCACCGGAAAGGCCCGGGGCGTCGCCGGCGCTCCAACGGAGGAGGCGGTGACCCGGCAGGCCGTGCGCTCCCTCAAGATCCTCCTGGCTGAGGACAACCCGGTGAACCAGCACCTGGCGCTGACCCTCCTGAACAAGTGGGGGCATCAGGTGGTGGTGGCGGGAACCGGACGGGAGGCGGTGACGGCGCTGCGGAGCTCCGCCTTCGATCTGGTCCTCATGGACCTCCAGATGCCCGAGATGGGGGGGATCGAGGCCACGAAGCTCATCCGGGAGGGGGAGCGGGCCACCGGGCAACGCATTCCCATCGTGGCCATGACCGCCCACGCCATGAAGGGGGACAAGGAGCGCTGCCTGGCCGCCGGCATGGACCACTATCTGGCGAAGCCGCTCCAGTTGGAGGAGTTCTTCGACGTGGTGGAGATGAGCACGTTGCAGAAGGTCTAGACGGGCGGGCTGAAGCTCCGCAGCATGCGGGGAGCCCCATCGGGGTCGGCCCTCCGGGGGAAGGGGTTGCCCGGGCCGGGGGCGATGACGGAGGTTGGAGTCTGAGGGATCTCGTAGCGCCCTTCTTTCCAGCCGTGCCCCTGGAGGTCCACCATGCCCGATTCCCGCATTCTCCTCGGCGCCATCCTCCCGATCCTGCTGGTGGTGGGGGCGACGCCGGGCTCCCGTCCGGAGGGGGCCTCCGCCCCGGTTCCTGCCCCGACCCTCCTTCTCCCTGCCCCGGTTCCTGCCGCCCCCTTCCTTCCACCGGCCCCCCTGGACGACGGGGTGACGGCCTTCGTCGGTGTGGACGTCCTTCCCATGGACGAGGAGCGGATCCTCCGGGACCACACCGTGGTGGTCCGCCAGGGGCGCATCGTGGAGGTGGCACCCCGGAGCCAGGTGCAGCCCCCTGCTGGAGCCACCCTGGTGGAGGGCGCCGGGCGCTTCCTCATGCCCGGCCTCGCCGAGATGCACGGACACACCCCCGGCGGGGAGATGGAGGAGCCGGTGATGTTCCTCTACGTGGCCAACGGGATCACCACGGTGCGGGGAATGCTGGGGAACCAGAGCCATCTGGACCTCCGGAGGCGGGCGAACACCGGCGAGCTGCTGGCCCCCACCCTCTATCTGGCCGGTCCCTCCTTCAGCGGCGGCACCATCCAGTCCGCCCCCCAGGCGGACCAGCGGGCCCGGGAGCAGGCGGCGGCGGGGTGGGACCTCATCAAGGTGCACCCGGGACTCACCCGGGAGCAGTACGACGCCATGGCCATGGCCGCCCATGACGCAGGGATCCGCTTCGCCGGCCACGTCCCTTCGGATGTGGGTCTTCGCCATGCCATCGAGATGGGGCAGGAGACCTTCGACCATCTGGACGGCTACATCGAGTTCCTGGACGCCTTCCAGGGGCCGGTGGACCGGGCCCGCCTGGACGAGGCGGTCCGGATGACCCGGGAGGCCGGAGCCTGGGTGGTCCCCACCATGGTGCTGTGGGAGGTGGGGATCATCGGCCTGGGGGATGCCGCCGAGATGTCCGCCTGGCCGGAGATGCGCTACTGGCCCCGGGAGAACCTGCCCATGGTGACGGAGGGTGTGGAGGGGTGGGCGGGGCGGCAGCGGAACGCCGCACGGAATGCCGCCCAGGATCCCGAGCGGGCCCGTCAGTGGGCGGAGAACCGGAACGCCGTCCTGAAGGCGCTGGCCGACGGGGGTGCCGGGGTGCTGATGGGAACCGACTCACCCCAGATCTTCAGCGTCCCCGGCTTCTCCCTCCATCGGGAGATCCAGGCGATGGCGGACGCCGGGATGACCCCCTGGCAGATCCTCGTGTCGGGAACACGCAATGTGGGGGAGTACTTCCAGGGAAAGGACAGCTTCGGGACGGTGGCGGTGGGGCGGAGGGCGGATCTCCTCCTCCTGAACCGGAACCCCCTGGAGGATGTGGCCCACGTGGCAGACCGGGCGGGGGTCATGGTGCGGGGGCGCTGGCTTCCGGAGGCGGAGATCCAGTCGGGGCTGCGGGAATTGGCGGAGCGCTTCGGGAACTGACCGAACGGGGACGATGCCCCCCACCGGGCTCCGTGAGGGCCCGGTGGGGGGCTCACATCAACTCAGCGCACCCCACCCCCCATCAACTCCGCCATGGTGATCTCCCGGTAGCCTTCCGGGATCCCGAACACCGAGGCATCGATGGGGCTTCGGTCCACCCGCACCAGCTCCTCCACACTCCGGAGCAGGGTGGTCTGGGAGGGGGCGGAAGGGGCCTCCGCCGCAGGAGGGGGCGGCTCCTCCCGGTTCCGACGCCCCATCAGGCCGCCTCCCAGGCGTCCCAGGGCACCCCGGGCCGCATCGGCTGCAGCACCCCGGGCGGCCTCACCGGCGGCGGCCCCGGCCACCTCACCCAGGGAACGACCGAGTTCCCCCGTGAGGTCGGCCACGGCCCGATCCCTGTCGAAGGTGGCGCCGGGGGGCACCAGGACCATCAGCGTGATGGTGCGCACCGCCGTCCCCTCCATCTCCTCCATGGCCTGCTGGTTCTGCTCGATCATCACCTGGAGCTGAGGGTTCACGGCAAAGACGGGGGCCAGCCCCTCTTCCAGGTCAAAGGCCTCCATCATCTCCTCCCCGAAGGCCTGCCAGACCCGCTGCTGCTCCTCGCCTCCGGGGACCCCGGCGCTCATCCAGAGGTCGGAGAAGGCCACGGTGCTCCCCATGAACATGGGGTTGCCACCCTGCTCCTGGACGTCGAAGTCTGCGGTGACGGTGAGATACCACTCCTCGGCATCCAGCCCGGCCACCGACTCCCGACGACCCGTGCGCTCCGTCTCCACCCGGGCCTCAACCGTAACCTGCGGATCCCCGGCGGAGCGGGCTGGAGCCTCCGGCATGGAGGCCTGGATGGAGTCCATGGCGGCTTCCATCCGCGCCTGGACCTCCTCCCCCATCTCCCGCATGGTCTCGGGCGTCATCACGAGGTAGGTGCGCTCCTCGTGGTCCACCTGCACGAAGCGCCGATTCTCCGCATCCACGATGAGGGAGGAGTCGTCACCATCGTCCGTCCGGAGCCTCAGGCCGCTGATGCGGGTGATGGTGCGGGTGGGAGCGGTCAGATCACCCATCCCCGGCATCATGCTCATCATCTGGCCCATCATCCCGCCGAACTCCACGCGGGTCTGGTACTCCAGGGTCAGATCCTGTCCCACCAGCGACGCCGGGAGGGTGGGGAGGAGCACCACCGCAGCGGCGATGATGCAGCTTCGCAGCGTGGAGGCGACGGATGGCACAGGCATGATGAGCTCCTTGCGGAGGTGGGGTGAACCGGGCCACTGGGGGGCCCGGCGACAGCTCTACGCAGGCCCGGGAAGGATTGTTCACCCCCCCCGCCCTCCTCCAGCCCCGGAGGGTCAGAGTCCGGGGATACTCCGGGAGGGGGTGGAGACGAGCCTCCAGGCCATCAATCCCATGGCAAGCAGCATGAACGGGACCAGAAAGGCCCAGATCCACCAGAAGGGGTTCCGCCCCCCGTCATCCTCCGGCGGCTCACCCAGACCGTAGAGGGCGGCGAGGCGCCGGGCCTCCGCATCCTCCCCCGGGTCGGCAGAGGAAGGCACCCCCCGCTCCATCCGCCCCATGGGGTCGGATTCGCCGGGATCGGGTGCCCCTGCATGGGACTCGCCGGGTCGGGACTCCCCGGGCTCGTCGAACTCCCCGGAACCCCGGGTCCAGTCCGGTTCCCGGGTCATCGGGGATCCGGGCGGCGCCACCGCACCGGGGGGGCGGGCTCGGGCTGGAGTTCCACGCCCTCCGTCTCCAGCAGACGCAGCGCCTCCTGGACGGCGGCCTCCAACTGGGGGTCGCGTCCGGCGATGACCTCGGCGGGGGTCTGGTGCACCTCGATGTCCGGTGCCACCCCCACGGCCTCGATGGCCCAGTTCCCGTCCACGTCGTAGAAGCCCCCCCGGGGAGCCACCATCCGCCCCCCATCCACGAAGGGGGGGGTGTCCCACGTCCCCACCAGCCCCCCCCAGGTCCGGGTGCCGATGAGCGGTCCCACCTCCTGCCGCTTGAAGAGGTAGGGCATGAGGTCCCCCCCGGAGCCGGCCCGCTCGTTGATGATCATCACCTTGGGCCCCCACAGCCCCGCCATGGGAACGGTGAAGGGGCGTCGGTCTCCCGCCCGGGAGTTGAAGTAGCCGTGGAGATCCCGGGCCAGCACGTCGACGATATAGTCCGCCGCCGAGCCACCTCCGTTGTTCCGCTCGTCGATGACCGCCCCCTGCTTGTGCTGCTGCGCGAAGTAGTACCGGTTGAAATAGGTATAGCCCCCCTGACCCGTGTTGGGAACATACACGTAAGCCAGTCGCCCGCCGGACATCTCGTCCACCAGGCGCCGATTGTCTTCCACCCAGGCCCGTTGCCGCAGCGCCCCGTCATTGGTCAGCGGCACCACGGTGACGGTGCGGGCCCCCTCCAGGGTGGGGCGGTCGTTCACACGGAGGACCGTCTGGCGATCCGCCGTCCCCTGGAAGAAGGCGTGGAGGTTCTCCTCCGCCGCAACGTCGACGCCGTTCACGGACAGGAGGTAGTCTCCCTCCCGGACATCGATCCCGGGTGCGGAGAGGGGGGAGCGGAGCTCGGGATTCCAGTTCTCGCCGTCATAGATCCGGGTGATGCGGTACCGACCGTTCTCGATGGCGAAGTCCGCCCCCAACAGCCCCCCGGGGATGCTGGGAACGTCGGGGAAGTCGCCGCCGCTGGTGTAGGAGTGGCCCACCGCCACCTCACCTCCCAGGATGTCGATGACGTAGTTCATGTCGCTGCGGTGCCGGACATGCTCCACCCAGGGGCGATACCATTCGAACACCTCGTCCCAGGGTGCGCCGTGGACGTTGTCCACGTAGAGGAAGTCCCTCTGGTAGCGCCAACCCTCCCGGTAGATCTGCCGCCATTCCTCCCGGGGATCCACCATGATCCGGAGGTTCCCCAGGGCCAGCCGGCCATCCCCCACGGAGGGCGGGGGGCGCTCGGTGTCCACGATCCCCCAGGTGGTGCCGCTCCGGTACAGGAGCTTCTTCCGGTCGTGGGAGGTGGTGGCCACCAGCACCGGGCTCAGGAAGCGGGTGCTCTCCCGGTCCGCCAGGCTGTATCGGTGCAGGGTGGCTCCCCCCTGCTGCCCCGGGACCTGCTCCAGATAGAGGACGTGCCCTGCGGGAGACGGCACCAGCCCCGTGTAGTCCCTGAGGGGGACGTCCAGCGCCAGGATCCGCTGGTCCATCCCCTGGAAGTCGATCCGCACCGTGGGGGTGGAGGTGGTGTCGGTGCCGCTGCCGGACCGGTCACCGCCCCGGCCACTGGTCTCACCTGTGCCCGCCCCCTCCTCCTCGTCGCTCCGGGGAAGGAGGGGGGAGGGCTCATCGTCCGCCAGCACCGCCAGGTAGACGCCCCGGGTCACCGGCCGCTCGTAGGAACTCATGTCCAGCCACCCGGTGTTCAGCCCGTAGTCGGTGGAGGCCAGGAACCAGAGGTACTTCCCCGAGGCGTCCCACATGGGATCGATGGCATCGGACATGCCGTCGGTGAACTGCCGGCTCTCCCCGGATTGCGTGTCGTAGACAAAGATCGCACGGAGCTGATTGTCCAGCCGCCGGGAATAGGCAATCCACCGGGAGTCCGGGGACCAGACCGGATTCATGCTCCGCTCCGGATGGGCGAAGCGGTCCGTGTCCACCACGGTGGCGGCCCCACTGGCCACATCCACCATCCAGATCCGGTAGTGGGTGTCGGTGAAGGCGATCCCCCTGGAATCCGGGGACCAGGTGGGGCGGAAGTAGAAGGAGGGCTCCGGAAGCTCGATCCGGCGGGGCTCCGTGAGGCCGTCCTGGCCCCCGATCATGAGCCCGTACTCCCCTCCCTCGTCCGAGAACCAGGCGATCTGGCGGCCGTCGGGGGCCCAGGCCGGTGCCCGCTCCGCGGTGCCGGAGGAGCCGGTGAGGTTCCGCCAGTCCCCTTCCTCGGCGGGGACCGTGAGGATCTCGCCCCGGTGCTCGAAGAGGGCCCGCACCCCGGTGGGGGAGAGGGAGGGGTTCAGGAGCCCCTGCGCCGGGACCTCCACCATGCGGGGACGGGCCTGGTTCATGTCCCCCCGGACATGGATCTCCAGTTGCCGGGAGCTCCCCGTGGCGGGGTCCATCAGGTGCAGCCACCCCCCTTGCTCGTAGACCACCACACCCCCGCCGGCATCCAGCGACTTCACATCGAAGTCGGAGTGGAAGCTCCGCTGCACCAGCTCCCCGGAGTCCGGGTTCCAGGACCACACGTTGCCGGCCCAGTCCCGCTCGGAGAGGAAGAAGACCTGATTCCCCACCCACACCGGGTCGGTGTGCCGCTCATCCTCCCGGGGGGTGGTGCGGAGCGAGAAGTCCTCCATGTCCACCACCGAGATGGGCTGGGCCTGCCCCCCCCGGTAGTTCCTCCACTCCGGGTCCCAGAAGGTGATCTCCTGGTAGGCCATGTGGCGCCCGTCCGGGGAGAGCTCTCCCACATGCCCCTGGGGGAGGGGGAGGGGCTCCGGCATCCCTCCGGTGGTGGCCACCGTCCAGAAGCGGGAGATCCGGGTGGGAACGCCGTCCCTCCCCGAGCGGAAGAGCACCCTGGACCCGTCGGGAGTCCACCCCGACACCACGTCCGGTCCCGGGTGCCAGGTGAGACGCCGGGGCTCACCCCCCTCCACCGGAATCACGAAGACGTCGGTGTTACCGTCGTACTGGCCGCTGAACGCCACCCATCGACCGTCGGGGGAAAAGTGGGGAGCCTGTTCCCCCCCCACGTGGGTGGTGAGGCGCACGGCGTCGCCCCCCTCCCGGTCCACCCTCCAGAGGTCGTTGGCGTGGACGAAGACGATGTGCTCCTGGCTCACCGTGGGCTCCCGGAGGAGTCGGGTGCCCTGCGCCTCGGCCA
>CAYQVI010000051.1:0-17677 GCA_964420725.1 uncultured Gemmatimonadaceae bacterium | reverse complement strand
CCCGACCGGGTCGACCGGTTCTGGCTGGCGCGGACGGTGGAGCTGGGTCGCCGTGGGTGGGGGCGGGTGCACCCCAACCCCCTGGTGGGGTGTGTGCTGGTCCGGGATGGAGTGGTGGTGGGGGAGGGGTGGCATCGGGAGTTCGGCGGCCCCCACGCCGAGGTGGAGGCCCTCCGGAATGCGGGAGAGCGGGCCACCGGGGCCACGGCCTACGTGAGCCTGGAGCCCTGCGCCCACCACGGAAAGACGCCCCCCTGCACCCTGGCCCTGAAGAGCGCCGGGGTTCGACGGGTGGTCTTCGGCGCCGGGGACCCTGGGGTGGGGGCGGGGGGTGGGGCGGTCCTTCGGGAGTGGGGGATCGAGGTCGCCGGCCCCCTCTTCCAGCGGACGACCGCCCTCCGGGAAAACCCGGGATTCTTCGCCCGGGCGGAGGGGCGCTCGCATGTGGCGTTGAAGCTGGCCCTCTCGCTGGATGCCCGCATCGCCCGGGCCCCGGGGGAGCGCACCCCCCTCACGGGGGCCGCCGCGTGGGATTGGGTGATGGCGCTCCGGGCGGGGTTCGACGGGATCATGGTGGGGGCCCGGACCGCCCTGGTGGACGATCCGCGCCTCACTGCCCGGGGACGGGTGATGCCCCGGATCGCCCCTGCCCGCATCGTGCTCGACCCTGAGGCGGAACTCCCCACGGGCGCCGCACTGTTGGACCGATCCGACGGAGCCCGCGTCCTGGTGATCGTGGCCCGGGACGCCGATCCGGACCGGGTCCGGGGGCTGGAGGGTAGGGGAGCCGAGGTGGTGGCGGTTGAGCGGGCGCCGGGGGGCATCGACCTTCCGGAGACGTTGGAGCGTCTGAAGGACAGGGGTCTCCAGGTCCTGCTCTGCGAAGGGGGAGGAGAGGTGGCCGCCGGGCTCGCCTCCGCCCACGCCCTCCACCGGCTCCACCTCCTGCTGGCCCCGGTCCTGCTGGGAGAGCAGGGGGTTCCGGCCTTCCCCGGCGTGGGCCCCGGTGAAGACCTCGCGGACGAATGGACTCCGGTCGGCCCTCCCGCGCTTCTGGGGCGGGACGTACTCCTCACGTACGATCGAGGCGACTGATGTTCTCGGGGATCGTGGAACAGGTGGGAACGGTGGTTTCGCTCCGGGACCGGGACGCCCTCCGGGAGTTCCGGCTGGAGGCACCGGGGATGGCCCCGGAGCTGACACCGGGACAGTCGGTCTCGGTGGACGGGGCCTGCCTCACGGTGGTCACCGTGGAGGAGGACCTCTTCCTGGTGGAGGCCATCGGGACGACGCTCTCCAGGACGGTGGCGGGGACGTATCGCCAGGGCACGCGGGTGAACCTGGAGCGGGCCCTCCGGATGGGGGATCGGCTGGACGGGCACCTGGTGCAGGGGCATGTGGACGGGGTGGGGGAACTGGTCTCCTCCCGCCCGGATGGCGACTATCATCTCCTGGATGTGCGCATTCCGGAGGAGGTGGCCCGGGGGACGATCCTCCACGGGTCCATCACCCTCAACGGAGTGAGCCTCACCGTGAACGCCCTGGAAGGGGAGATCTGCCAGGTGGGGATCATCCCCTTCACCTGGAGCCACACCAACCTGGGCCTCCTCCGCCCGGGTGATCCGGTGAATGTGGAGGGGGATCTGATCGGCAAGTACGTGGGACGCTGGATGGAGGCAGGGCGCGCCGCCCCTCCCCCGGCCCCCCCACTTTCCTGATGGAGTCGAACGCTATGCCTCTGGACGATGTGGAGCTGGCCATCCAGGACATCCGCGAAGGGCGGATGATCATCGTGGCCGACGATGAGGACCGGGAGAATGAAGGGGATCTGGTGTGCGCGGCCTCGGCCATCACGCCGGAGATCGTCAACTTCATGACCCTCCATGCCCGGGGGCTGATCTGCGTGGCCCTCACGCCGGAGCGGGCGGATGAGCTGAACCTCCCCCTCATGACGGAGCGGAACACCGACCCGGAGGGGACCGCCTTCACCGTCAGTGTGGACGCCCACCGGAAGTACGGGGTCACCACGGGGATCAGTGCCCCGGATCGCTCCAGGACCGTGCAGGTCATCATCGACCCGGACACGGGCCCCGACGACCTCCGGCGCCCGGGACACATCTTCCCCCTCCGAGCCCGCCCGGGCGGGGTCCTCCGGCGGGTGGGGCAGACCGAAGCGGCGGTGGACCTGGCCCGCATGGCGGGGCTTCCTCCCGCCGGGGTGATCTGCGAGATCCTCAATCCCGACGGCTCCATGGCCCGGCGCCCGGAGCTGGAGGTCTTTGCCCGGGAGCACAAGCTCCGCTTCATCTCGGTGGCACAGCTGGTGGCCTACCGCCTCCGGAAGGAGCGGCTGGTCCGGCGGATCGCCGAGGCCCGCCTCCCCACCGCACACGGGGAGTTCAGGGTCATCGGATATGAGAGCCTGGTGGATGGCCGGGAGCACATTGCCCTCCTCCGGGGGGATGTGGAGGGGCAGCCGGATGTGGCGGTGCGGATGCACTCCGAGTGCCTCACCGGCGACGTCTTCGGGTCCCAGCGCTGCGATTGTGGCGAACAGCTGGCCGCCGCCATGCGCCGGATCGACGAGCTGGGGCGGGGGGCCATCGTCTACCTCCGGCAGGAGGGACGGGGAATCGGACTGGGGAACAAGCTCAGGGCGTACCATCTGCAGGACCAGGGGCAGGACACGGTGGAGGCCAACGAGACCCTGGGGTTCAAGCCGGACCTCCGGGACTACGGGATCGGCGCCCAGATCCTCCTGGACCTGGGGCTCACCTCCATCCGGATCCTGACGAACAACCCCCGGAAGATCGTGGGGATGGACGGGTACGGCCTCACCGTCACCGGCCGGGAGTCCATCCAGGTGGAGCCCGGCGAGCACAACCGGGAGTACCTGGACACGAAGCGCAGCAAGATGGGGCACCTCATCTGATTTCCGGCAGGCCGGAACTCCTCCGGTCCCCGAACCTCCACGTGGAGTGGCACAGGTGAACGAGTACAGTGGATCGCTGGTGGGAACGGGGCGGCGGATCGCGCTCCTGGTGTCCCGCTTCAACGGCGCCATCACCGAGCGGCTGGTGGAGGGTGCCCGGGACTGCCTGGTGCGCCACGGTGTGGCCGACGGCGACATCGACGTGGTGAGGGTGCCCGGGGCCTGGGAGCTTCCTGCCGCCGCGGCCCGGGTGGCGGGACTCCGCCGCCACGACGCCATCATCGCCCTGGGGTGCGTGATCCGGGGGGCCACCCCCCACTTCGACCATGTGGCGGGGGAGGCCTCCTCCGGGTTGGGGGCTGTCGCCCGCCAGCAGTCCATCCCGGTGATCTTCGGCGTCCTCACCACCGACACCATCGAGCAGGCGGTGGAACGGGCGGGGACCAAGGCGGGGAACAAGGGGTGGGATGCCGCCCTCTCCGCCCTGGAGATGATCAACCTGTACGGGAGTCTGGAGTGACCGCAGAGGACGATCGTCGCAGGCAGGTGGCTTCCGAACTGCCCTACACCCGGGATTCCGGGGATGCCCCCCGGGACCGGAGCATGGCCCGGGCATGGGCGCTCCAGGTGCTGTACCGGTGGGAGAGTGGAGGGGGAGAAGGCACCCTCCGGCAGGCCTTCGAGGAGACGCTGGACAATCGCCGGGTGGCGCCCCGGAGGCGTCCGTACATCAAGCGGCTCCTGACAGTGCTGGACGCCCACCTCCCTGAGATCGACGAGCAGCTTGTGGAAGCGCTGGCCAACTGGCGCATGGAACGCCTCTCGGCGCTGGACCGGGGGGTCCTCCGGGTGGCGGCCGCCGAGCTCCTGTATCTGGACGACATCCCCCCCCGGGTCTCGATCCAGGAGGGGATCCGCCTGGCGGAGCAGTACGGCGGCCCCGAGTCCCCCCGTTTCGTGAACGGGGTCCTGGACGCCCTCTACCGCCGGATGATGGCGTCCCTGGGGTGACCACCCCTCCCCCCTCCCTGCGTCCCGGGGCGCCCCGGCCGGGGGAGCCCCTCCGGATCGTGGTGGCCAACTGGCAGGACCGGGAGAACCCCAGGGCCGGGGGTGCTGAGATCCATCTCCACGAGGTGTTCGGGCGGCTGGCGGCCCGGGGGCACCAGGTGACGCTGGTCACCTCCGGGTGGCCCGGGGCTCTTTCCGAGGCCACCCTGGACGGGATGCGGGTGATCCGGACGGGGGGGCGTCACAGCTACCTCCTCACCGCCCCTCCCCTCCTCCGGCGGCTCCTCCGGGAGGAGCCCCCCCACATTCTGGTGGAGGACCTCAACAAGGTCCCCCTCTTCTCCCCCCTCTGGTCGCCGGTTCCGGTGCTCCTCCTGGTCCATCACCTCTTCGGGGGGGTGGCCTTCCAGGAGGCCTCCTTCCCCCTGGCGCTGGCCACCTGGCTCCTGGAGCGCCCCATCCCCTCCATCTATGCCCGGGTCCCTGTGGTGGCGGTGTCCCGGAGCACCGCCCTGGATCTGGAGGAGAGGGGACTGTCCCCGGAGAGGATCCAGGTGATTCCCAACGGAGTGGATGTGTCCGGGCTCTCTCCCGCTCCCCCGGGAGGGCGCTTCCCCCATCCGACCCTCCTCTACCTGGGTCGGCTGCAGCGTTACAAGCGGGTGGATCTGGTGCTGCAGGCGGTGGCCCGACTCCGGAACCAGGGGGTGGGGGTCCGGCTGCTGGTGGGGGGCAAGGGGGAACACCGTGGGGCGCTGGAAGACCTCCGGGATCGCCTGGGGCTGGCGGACCGGGTGGAGTTCCTGGGTTTTGTGTCCGAAGAGGAGAAGCTGGCTCTCCTGCAGCGGGCCTGGATCCACGTCCTGACCTCCCCCAAGGAAGGATGGGGGATCTCTGTGCTGGAGGCTGCGGCCTGCGGCACCCCCTCCGTGGCCAGCGACTCCCCCGGTCTCCGGGACTCGGTGCGGGATGGAGAGACGGGGCTCCTTGTGCCCCACGGCGATGTGGGGGCGCTGGCGGAGGCGCTGGCGAGGCTGGTGGAGGAGAGACCCGCCCGGGAAGCCATGGGGGAGCGGGCCCGGAGCTGGGCCACCGAACACGAGTGGGACGGCGTGTCCCTCCGCTGGGAGGCGCTCCTCCGGGAGGGAGCTGCCACGTGGCCCGTCTCCACCGGGGGACGTTAACTTCAGGAACACCCTCTTCGTGGAGGCTCCATGCACATCCAGATCGCTGCTCGCCACTGTGTGGTTCCCGAACCGGTGCTGGAACGGACCCGGACCCGGCTCAACGGCCTCGTGCGATACGATCCGCGACTCGCTGCAGCGGACGTGATCTTCCAGGAGGAGCGCCACAGGAAGCTGGCCGAGGTGATCCTCTCGGTGGATCGACAGGAGCGGATCGTGGCGCAGGGAGAGGGGACGGACTTCCAGGCGGCGCTGGACCGGACGGTGGACCGTCTCAGCCGGAAGCTCCGGCGGCTCCGGAAGCAATCGGTGGATCACCAGGGGCCCCCCCGGGAGATCGTCGAAGAGCGTGTGCCTCCAGAGGTCGACCTCGACTGACGTGGACGCATCCATCAGTGTGGAGGAGTTCTTCGCGGCGAAGGGCGAGAGCCTGGCCCTGGAACTCCTGACCCCGGATCTCCCGCTGACCCGCCGGATCGTGGATCCGGACGTGTCCTCCCCTGGCCTCGCCCTGGCGGGGTTCACCGCCCGGGTTCCTGCGGGACGTATGCAGGTGTTCGGTGAGACGGAGATGTCATATCTCTCCTCCCTCCCGGGGGCGGCGGCGGCGGATCGGCTCCGGGGGCTCTTCCATCACCATATCCCGGCGGTCTTCATCTCCAAGGGGCAGGGTGTCCCCGAGTCATTCCTGGAGATCGCCCGGGACTCCGGGATCCCGGTGTTCCGGTCCCGCCTCTCCACGAAGCTCCTCTACCGGGGGCTGAAGCCCTACCTGGAGGGGGCGCTGGCCCCCACCTGTACCCTCCACGGAACCCTGGCCGACGTCTACGGCGTGGGGCTCCTCTTCGTGGGGGAGAGTGGGGTGGGGAAGAGCGAGTGCGTCCTGGACCTCATCGAGCGGGGGCATCGCCTGGTGGCCGATGACCTGGTCATCGCCACCCGCCGGGGGAACGATGTCCTCATGGGTCGGGGGCACGAACTGCAGCGCCACCACATGGAGATCCGGGGGCTGGGGATCGTGGACATCCGCACCCTCTTCGGGATCCGGGCCATCCGTCAGCAGAAGCGGATCGAGGTGGTGGTGCAGTTGGAGCGGTGGGACGATTCCAGGGCCTACGACCGGACCGGGCTGGACCGGGAAAGAACCGAGATCCTGGGGGTAACGCTTCCCAAGCTCACCATTCCCCTGAACCCGGGGAAGAACATCACGGTGATTTCAGAGGTGGTGGCCATGAACCACCTGCTCCTGTACGCCGGAATCGACTCCGCTGCAGAGTTTGATCGCTCCCTCAAGGGGGCCATGCGCCCCGTGCTGGAGTACCTGGAAGAGGACTATGAGTGAGGCCAATCAAGCGCAGGGGATCCTCCTCACCCACGGGGGGATGGCTGAGGGTCTTGTGGACGCCGTTCAGCGGATCACCGGCCCCCTTCCCGGGGTGCTCACCGCGCTGAGCAACGAAGGGTGCTCGCCGGATTCCCTGCGCCAGCAGTTGGATGAGGCGGCGGGAGATCGCCCTGCGGTGATCTTCACCGATCTCCAGAGCGGGAGCTGTGCCGTCGCCGCCCGGATCGCCTGTGGCGGAGCGGGCCCGAGGGGGGTGGTGTTCGGAGTCAACCTCCCCATGCTCCTGGACTTCGTATTCCATCGGGACCTCCCCCTGGAGGAGCTGGTCCCCCGCCTTGTGGACCGGGGGCGGGAGGGTGTTCAGGGGCTTACTCCCCGGGCGATCTGTGCCGATCCTCCTGTATCGGGTTGACGAGCGCCTCATCCACGGTCAGGTGGTCCTGGGGTGGGGGATGAGACTCCAACCGGATCGCTACCTGGTGGTGGATGACGAACTCGCAGGGAGTCCCTGGGAACAGGAGCTCTACCTTCTGGGGCTCCCGGAGGGGGTGGACGCGCTGTTCACCGATGTGGGTGAGGCCCGGGGCCAGCTTCCGGACTGGAGGGCAGACGCCCGGCCCAGCGTGCTCCTCACCCGGGGGATCCAGGCGATGCGGGAGCTTGCCCGGGGGGGTGGCATGGACGAGGCCCGGGTGAACCTGGGAGGACTCCACCACGCGCCGGGGAAGGAGCGGTTCCTCCCCTACCTCCACCTGGGCCCCGAGGACCTCCGTCTCCTGGATGAACTGGCCGCCGAAGGGGTGGAGGTCTCGGCACAGGATCTCCCCACCTCGGCCCGGATTCCCCTGGGGGATCTACTGGGATGATCCACACCCTCCATGAACTGCTCCTCCTCGTGCTCCTGGGGGGTCTGGTGGCGCTGGACGGCACCGCCCTGGGGCAGTTCATGGTGTCCCGTCCCCTGGTGGCGGCCACCCTGGCCGGCGGACTCCTGGGGGACCCCATGTCGGGGCTGGTGGTGGGAGGGGTGCTGGAGCTCTTCTACCTGTCCGTGCTCCCGGTGGGGGGTGCCCGCTTCCCCGAGGGAGGCCCCGCAGCCGTGGTGGGAGCGGCCACGGCGGCAGCAGCCCCGGAGATGGCGGGGCTGGTGGCGGGGGTCTCCATCGGGCTGGCCTGGGGGGCGCTGGGAGGGCTCACCGTGGGGTGGCTCCGGCGCCTGAACACCCTCATCGCGCTGGATCCCGAAGGTCCCGCCGTCACCCCGTCGGCGGTGGCCCGGGTTCAGGCGGCCTGCGTGGGGATGGATCTCACCCGGGGGATCGTGCTCACGGGGCTGGGTGCCCTGGTGGGTCCCGCCATGGCGGCCTGGCTGGGGACCCACTGGCCGCTGGATGGCGGCTGGAGCGCCGGGCTCCTCCTGCTGGGAGCTGCCGTGCCCATGGGGGCGCTCCTCCGGAGCTTCGGGCTCCGTCCGTTCCTGCTGGCCGGGGGACTGGCGGCGGGGCTCCTGTTGGGGGGGCTGGCATGACCGACCCCACCGGCACCCCCACCGGGGCGGGGACCGCTCCCGGGAAGGGGCCGCTGAAGCTGCGGCACCGCCTCCAGGTCTTCGTTCGCTCCTTTGCCATCCAGGGCTCCTGGAATGAGCGGACCATGCAGGGGGGTGGTTTCGGCTACGCGCTGCTCCCCGGTCTCCGGGCCTTGTATCCCGACGACCCCGAGGAACTGGACCGGGCCGTGCGGCGCCATGTGGAGCACTTCAACGCCCACCCGTACCTGGCGGACCTGGCGCTGGGGGCGGTGCTCCGACTGGAGGCCGATGGGGTGCCGGTGGAGGAGATCCGGCGGTTCAAGAGCGCCGTGCGGGGTCCCCTGGGGAGCCTGGGGGACGTTCTGGTGTGGGCCGGCTGGCTCCCCGCCTGCACCCTCCTGGCGCTGGCGTTGGCGCTGATGGGGCTGGGGCCATGGCTCACCATCCTGGTGTTCCTGGTCCTCTACAACCTGGGACATGTGGTCCTCCGGGCCTGGGTCTTCCGGGCGGGATTCCGGGAAGGGCGAGAGGTGGGGCGCTGGCTCCGGGGAGCCCACCTGAGCCGCTACTCCTCCGCTGTCGCCGCTGCCGGCTCCCTCCTCCTGGGCGTGGTGGTGGGGCTGGGGGTCTCCCGAGGGGTGGTGGGGGCGGGGATCCCCTGGCCCATGGCTGTGGTGGCCAGTCTGCTCCTGGCTGCCGGGACCCTCAGGGGGCTGGAACTCCGACGCCCTGCCTGGCTGATCTTCCTGTCCGTCACCTTCATCCTGCTGCTGTGGGGAGTCCTCGCATGAGCGAGTCCGTCGAAACCCGAACCGTGCGCATCGTCAATCGGGCGGGGATGCATGCACGCCCCGCCGCCGAGTTCGTGAAGCTGGCCGGGCGCTTCGCCGCCCGGATCAGTGTGGCCAAGGATGGCCTGGAGGTGAACGGCAAGAGCATCATGGGGGTCCTGATGCTGGCGGCCGAGCAGGGGAGCGAGCTTCGCATCTCCGGGGAGGGAGGGGACGCCTCGGAGGCGCTGGACGCACTGGCCGACCTGGTCCACCGGGGATTCGAGGAGAACTGATATGCTGATCCGGGACGGACTCTCCGCATCGGCGGGGATTGCTACGGGACCCGCCCACATCCTCCACTGGGAGCTTCCGGATGTACCCCACCGGGTGGTGCCCCCGGAGGGGCTCGAAGGGGAGCTGGAGCGATTCAGGAAGGCCCGGGAGTGGGCCCGGCACCGGTTGGGAGAACTCCAGGAGGAGACGGAGAGGAGGCTGGGGCGGGTGGAGGCCCGGATCTTCGATCCGCAGATCCTGATGCTGGATGACGGCGAGGTGGTGGAGGGGACCGAGCGCTACATCCGGGACCTGCACCTCACGGCAGCCCGGGCCTTCGCCTGGCGGCTCCTGGAGCTCCGAGCCCTCTGGACCCGGATCGGGAGCCCCATGATCCTGGACCGCCTGAACGACCTGGACGACCTCCAGATCAGGGTCCTGCATCACCTCCTGGACCGGGAAGACCCCACGGACCTGAAGGCGGTGGGCTCTCCCGTGGTCATCGTGGCCCGGAATCTCACACCCTCCCTGGTGGCCCAGATGCGCCCGGACCTGGTGCTGGGAATCGCCGCGGAGCAGGGGACCCGCACCTCCCACTGGGCGATCCTGGCCCGCTCGCTGGGGATTCCCGCCGTGGTGGGGCTGGGCTCGCTGAACGGCCTGGTCACCGATGGGCAGGAGGTGATCCTGGATGGGCGGGTGGGGCGCCTGATCGTCTCCCCGGAGGACGAGGACCGGGCTCGCTACCGGGAACGCCGGATCCAGATCCAGGAGTGGGAAGAGGAGATCGGGGTCATCGCAGCCATGGAGAACGTCACCCGGGATGGGCAGCCCTTCTCCCTCCGGGCCAACCTGGACCTCCCGGTGGAGGCGGAGACCGCCCGGGCCCACGGCGCCCAGGGGGTGGGGCTCTTCCGCACCGAGTTCCTGGTGGTGGGGCGGAACGCCATGCCCGACGAGGAGGAGCAGTACGAGGCCTACAGCCGGGTCACGGAGGCGTTTCCCACCGGGGCCGTGGTGATCCGGACCTTCGACCTGGGTGGGGACAAGTTTCCGGCCTTCCTGCACATGCCCAAGGAGGAGAACCCCTTCCTGGGGTGGCGGGCCATCCGGGTCTGCCTGGACGAGCCCCACCTCTTCCGGACCCAGCTCCGGGCGCTCCTCCGGGCCTCGGCCCACGGGGACCTGCGGATCATGCTTCCCCTGGTGAACGATGTGGACGAGATCCGCCGCACCCGGGCCCTCCTGGAGGACGAGGCGGAGAAGCTCCGACGGGACCGGATCCCCTACAACTCCGGGGTGAAGATCGGCGTTCTCATCGAGACCCCCGCAGCCGCACTGGATGCGGTTGAGTTGGCCCGCCACGCCGACTTCTTCTCCGTGGGGACGAACGACCTGGTGCAGTACACGCTGGCGGTGGACCGCACCAACGCCCGTCTGGCCCCCCTCTACGATCCCTTCCACCCCTCGGTGGTCCGCCAACTCCACTCGGTGGCCCGGGTGGGGCGTGCCGCTGGACTCGAAGTCAGCGTCTGCGGCGAGATGGCGGCCAATCCCCTGGGGGCGTTCCTCCTCCTGGGGCTGGACATCCTCTCCCTCTCCGTGGGGTGGTCGTCCCTCCCGGAGATCAAGAAGGCCATCCTGGAGATGCGGGTGGAGGACGCCCGGAGTGCCGCCCGGAAGGCGCTGGCTGCGCCCACCAGCCGGGAGGTGGTCCAGTGCCTGGAGGCGGGGATCGGGGGGAGTGTGGACCTGGAGGTCTTCGGGAGGCGGAGCGAAGGCCCCCTTCCCGAGGGACTGGCCCGTTTCCCCGGCTCCTGATGGGGGCCACGGTGTTGCTCCGGCCCGTCGCCCCTGCTGCGGAGCACCTGCGCCATTCCGTTCCGGTTCCCGTCCCGGGCGGTCCGCGGCCGCTCCAGGGCTTCCTCGACCTGGTGGCACGGGACTAGCTTCCCGCCCTGCGGATCGCCGTTTTCCCTTCTTGAATCCTTTCGCACCCCGTAGCCGAGGTCACACGTGAGCCTGCGTCTATTCACTTCCGAGTCCGTCACCGAAGGCCATCCCGACAAGATCGCAGACCAGATCTCGGATGCCGTCCTGGATCACATCCTCACGTCGGATCCAGGAGCCCGTGTGGCGTGCGAGACCATGGTGACCACCGGGGTGGCCATGGTGGCGGGGGAGATCACCACCTCCACCTACGTGGAGATCCCCGACATCGTCCGGGAGACGCTCCGGGGAATCGGCTACACGAACTCCGCCTACGGGATCGACTCCGAGACCTGCGCGGTGCTCACCAGCATCGACCGCCAGTCCCCCCACATCGCCATGGGGGTGGACACCGGCGGGGCCGGGGACCAGGGGATGATGTTCGGCTACGCTTCGGACGAGACCCCGGAACTCATGCCCGTGCCCATCCTCTTCGCCCACCGCCTCACCCGGCGCCTGGCGGAGGCCCGCCGTTCGGGAGCCGTGCCCTGGCTCCGCCCCGACGGGAAGGCCCAGGTGACGCTGGAGTACGAGGGGGACCGCCCGGTGCGGGTCCACACCGTGGTGGTGAGCACCCAGCATGCGCCTGAGGTGGAGCAGGAGGAGATCCAGCGTGGGGTGCTGGAGCATGTGGTCCTCCCCGCCCTGGAGGGGGAGTACTTCGACCCGGGGAACTGTGTCTTCCACATCAACCCCACCGGGCGCTTCGTCATCGGCGGACCCCACGGCGACGCCGGTCTCACCGGTCGGAAGATCATCGTGGACACCTACGGCGGCACCGGGCGACATGGGGGTGGGGCCTTCAGCGGGAAGGACGCCACCAAGGTGGACCGGTCGGCGGCCTATGCGGCGCGGTGGGCGGCGGTGAACCTGGTGGCTTCCGGGGCCGCCCGGCGGGCGGAGATCCAGTTGGCCTACGCCATCGGCGTGGCGGATCCGGTCTCCATCCACGTGGACACCTTCGGGACCGGGACGCTCTCCGACGACCGGATGGCCGCCGCCATCCGGAAGGTCTTCGACCTGCGCCCCGGGTCCATCATCCGGGACCTGAAGCTCCAGGACCCCATCTTCCTCCCCACGGCGGCCTACGGACACTTTGGGCGCACCAGCCGGGAGCACACCCTGGACGACGGCCGGGTGGTCACCCTCTTCCCCTGGGAGGCCGCGAACCGGGTAGAAGAACTGAAGGCGGCCATGAAGATCTGAGATCTTCCCGGGGCGGGGCGGAACCGCTCCCGGCCGTGGGGGTTCCAGACTCCACGACGGCCGGGGGCGGTTCCTGGTGTCATTTCCGACGTGCCGGAGGCGTGTGTGCTGGTCGAGGTGAGAGTGCAGAGTCTCGGGCTTGACCGGACCTCGAACACTCCGGTCGTGATCCTTGAGGAAGTGGGGGGGGAGCGGGTGCTTCCCATCTGGATCGGACCCAGTGAGGCCAGCGCCATCGCCATGCAGCTCGCGGACATGAAGTTCGCCCGGCCGTTGACCCACGACCTCCTGGTCTCGCTCATGTCGGGCCTTGGGGGAGGGCTGGACCGGGTGCTCATCACCCGGGTGAAGGAGAACACCTACTTCGCCGAGATGGTGATCCATCGGAATGGAGATGTGATCTCGGTGGACGCCCGCCCCTCGGATTCCATCGCGGTGGCCCTCAGGGCCCGGGCCCGGATCTTTGCCTCGGACGAACTTCTGGAAGACACCCGGGTGGAGATCACCGAGGAGGAGGCCGTGAGTTTCTCGGAGGAATCGGTGGAAGAAGGGGGGGGAGGGATTTCCCCGGACGAACTGAAGGAGTACCTTCGCCGCATGAATCCCGAGGACTTTGGTCGCTTCTCGCCCTGAACAAGATTCTCTCTTCCGTCCGGTCTGGGGGTTGGAGCGTTTCTACCCTCGCCCTCCTGGCCCTTCTCTCCTCTGCCGGAGCCCTGCACCTCCGTGCCCAGGTGCCGGCGGATCCCGTGCTGGAGGGCGAGGTCCGGCGTGGGTCCCAGACCATGGGTGGAGCCATGGTGGTGCTTCACCAGGTCACTCCGGCGGCCTCCGGTGAGGTGGACTCCCTCCGGGCGGGCCCCGATGGGCGGTTCCGCTTCCGGCTTCCCTCCGTACCAGCCTCCGACGCCCGGAGCGAGGTCTATTTCGCCTCCGTCCGGCACGACGGGATCCTCTACTTCGGCCCCCTCCTGGGAGAGGCGGTCCAGCTGGACTCCCTGTACCTGATCCAGGTGCATGACACCGCCTCGGCTCCCCCCGGTGGTGCGGAGTTTCCGGTGGGGGTCCGGAACATCATCCTGGAGGGGAATCCGGACGGGAGCTGGACCGTCACCGATCTCATCCAGATCCGGAACCAGGACGATGTCACCTGGATCCCCCGGGGGGACGAGCCCATCTGGACCTATCCGCTGGCCCGGGGAGGCGAAGGATTCATCCTCGGTCAGGGAGACCTTCCGGAGGATGCGGTGCGCTTCTTCGGCACCCGCATGATGATCACCGCCCCGGTTCCCCCGGGAGAGCGCCTCTACGTGGTGCGCTATGTGGTGGGCGACCCGGAGACGGTCTTCCCCCTCCCGGGCTTCACTGCAGACGTCCAACTCCTGGTCCGGGAGCCGGCTCCCCCTCTGGAGATCGAAGGGCTCCGGGCCGACCATCCACTGGAACTGGAGCCCGGGAGCACATACCGGGTCTTCTCCGGGGACTCCCTCATGGATACGTCCATCGAGGTCTCGCTGAATCCCCAGCGACGGGAGCCCATGGAGTGGATCGCGGTGATCCTGGCCCTGGTCCTGGGCCTCATCGCCATCGTGGCCGTGAAGCGGCGCTCCGCGACAGCGGTCGCTGCAGGGGGCGCGCCCGCACCGGGAGGACCCGGCACGGAGTTGGCCCGGGTGGAACTTCTTGCCGAGATCGCTCAGTTGGACGAAGCCTTCGAGGCAGGACCGCAGGATGCCGAACATCGTGCAGCGTGGGAGGCCCGACGGGCGGAATTGAAGGCCCGGCTCCGGGGCTCGGACTGACCGGGGCCGGGCTCCCGCCATGCCCCCCCTGGTGATGCAGGCGCTGCTGCTCCGCAGTCATCCCTACAGTGAATCCAGTCGGATCCTCCGCTTCCTCACCCCCCACCACGGGGTGGTGGCCGCCATCGGACGGGGGGTCCGGAGCCGGGGCTCCCGGGGTGGAGACTCCCTGGAGCTCTTCGCACGGGGGAGTCTGACCCTGGATCATCGTCCCGGGCGGGATCTGCAGGGGTTCCGCGCCTTCGACGTGGAGGATCCCCACCGCGCCCTCCCCCTGAGCCTGGTCCGATTCGGGGGGGCCTCCTTCCTGGGGGAACTGGCTCTGCGCCATGGCACGGAGGAGGGGAATCCTGCCCTCTTTGAGGGAATCGACCAGGCTCTGTCGCTTCTGGAGGTGAAGAACGATGCGGCGGCCGCGGCGCTGGTGATCGCCTCCGGGTGGCGCATCATGGCCCTGCTGGGATACTCGCCGGAACTGGACCAGTGCGTCGTCTGTGGCGCCCCCATCCCGGAGGGAGAGGTGGTTCGCTTCGATCACGGGTCCGGGGGGGTACGGGGGCTGGAATGCACACCCACCACGGGTCCTCCTCCCGGGCCGCTCGTGGGACCGGGCACCCGGAACCTCCTGGCACGGATGCTGAAGGGTGATGAGCCGGAGGGGCTCCCCCGGGTCCAGGTGCACCTGAGACTCCTCCACGACTTCGCCACCTGGCACATGGGCCAGGGACGGACCATGGAGTCCTTTCCCTTCTTCGCCGGTCGACTGGCCGGGTTGGATCCCGCCGGGGACCCTGGGGAGGGGGGGGCAGGGTAGAAGAGCCGTGCAACGTTCCGGGGGCGCCGGGAGTCCTCTGGGATGGCAGGAACCCGCTGGAAAGGGTGGAACGGCGGCACGTCGTTCTCCCCCGGGGATGTCCGTGACGGGAACAGGAACCTTTCCTTGACCCCTTTCTGACACCCGCGTTATCCTGACATGGTGTAGAACCCCACATCGTGGTGGGGAGCAAAGTTCCTGGAGAGCCCTGGAGGGCGATCGTCACTTCTGTTACGGCACGGTAGTCTGGTGCGGAGGTTCGAGATGAGACGCAGGCTGTGCGTCAGTCCGATCCTTCTGGTCCTGTTGGCCCTGTTCTCCTCCCCTGTCGCCGGTCAGGCGGGGGGCGGGGCGGGCGCATCCGGCCGGGAGGCCGGATTCCGCCTGGAGCAGAATTACCCCAATCCGTTCAACCCGGAGACCCGGATCCCCTTCGTCCTGGACGAGGCGGCCATGGTGGATGGCCGTCCTGCGGTGGTGACCCTCCGGGTCTACAATGTCCTCCTCCAGCATGTGGCCACCCCCACTGCGCTGGCCCACCCCCTGGGGGACGGGGTGCCTGTGCAGGACCTGGAGTACCCGTTCCCGGGACGGCACCAGGCGTACTGGGACGGCCGGGATTTCCAGGGGAATCAGGTGGCCTCGGGGATCTACGTTCTCCAACTCGTGGTGAACGGGCGGGAGGCCATCCGGAAGATGTACGTGGCGAAATAGGGCTTCGGTGCTTCTACCGGGTGCCTCAGGGGTGGAACGCAGGAGGGGGGGGCACCGCCGGTGCCCCCCCCTCCTGCGTCTCCCCGATGACCCCAGAAGCGGGAATCAGTGGGCTCGCTCCTCCAGCAACTGCAGGAATTCCTCGGGTCGGCTGATCCCCCGGAGCCGCTCCGGGACCTCGGGGTCCTTGGCGAACTGGGCGATCTTCCCAAGCACCGGAAGGTACTGGTTGGACACCTCCAGGGGGGGAGCCACGATGAGGAAGAAGTTGTGCACCGGCGCTCCGTCGATGGCGCGGAAGTCCACGCCACCGGGCTTCCGGCCGTAGGCCAGGCGAAGCTGGCTCACCACGAGGGAGCGGCAATGGGGGATGGCGATCCCCTTTCCGATCCCGGTGGAGCCCAGGTTCTCCCTCCGCTTGAGGGTCTTGAAGAGGATGGCCTCGGACTTCCCCTCGAGGCCCAGAAGGGCGATGAGTTCCCGGAGGATGTCATCCTTGGAATCCGACGCCAGGTCGAGGCTGACCGCTTCGACCGTGAAGAGTTCCCTGAGTCGCATATCTATTGAACCTCGGGGGACTGGCCCCACGGGTTGGGTGAAGTACACAGGACCTTGAAGGGTACCCCTACCCTGAGGCCATGTCAAAGGCCTCCGGCCTTCTCCTCCCCGGGATCGTACCGTACCTTTGCGCATGATGGGCAACAATCTCTTCCGGCGTCTCGCGGATGGCTCCATTCCGCTCTTTCTCGCCCCCCAGGCCGGGGTGAGCGAGTCCCCGTTCCGACGGTTGTGCCGCCGGTTCGGTGCGGATGTCGTGGTGAGCGAGTTCGTCAGCGCCGACGGGATCTGCCAGGGGAACGAGCGGACCCGGGACTACCTCCGCTTCCACGAGGAGGAGCGCCCCATCGGGGTGCAGATCTTCGGGTCCGACCCCGGGACCATGGGCGACGCCGCCGGGCTGGTCACCGACCTCTTCGCCCCGGACTTCATCGACATCAACTTCGGATGCCCGGTGAAGAAGGTGGTGAAGCGGAATGGTGGCTCCGGCTGCCTCCGGGACCTGGATCTGGTCCAGGACATCATCCGGCAGGTGGTCCGCTCCACTCCCCTCCCGGTCACCGTGAAGATCCGGAGCGGATTCGACGAGCCCTCCCGGGACCCTGTGGGGATCGGCCTCCGCTGCCAGGACGCCGGAGCCCGGATGCTCACCCTCCACGCCCGCACCCGCACGGACATGTACTCGGGGCACGCCCGCTGGGAGGAGATCGCGGCGGTGGTGGACGCGCTGGAGATCCCTGTCATCGGGAATGGGGACGTCCGGAGCGGGGAGGATGCGGTCCGGATGCGCCGGGAGACCGGGTGCGCCGGGATCATGATTGCCCGGGCCAGCCACGGTCAGCCCTGGATCTTCCGGGAGGCCAGGGCGGCGCTGGACGGCCACCCGGTACCTGCCTCGCCGGATGTGGAGGAGCGCTTCCGCATCTGCCTGGAGCACGCCCGGAACGCCATCGCCTTCGAGCCGGTGGCGGAGCGGGCGGTGATCGAGTTCCGGAAGCACCTGGGGTGGTACACGAAGGGGCTCCCCGGGGGGGCGAAGCTCCGCCAGGAACTCTTCCAGGTCACCACCCTGGAGGAGATGGATGACCAGCTCCAGGGCTACCTGGACCGGTACCTGGCCACCGGGCTGGCTGGAGTGGCCTGAGGGCTGACGCCCCGGGGGATGGACCCCCGCAGGGGTTATCGTGTATCATTGTCACAACACTGAACCACCCAGGGGGCGTCACGGCTTCGACGGGTCTGGTGAAGGTGGGGTAGCGTGCCGAGGTCCCGGGACCTCGTAAATCCACCGGGAACAATCACAACTGCCAACGATAACCTGGCTCTGGCTGCCTAAGCTTTTTCAAGCTTAGCCTGCAGTCCGTCTCCTGATCGGTTCGCCCAATACGGGTCTTGAGACGTCGACAATTTGGGCTGGTCCGGTCCCGGTGCCGTGACGGGTCGGATGAGACAAACATCGGCTGGCTTCGAGATGGTCGCTCACGAACCATCGAGAGGCGAGATCCAATCGTGAGTCTACGCACGTAGAATCTCTGCTGGAACCTT
>CAYQVI010000050.1:0-17911 GCA_964420725.1 uncultured Gemmatimonadaceae bacterium | reverse complement strand
TCGACATCGTGAAGGTGTATCCCCGGGAGGGTGGGGAGGGATAGGGGCGCCGGGTCCCCCCCTGGCTCGGGCCGCCCGCCCCGGCGGTGCCCCTCTTGCTCCCCCTTCCTCCTTCCTCCTCCGTTCACTGTCATCCCGCCCCCCCCTCCTGGGGAATCGACGCATGTAACCTTTCGTTGCACAACTGTGCGCCCTCTGCCGGACAATCATCTCCGCCCCGGCCCATCGTGATCATTGCCGGTCGGGTGCTCTCTGCCCCGGTCCCGGCGGATCCCGGTTCCGGAGCCGAGCCCCATGGGCCGCACGCTGCAGCACGGTCTCACCCTCGCCGCCTTCTCCCTCGTTCTGTCCGGCTGCTCCGCCGTCGGGGCCTCCTCGGCGCCGGATGGCCCTCTCCAGCTTCCGGAACGCCATACCCTCCTCCTGGTGCTGGATGGCCTCCGGCCGGACTACATCAGCCCCGAGCGGATGCCCCGCCTGGCCCGGCTCCGGGAGGAAGGAGCCTGGAGCGAGTGGCACCACGCGGTGTTTCCCACCGTCACCCGGGTGAACGCCCCCTCCCTGGTCACCGGCGCGGCCCCCGGGGTCCATGGGCTCATGGAGAATGCCATCCACGTCCCTGCGGTGTCCCGGGACCGGGTCCTCAACACCGGGAGCGCCACGGAGTTGATGCGGGCGGAGGCGGCGTGGAACGGTGAACTGCTCACCGCCCCCGACCTGGCGGAGCTGTTGGCAGAGGCGGGGAAACGCCTCATGGTCACCAGCTCCGGGTCTCCCGGGTCCGCCTACCTCCTGAACCACCGCACCCCCACCGGCCCGGTCCTGAACAACGAGCTGGTGCTTCCCGATACCCTGAGCCCGCATCTGGATGCGCTCCTGGGGCCCCTCCCTCCCCCCGCCCGTCCCAACCGGGCCCGGAATCGGAGGGCGGTGGATGCCTACCTGGAGTTCGGTATCCCCCGCTACGCCCCCCACGTGGTGGTCATGTGGCTGAACGACCCGGACGGCACGGCCCACGCCGAGGGGATCGGCTCCCCGGTGACTCTGGAGGCGCTGGCCCATGTGGATGAGGAGGTGGGACGGATCCTGGACACCCTGGACGCCCGGGGCCTCCTGGATCGCACCGACATCATCATCACCTCGGACCACGGCTTCTCCACCCATGTGGGCACCGGACAGGTGGAGGCGCTCCTGGTGGAGCAGGGGCTCAAGGAGAGCATCATGTCCTCCGAGGTGGTGGTGGCCGGAGGCGGGATCTACGTCTACGAGGGAGGTCCGCAGCGGGTCGAGGCCATTGTGCGGCTGCTCCAGGACACCCCCTGGGTCGGCGCCGTCTTCACCCGGGGCGAGGAGCCCGGCGACGTGGAGGGTCGGGTCCCCGGCACCCTCTCGTTCGCCTCCATCCACTACGACCACCCCCGGGCTCCCGACATCCTCTTCTCGGCGGACTGGTCCGACGAGGTGAACGCGTGGGGGTGGACGGGGAGCACCTGGCAGTCGGGCACCGCGGGGCACGGGACCTCCTCCCCGTGGGACATCCGGGCGACGCTGCTGGCAGTGGGCCCCTCGTTCCGGAAGGGGTTCTCCACCCCACTCCCCACCGGTCACCGGGACATCGCCCCCACCATCCTCCACCTCCATGGCCTGACCCCCCCTCCCTCCATGCAGGGGCGGGTCCTCCGGGAACTCCTCGAGGGCGGTCCGGCCGTTTCCGGGATCGCCACCCAGCAGGAAGAGCACACCGTCACCACCCGGCAGGGGGGGCGGCCCTACCGGCTGAGCCTCTTCACCACCCGGGCCGATGGGGCCGACTACGTGCGCCACACCAGGGTGGATCGCTCCCCCTGACCGGGGAGGGCCTGCCCCGACCCGTCCGGCGCCGGCCTTCCCAGCATCCCCGGGAAGGGAGACCCCCTTCCGTTCTCCAACCGCTTCATCCAGAAGGATCTCCACCATGTCCCCTCGTCGTCCCAGGTCCCCACTCGGGCTGTCAGGGCTCCTCCCGACCCTGCTGTTCCTCGCCCTCCCCCTGTCTCTCCAGGGGCAGGGTACCGACGCCTCCATCGCCGGAATCGTCGCCTCCCAGGCGGGCACCGCCCTCCCCGGAGCCGTGGTCTCGATCCGGAACGAAGCCACCGGATTCCAGGCCTCCATCCTGTCCAACGCCTCTGGACAGTTCACCTTCTCCCAGCTCCCCCTGGGGGGACCGTACACCGTGTCCAGCTCCTTCCTGGGATACCGGCCCCAGGAGGAGACGGGGATCCAGTTGACGCTGGGAGGGCGGGTGCGGGTGGAGTTCCGCCTCGTCGAGCAGGCGGTCCTCCTGGACGGGGTCACGGTGGAGGCCACCCAGTCCGCCACCTTCGAGCGGCAGGGGGCGTCCACCCGGTTCAGCCAGCAGCAACTGGAGAACCTCCCTGTGGCCGATCGCCGGTTCCAGGACCTGGCTGCCCTGGCTCCCCTGGTGGGGAGCGGCGTCTCCATCGGCGGCTCCCGCCCCATCTCCACCGATGTCCGCATCGACGGGGTGGGGGGGCAGATGAACAACACGGGGCAGACCTTCGCCGGGCCCTTCACCATGACCATCGAGGCGGTGAGGGAGTTCGAGATCATCACGAACGAGTATGACGTGACGAAGGGTCGGCAGGGGGGCGGGACCATCAACGCCGTGACGAAGTCGGGGACCAACGACCTCACAGGGTCGCTCTTCACCTACCACCGGAACGACCGCCTCACCACCGAGGACTTCCGGGGTGTGCTGCCGGCGGAGTTCTCGCTGACCCAGTTCGGGGGGAGCCTCGGCGGGCCGGTGCTCAAGGACCGGCTGCACTACTTCGTGGCCTTCGACCGGCAGGTGGAGGACCGCCCCTTCTTTGTCATGGATCTCCGGTCCCCCGAGGATGAGATCGACCAGCAGATCACCCGGGAGAACCTCCAGCGCATGGAGCGGATCCTTGTGGAGAGGTACGGCCTTCCCACGGGGACCCAGCACTTCGGGGAGTTCACCCGGGCTCCGGCCAGCACCAACATCTTCGGTCGGCTGGACTGGCAGGTGGGGACCAACCACCGCCTCACCCTCCGGCACAACTACACCCTCCAGGAAGATGACCAGGGGGTGGGGGCGGACCAGGCCCGCCACTTCAGCGAGTCCCGGGGAGACGTGGAAATCGGGAGCAACGGGACCCTGCTCTCCCTGAGGTCCACCCTCTCTCCCTCCATCCTGAACGAACTGAAGGTCCAGCACCTCACCTTCACCCGGGAGCGTATCCCGAACCTGAACATCCCCCGGGCCTTCGTCCGGGTGCAGTCGGTCCTTCCCAACGGGACCAACGGGAATGTGAACGTGCAGTTCGGGGGGAATCGGCTGGCCCCGGAGGATTACGGGGAGCGCCAGCTCCAGTTGGCCAACACCACCTACTGGCGGCGGGGCGACGTCCAGTTCGCCTTCGGGACGGACAACATCCTCACCTCCATCGAGCGCTACCTGTCCGCGGAGCAGGGGGGGCTCTTCGAGTTCAACTCCCTGGACGACCTGGAGGCCATGAGGCCGGCCCGCTACTCCCGGCAGGTCCCCATCCGGTCGGATGCCCCCCGGGCGGACTTCGACATCCTGGATGCTTCCCTCTTCGGCCAGGCGGAGTTTCCCCTGGGACCCAGGGTCCGGGCCATGGCGGGGCTCCGGTGGGACATGACCAGCTTCCTGACGGCGGCCCCCTTCAACGACATCCTCTTCGAGAGCCTGGGGATCCGGAACGACTACACCCCCACCGACTGGAACATCTCCCCCCGGGTCCAGTTGGAGTGGGACGTGCGGGGCGACGGGAGTGAGGTGATCCGGGCCGGGGGAGGGCGTTTCACCTCGCAGCCGGTCTACAACACGCATGTGAACCATCTGCTCCAGTCTGGCCTGGAGGCCGTGGAGATCATCCAGGTGGGGAGTGGGGTCCCGGTTCCCGACTTCAACCGCTACCGGCAGGACCGGAGCGCCATCCCCGGTGTGCCGGAGGGGTTCGATCCCCGGGACGTTCCCTCGTACATCAACATCATCAGCCCGGATTTCAAGGTTCCCAACACCTGGAAGGCCAGCGCCTCCTACCAGCGGAACCTGGGGGAGGTGAGCCTGGGGACATCGCTCCACTACACCCGCACCACCAACAACTTCCAGTACTACGACCGGAACATGGTGGACGAGCCGTACTTCACCATCGAGGGGGGGCGCCCCGTCTGGGTCCCCGCCTCGACGATTCCCGTCAACTCCGGGCGGACGAACATCAACGAGTCCAGGATCTCCACCCGGGTGGGGCGGGTCCTGGAGCTGGTGGGAGATACGAAGCTGGAGCAGCGCTCCATGGTGGTCACGGGAAGCTGGCGTCTCCCCCGGAGTGCCCTGATGGACGTTTCCTTCACCCTGAACGATACGAAGGACAACTCCTCCTTCAACTGCTGCATCGCCCGGACGTCGGTCTTCACTCCGAACCGGGGTGACCCCAGGGACCTGTCCGGGTCGTGGGGTCCCTCGGACAACGACTTCCGCTACAAGGCCACGGTGAGCGCGGTGCTCCCCCGGGTGTGGGGCTTCCAGTTGAGCGGCCGCTACATCGGCCAGTCGGGGCGGCCCTTCTCGGCGGTCATGGGGGGGGACGTCAATGGCGACGATATCGCAAACAACGACCTGGCCTTCGTCTTCGATCCCGCCGATCCCTCCACCCCCTCGGCCGTCGCAGCGGGGATGCGGACCGTCCTGGACAATCCGGACAACTACTTCCGGGATTATCTACTGGCGAACCTGGGGCAGATCGCCAGCCGGAATGGAGGGCGGAACCCCTGGAACCAGAAGATCGACATCCGGATCTCCCGGGACTTCGGGGTGCTCCGGGGGCACCGGGCGGAACTCATCGCCGACATCTACAACTTCGCCAACCTGCTGAACAGCGACTGGGGGGCCACCCTCCAGACCGGGAATCAGGCCCTCCTTACCGTACGGGGCTTCGATCCCGTCACCCAGCGCTACACCTACCAGGTGAACGAGAACTTCGGCACCATCCGGGAGGGGGGTGCCCCCTACCAGATCCAGCTCGGAGTGCGCTACTGGTTCTGAGGTCCTGTCGCGGCTGACAGGTCGTGCCTCAGCCGGAGCCGGGTCGTGGACCCGGCTCCGGCTTTCCGGCATGGAGCTCCGGGGGGGAGCCTTGCCCCCCTCCTCCCCGTTCCTGAACCCCGCCGCCCGCCGGAGGGATCAGGCGGTGGGAACCCGGGGGGGGACGAAGGGCGTGTCGGACATGGTCGGAAGATCCTCCTGCACCGGCGACTGCAGCCACCGGGCCACCAGTCCGGCCAGGGCGGCCCCGGCCAGCGGGGCCAGCCAGAAGAGCCAGAGCTGGCCCACGAAGTCTCCCCCGGCGAAGAGTGCCTGACTGGTGCTCCGGGCGGGGTTCACCGAGGTGTTGGTCACCGGGATGCTCACCAGGTGGATCAGCGTCAGCCCCAGCCCGATGGCGATGGGAGCGAATCCTGGCGGGGCCTTCGGGCTGGTGGCGCCGATGATGATGAAGAGGAAGAAGAAGGTCATGAGGAGCTCCATGGTGAAGGCAGAGCCCAGACCATACCCGCCGGGAGAGAGTTCCCCGTACCCGTTGGCGGCGAAGCCCCCCACCCCGTCGAAGCCCGCCTGCCCCGACAGGATCGCGTAGAGCGCCAGCGCCGCCAGGATCCCTCCCATCAACTGGGCCACGATGTAGGGGGCGAGCTTCCCTCCTTCGAAGCGCCCCGCCATGAAGAGCCCCACCGAGACGGCGGGGTTGAAGTGCCCCCCCGAGATGTGCCCCACCGTGAAGGCCATGGTCAGGACGGAGAGTCCGAAGGCCAGCGACACGCCCAGGAGTCCGATCCCCACCTCGGGGAAGGCGGCGGCGAAGATGGCGGAACCACAGCCACCGAACACCAACCAGAATGTGCCGAAGCCCTCTGCTGCCAGTGCCTTGTTCATGGAAATGGACTCCTTGTGTGGGTGGTGGAACAGCCCCGGTTCAGCGGGGCGCTGTTGAAGGGAGTCCTTCTCCCGGGTGGAAGTCACATCGGGGGGCGGAGGGGGCTGGCCTCGGTGCGGCACGGTGCGGGGATCGTCTTGCCCCGGTTCCGTCCACCGTCTACCCTCTCCCGGGACAGCACGGACGGCCGCGCCCTGTGCCTCTGACCCCCCCCTTTCCGTGGCGAAGACCGTGGTTCCCCCCTCCGTCCCGGTGCTGTATGGATGACCCCATCCTCCCCCTGGCCCCCGGTGAACTCCGGGTCTACCTGGCCTTCCTCGCCGGGACGCCCCCGGATCCAGAAGACCCCCCTCTCCTGGACGCAGGGGAGCGGGCCCGGGCCGCCCGGCTGATCCGCCCCGCCGACGGCTTCCGCTTCATCCAGACCCATGCCCGGGTGAGGCGGATCCTGGGGGGGGTGCTGGGACGCCCCCCCGGGTCGCTGGAGTTCGCCTTGGGGGAGAAGGGGAAACCCCTGCTCCCCCACCACCCGCAGCTCCACTTCAACCTCTCCCACTCGGGATCGTTGATGGCGCTGGCGGTGACGGGGGCGGGGCCGGTGGGGGTGGACGTGGAGCGCATCGACACCACCCACCGCCTGGACGACCTGGTGGATCGCTACTTCGCCCCGGCGGAGGCGGCGGCCTTCCGGGCGCTGGAGGAGCCGCTGCGCCCCCACGCCTTCTTCGACATCTGGACCCGGAAGGAGGCCTTCATCAAGGTCACCGGCGAGGGGCTGTCCCGGGGGCTGGCCAGCTTCGAGGTGACGGTGGCGAAGCCCGCCGGGCTGGAGCGGGTGGATGGTGAAGACCCCGGCGACCGGTGGTGGATGCGGGACGTGACGGTGCCCCCGGGGTACCGGGGGGCGGTGGCGGTGGAGGGACGGGTGTCCTCGTTCCAGGTGGTGGGGTCGGACACCGCTGGAGGGGGTGGAGAACCGGGGACGAGAGGATGACCTTCGACGAGTTCGAGCGCCGGGCCCGGGAGTACTGGGAGCAGATCCCCGAGGAGTACAAGGAGGGGATCGACGGGCTGGTGGTCCACAAGGAGGCCCTCCCCCACCCCCTCCAGGCGGGGGTGAACACCCTGGGGATGTGCCTCACCGAGTCCTACCCCTCCGACTGGATGGGCCCGGAGACCAGCCGTTCGGTGGTGGCCCTCTACTGGGGTTCGTTCCGGAAGTCGGGGGAGAGCGGGGACTTCGACTGGGACCAGGAGATCTGGGAGACCCTCACCCACGAGCTCCGCCACCACCTGGAGTGGCTCGCCCGGGAGGACCAGCTGGAGGCCGTTGACTATGCCATGGACGAGACCTTCAAGCGGGCCGAGGGGGAAGACTTCGATCCCTGGTACTATCAGTCCGGGGACCCCATGGGGGAGGGAATCTACCGGGTGGAGTACGACTTCTACCTGGAGCAGGAGTGGACCCCGGAGGCGCTGGCGGCCTCGGATGCCATTCGGTTTTCCTGGCATGGGGCCGATTTCGCCATCCCGGCGCCCCCTGAACTCGGCGACGTTCACTTCATCTGGATCCACGGGGTGGATGTGGGGATCGGGTGGCTTCAGCTGGTGCTGGTGCGGAAGCGGGGGTGGCTGGAGAGCATGAAGCGGGTGGCCCGGAAGGAGCGGGCCGTGGTGCTGGAATCGGAGGCCGAGGCTGTGCCGGCGGGGTAGGGGCGCCGGGGGTGTGTGTGGCGCTTCAGCTGGAGGCCCCCCCCGGGGTTCTCCGCCGGCCCCGTCCTCCCTTGGTCCCGCCCTCCGGCGGGCCTACGTTTCCCCGGCACTCCTGCACCCGTCTCCCTCCGCCCCCGGAAGGCTTCCCCATGCCTGTGCACGACGACTGGCTCCGCATCACCCCCTATGAGCTGGCCATTCCCGGGCGGGCCTTCGTGGACCGGCACTTTCCCGCCATCGCCGAAGAACTCGAGGCCCGGGGTGGGGACCCGGGGGATGTGGGGGCCTTCGTGCTCCTGGCTGCGGCAGGGGCGGCGTTGAAGGAGATCCGGGGGGAGGAGGAGGATGCGGCCCTCATCCACCAACATGGCCTGCTCCTCTTCCATGGATGGCACCTCTGGAGGGCCGGGGAGCCGGTCTTCCTCCTCCGGGAGGGGGTGGCCCGGCGGGTGCTGGGGGAGGATCCTCCGGTTCCCGGGTGGACGGTCCCCACGGAGCCGGTGGCGGGGTACGTCCAGTTCCCCCAGCACCTGGTCTGGATCCGCCAGGGGGAGGGGGAGCGCCCGGAATCGGTGGACGGCTTCTTCTGGGCGCCGTCCAGTGGCGACACCCTCTCGCTGCTCTACATTTCGGGGGTGATCCGGGACCGCCCCGGGTTCAGCGTGGTGCCCCTGCCGGCACTCCCCCGGGGGGAGGTGGGACGGTGGGCCGACACCCGGGTCCGGGAGGAGGGAGACGACTTCGCCACCACCCTTCCCGGCGGGGAGCTGGAGGGGCTCCGGTCGCTGGAGACCGGGGGGGAGGCGGTGAAGCTGGCGGCCCGGATCCTCAGGGTCCTGGAGGGGGCGGTGGGGTCTCCCGCCCGGAGTCCGAAGGAGGCCTCTGAACCGGGTCACCCTGTCCCCTCCATGCTGGAGTGGAGGGGGCTGGGGGGGTGAGTCCGTCGTCGTCCGCTCACTCCATCCCCCCCTGGGGGACCCATGCCCCCGGGGGGGTGCTGGGATGGGTCCTGACCTGGTCCCGGGGCCTCCCCGCCACCCCCCTGGGGGCCCGTGGGGCCCGGATCCTCCGGACGCTGGCCCGGGCCGGCCGCCCCGGGCGTCCCGTGGACGTGGAGCTGTGGGGACTCCGCCTCCGCCTCCACTCCCGGGGAAATGTGTCGGAGGCCCGGATCCTCTTCATGCCTCAGCTCTGGGAGCCCCGGGAGAGGGAACTGCTCCGGGAGCGGGCCCGCCCCGGCTTCGTCTTCCTGGATGTGGGGGCCAACGCCGGGGGGTACTCCCTCTGGGTGCTGGGGCTCCTTGGGGCGGAGTGTCGCATCGTGGCGGTGGAGCCGGACCCGGAGATGCACGGGCGGCTGCAGTTCAATGCGGATACCAACGGGGCGGAGAACCTGCGGGTGCTGCAGATGGCGGTGAGCGACCAGGAAGGGGAGGGGGTGCTCCATCTGGATGCAGGCAACCGGGGGCAGAATCGCTTGCTCCCGGAGGATGGGAACCGTGCGGGCCCCGGTGGGGAGGGCGGCATAGGTGGATCCCCGGGACCGGGTGGTGCGGGCGGTTCCCGTGGCTCCGGTGGTTCGGACGGAGGTGCCGGCAAGGCCTCCGGGAGCCGCCTCACCGTCCCCCTCCGCTCCCTCCACCGCATCGTGACGGAAGCGGGGATTCCCCGGGTCGACGCGCTGAAGATCGACATCGAGGGGATGGAGCTCCGGGTGCTGGGGCACTTCTTCGCCCACGCGCCGGAGCCCCTCTGGCCCCGGCTCCTCATCACCGAGCACCACGGCACCCCAGACCACCTGGAGCTCCAGACCCTGCTGGCGGAGCTGGGCTACGGCACCATCCTCCAGACCGGGCTGAACCGGGTGCTGGAGCGGGCTCCCTTGCCCCACCCCCACGCCGGAACGAGACTGGGCCATGCCCCGTGAATCGAAGAAGGCCCGGGTCGCCCGGGCGGACGAGATCTACCGGCGCCTGGAGGCGGAGTATCCCGACGCCCACTGTGCCCTGGACCACCGGAACCCCTACGAGCTGACCGCGGCCACCATCCTGTCGGCGCAGTGCACCGACGAGCGGGTGAACATGGTCACCCCGCAGCTCTTCCAGCGCTTCCCCGACCCGGAGTCACTGGCGGGTGCCCGGCAGGAGGAGGTGGAGGAGATCATCCGATCCACCGGATTCTTCCGGAACAAGGCGAAGAACCTGGTGGGAATGGCGGAGGCGGTGGTGGAGCGTCACGGGGGGGAGATCCCCCGCACCATGGACGAACTCAAGGCCCTCCCCGGGGTGGGGAGGAAGACCGCCAACGTGGTCCTGGGCAACGCCTTCGGGATCGATGAGGGGGTGGTGGTGGACACCCACGTGCAGCGCCTCTCCACCCGGATGGGGTTCACCCGGGCCTCCTCGGCGGAGCGCATCGAGGACGACCTGGTGGCCCTCTTCCCCCGGGAGCGGTGGACCATGCTGAGCCACCTCCTGATCTTCCACGGAAGGCAGGTGTGCGTGGCCCGGAAGCCCCGCTGCAGCCAGTGCCTCCTCTCCGACCTCTGCCCTGCATCCAGGGTCTGAACCCTTCTCCGTCCCTCCACCTGTGAGTCCATCCATGCCCGACCGCGCCCACGCCCTCTCCCTCCTCCACGACTGGGTGGAGAACGAAGGTCTTCGGAAGCACATGCTGGCGGTGGAGGCCGCCGTGCGCGCCTACGCCCGGGAGCGGGGGGCCGACGAGGAGACCTGGGGGCTGGCGGGGCTCCTCCACGACCTGGACTGGGAGAGGTACCCGGAGGAGCACCCCCTGAAGGCGGTGGAGGCCCTCCGGGAGGCGGGCTACCCCGAGGAGGTGCTCCACGCCATCCTGGCCCATCGACAGCACTTCACCGGGGTGGAGCCCACCACCGACCTGGACCGGGTCCTGGTGGCCTGCGACGAGCTCTCCGGCCTGGTGATGGCCTGCGCCCTGGTGCGCCCCACCGGGATCGACGACATGGAGCCGAAGTCGGTGGTGAAGAAGCTGAAGGACAAGGCCTTTGCCGCCGGTGTCTCCCGCGATGAGGTGGCGCACGGGATGGAGCTCATCGGAATGGAGCGGAACGACCACATCCGCAACGTGATCCAGGCGCTGCAGGGGGTGGCCGGCGAGCTGGGGATCCGGGGAGAGGATGTGAGCCGTGGCTGAGGGCGGGGGTGGGGGGCGCCGACCCCGCCCCATCATCGAGCCCTTCCGGATCCGCTCCACCGAACCCATCCACCTCAACACACGGGAGGAGCGCCGCCGCTCCCTGGAGGCGGCTGGGTGGAATGTCTTCCTCCTGAGGTCCGAGGAGGTCCTGCTGGACTTCCTCACCGACTCCGGCACCTCGGCCATGAGTGCGAACCAGTGGGCGGGGATCATGCGAGGGGACGAGGCCTACGCCGGAAGCCCCTCCTTCTACCGCTTCGAGGCGGCGGTGCAGGAGATCTTCGGCTTCGAGCACGTTCTCCCCACCCACCAGGGGCGGGCCGCCGAGCGGATCCTCTTCAGCACCATGTGCCGCCCCGGCGACGTGGTTCCCAACAACACCCACTTCGACACCACCCGGGCGAATGTGGAGGCCACGGGGGCCAGGGCGCTGGATCTTCCCGTTCCGGAGGGTCTCGTCCCCTCGGATCGCTCCCCCTTCAAGGGGAACATCGACGTGGCCCGGCTGGAGGCGGTGATCCAGGAGGTGGGGGTGGAGCGGATTCCCCTCGTGATGATCACCGTGACGAACAACACCGGGGGTGGGCAGCCGGTGTCCATGGCCAACCTCCGGGAGACCTCGGAGCTGTGCCGACGCCACCGGATCCCCCTCTACCTGGACGCCTGTCGATTCGCGGAGAACGCCTGGTTCATCCGCCTCCGGGAGGAGGGGTATCAGGAGCGCTCCGTCCCGGAGATCGTAGCCGAGATGTTCTCGTACGCCGACGGATGTACCATGTCGGCGAAGAAGGACGGGCTGGCCAACATCGGGGGATTCCTGGCCACCCGGGACCCGGAGCTGGCCCGGCAGGGAAAGAACCTCCTGATCCTCACCGAGGGATTCCCTACCTATGGGGGGCTGGCGGGGCGCGATCTGGAAGCCATCGCCATCGGGCTACAGGAGGTGATGCGGGATGCCTACCTGGAGTACCGGGTGGCCTCGGTGCAGTATCTGGGGGAGCACATCTCCCGGGAGGGGGTGCCCATCGTGCAGCCCCCCGGCGGGCATGCCATCTACATTGATGCCGGGGCCTTCCTCCCCCACGTGCCTCCATTACAGCTTCCGGGGCAGGCGCTGGTTGCGGAGCTCTTCCTGGAAGGGGGGATCCGGGGGGTGGAGGTGGGGACCGTGATGTTCGGGCGGAGGGACGCCGATACTGGCGAGGAGACCGCCGCCGCCATGGAGCTGGTGCGGCTGGCCATCCCCCGGCGGGTGTACACCCAGAGCCATGTGGACTACGCCGTGGCCGCCATCCTGGACGTCTGGGACCGCCGGGAGCGGATCGGGGGGTTCCGCTTCGTGGAGCAGGCACCGGTGCTGCGGCACTTCACGGCCCGCTTCGCCCCCAGGTACGACGTGGCGTAGTCCAGGGGCTCCGGAAGGCGCATGATGGGATCCCGCTGCAGGAGGAAGGGTTACAGCAGAGCGTCCCACAGGGCCGCCCCCGGCGAAGGGGAGGCCCCGCGAATCCCGCAGTCCACACGGTCCATCTGGTCATGAACCCCGTCCGCCTCCCGGGTATCCTCTCCTTCCTCCTGCTGGTGGCGGGGGGAATGGGGGGTGTGGGCCTGTGGGCCCCGGCTCCTGCAGAGGCCCAGGACGTGGAGCTGCTGGGTCGCATCCACGGTACCCGTCCCCCCGACGAGTACTTCCAGGCCCGGCAGCGCCCCGGGGCCTTCGAGTTCCAGAGGGCTCTTTCCCCCCGGCTCCACGGAGTGCTGGCGGCACGGCGGGATGCGGGCTTTGATCAGGTGGGGGCTCCCCAGATGGATCTCATCGGGCGGGGAGCACCGGCCCGGGTGGTGCTGGGCCCCCGGGTGGGGGTGGTGCAGGGGCGCTTCCGCTTCCCTGTCATCCTGGGTCAGTACGCCGATAGTCCGGCGGAGCCGGCCTTCTCCCCCCAGGAGGTGCAGCAGGAGTACTTCACGGGGCCCAACTCCCGCTACCGGACCATCCCCGAGTTCTACGATGAGGTCTCCGGCGGTCGGGTGCAGCTTGAGGGGGTGACCTTTCCCTGGGTCCGCACCACCCGGACCGCGGCGCAGGTGGGTGGGGGGTCGTCCGCGCTGGGTTCCTCCTCCCAGGTGGGGACCCACATCATGGAGGTCCTCCGGGCCCTGGACGACCAGGGGGTGGACTGGGGGCAGTTCGACAACGACGGGCCCGACGGGATCCCCAACTCCGGCGACGACGACGGCTTCGTGGACATCCTCATCGTGCTCCACCCCACCCGGGGGGCGGAGTGCGACAACATCCGGAACAGCGAACGGGTCTGGTCCCACCGCTGGACGCTGGAGGCCCGGATGGGGCAGGGGCAGTCCTTTGTCACCAGCACCCCATCCCTGGCCCCGGGGATGACCCGGATCCGGGTGAACGACTACACCATCCAGGGCCTCCTCTCCTGCAGCAGCAACACCCCGGGGGCTCCTGGCGACCGGATCAACGAGATCGGGGTCATGGCCCACGAGCTGGGGCACGGGTTCGGGCTTCCGGACCTCTACAATACGGCAGCTGGGAATCTCACCGGTGGGGTTGGGAACTGGGACCTCATGGCCACCGGAGCGTGGGGGTGCACCGGGGGGGGAGCCTCCCGCCCCTGCCACATGGGGGCGTGGAGCAAGGCGGTGCTGGGGTGGGCCGATGTGCAGACCCTGGCCCCGGACACGGACCACGGCGTCCTCTCCCTGCCACCGGTGAACACCGGCGGCCCCATCCTGCAGGTCCCCGCCGGCGACGGCTCCGGGGAGTTCTTCCTCCTGGAGAACCGCCAGCGCATCGGCTTCGACGAGGGGCTCATCGCCCCGGGGCTCCTGGTGTGGCAGGTGGACCCCTCCATCGTGGGGGACCGGCTCACCCCCGGCTCCGCGTGGGCCAGAAACAGCGTGAACACGAACCGGAATCGCCCGGGTGTCTGGCTCCGTCAGGCGGATGGCCGGGACGATCTGGCCCAGTCCGCCAGCCGGGGAGATGTGGGGGATCCCTTCCCCGGCGCCACGGGGAACCGGAGCTTCCACGCCGGCTCCAATCCCGCCTCCCGCTCCCACCGGGGGACGGCCACCGGGCTGACCCTCCTGGACCTTGTGCAGTTGGGGGATGGTGCCGGTCGGAGCCTGGAGTTCCGCCTGCTCACCCGCTTCCAGTCCATCACCCTGGAGGTGGAGGGGGGTGCTACGGGGACCTCCTTCATCGTGGATGGGCAGACGGTGACCGCCCCCCACACGCTCCGCTCGGCCCCCTTCCAGCAGCGCACGGTGGAGGCACTGGCCGGCTCCCCCATCGCCCCGGGGATCCGGGCGGGATTCGAGGCCTGGTCGGATGGGGGAGAGCGGATCCGGACCCTCTCTGCCGCGCTGACGGATACGGTCTTCACCGCCCGCTTCGGTCGCCGGGAGGTGCAGGTGTCGGTGGCCCAGGTGGGGGGACGGGCGGGAATCGCCCCCGGAGAGGTGCAGATCTCCGGGGCCAGCTCCGACGGCTGGGTCCCCGAGGGAGCCCAGGTGACCTTCGAGGCCCGTCCCGTCACCGGATTCCGGTTCCGGGAGTGGGCCGGGGCGCTGGCCGGGGAGCCGAACCCGGTGGTCCGCACCGTGTCGGCGCCGCTCTCGCTGGAGGCCCGCTACGATCAGGTCTTCGGGGTGGCGACCCCCACCACCCTCACCGTGGAGGCCGCCCGACAGACGCAGGTGGCGCTGGTGGCGGACCGGGCCAATGACCCGGTGACCTGGGCGCTGACCGCGGGCGATCTCCCCGAGGGGCTGGAGCTCATCGGCCAGGTCCTCCGGGGGAGCCCCCTGGTGTCGGGGACCTTCCCCTTCACCCTGGAGGCCACCGATGCCCTGGGGCTCAGGGCCACCGCGGCGGTGACCCTCACGGTGACCCCCCCTGTGATCGGCATGGACAATCTGGCGGGGCCCTTCCTCCTCACCCAGCGCTCTCCCACCGGGGACCAGCTCCTCTACCTGGACCGAACGGGGAACGGGAATGGCTTCTACGACCTGGGGGATCTACGGGCCTTCATCCTGGCGAACCCCGGGCTTCCCATGACCAGTGCCGATCGGGGGGTGCTCCAGGGGGTGATTTCCCTGCCGCGGTCGGGGCGGGGCGGGGGAGGGGGTACGGCTCCCGTGGCTGGCGCACCCCCTCGCCGGGGAGGCGGACGATGATGAGTGCCCTCCGGATCGCCCGGTCCCGGGCCGGCAGGATCCTCCGGAGCCCGGCCGGACGCGGGATGAGGGCCCTCGCCCTGATCCTGATCTCCGGAGTGGCTGGGGCCTGTGGCGACTCCGGCCCCTCCGGGCCGGGTCTGGTGGACGTGCGGGTGGTGCCCCCCCCCTCCGCCGACGCCGGGGCGGTGGTGGTGGAGCTGGTGGGGGAGGGGATCGAGGGATTTGAGGCCGCCGGAGGGGCCAGGGTCTTCGGGGCCCCCCGCCCCGGAGTGGAGAACGTCCACAGGGCCGTGGTCATCGTGGACCAGGGGGAGCTGGTCTTCCGGGTGCGGCTGACCGACATCGCCCGGCTCCCGCAGGGGGTGGTCATCCAGGCCGTGGACCGTCAGAACCGGACCCTTCCGGGGCTCACCGCCTTCGAGGTCCGCTTCAGTCGCTGACCCCGATCCGCCCCCCGGGGCTCCCCCCATCTGCGCCCGTTGCTCCCCCCTCTGGAATCACCCACCTTTACCACCGGAAGGCCCTGGTCTCCAACGGGTGCCCGGCCCCGGGCTACCCGCTCCCTGCAGCAAGGAGGTCGTCATGACCGCAGCCACCTGGATCACCATGATCGTGATCGTGGGCTTCGTCTGGGGTGGGTTTGCCATCGCGGTCTCCACGGCCGTGCGGAAGGAATCCGGGAAGGACGCCTGACCCGGACGGGTCCGCTTCGCCCCGGTCCTTCTCCATGCAGGCCCGGGATCCCTCGACACTCTACTGACCCCGGCGGCGGTTCGTGCCCAAGAGAACCGATCTCGAATCCATCCTCATCCTCGGCTCCGGCCCCATCGTCATCGGCCAGGCCTGTGAGTTCGACTATTCCGGTACGCAGGCGGTGCGGGCACTCAAGGAGGAGGGATACCGGGTCATCCTGGTGAATTCGAATCCCGCCACCATCATGACGGATCCGGACCTGGCGGACCGGACCTACATCGAGCCCCTCACGGCGGAGTGGGTCGAGCGGATCATCGAGAAGGAGCGTCCCGACGCCATCCTCCCCACCATGGGAGGACAGACCGCCCTGAACCTGGCCATGGAACTCCACGAGAACGGGGTCCTGGAGACGTACGGGGTGGAGCTGATCGGGGCGAACCAGCGCTCCATCGCCATGGCGGAGGACCGGGAGCTCTTCACGGAGGCCATGCACCGGATCGGGCTCCAGGTCCCTCCCGGCGGCTTTGCCAACAGCATGGAGGAGGCCTGGGCGCTGGTGGAGGAGACGGGGTATCCGGCCATCATCCGTCCCTCCTTCACCATGGGGGGGACCGGAGGCGGGATCGCCTACAACCGGGAGGAGTTCGAGGCGGCGGTCCGGAAGGGGCTGGACGCCTCTCCCATCACCGAGGTGCTCATCGACAAGAGCATCCTGGGGTGGAAGGAGTACGAGCTCGAGGTTGTGCGGGATGGAGCCGACAACGTCATCATCGTCTGCTCCATCGAGAACTTCGACGCCATGGGGGTGCACACGGGGGACTCCATCACGGTGGCCCCTGCCCAGACCCTCACGGACGTGGAATACCAGAGGATGCGGGACGCCGCCATCGCCATCATCCGGGAGATCGGGGTGGAGGCGGGGGGGTGCAACGTCCAGTTCGCGGTGAGCCCGGTGGACGGCGAACTGGTGGTCATCGAGATGAACCCACGGGTCTCCCGCTCCTCTGCCCTGGCGTCGAAGGCCACCGGCTTTCCCATCGCACGGGTGGGGGCCAAGCTCGCCGTGGGGTACCATCTCCACGAACTCCCCAACGACATCACGAAGACCACCCCCGCCTCCTTCGAGCCGGTGCTGGACTACGTGGTGGTGAAGATCCCCCGCTTCGCCTTCGAGAAGTTCCCCACTGCGGACGACACGCTGGGGGTGCAGATGAAGGCGGTGGGGGAGACCATGTCCATCGGGCGCACCTTCAAGGCCGCATGGCAGAAGGGGTTCCGGGGGCTGGAGGTGGACCGGGCCGGCTGGGTGACGGGGCAGAGGCTGGAGGACGACGGCCTCAAGGAGGACGACGCCGAGAGTCTGCTGTCGGCCCTCCGCCGCCCCACCGCGGAGCGCCCCTACCAGTTGAAGCGGGCCATCGAGCGGGTTGTGGACGGCCCCAGGGAGGGGGAGCGCCCCCTCACCATGGAGGAGCTCCACGAGGCCACCGGGATCGATCCCTGGTTCCTGGATCAGCTCCTGGAGATCGTGGAGCTGGAGCGGGAATGGGCGGGGCTGGATGCGCCCTCCACGGACCATCTCCGGGCCATGAAGCGCCACGGCTTTTCGGACTCCCAGTTGGGGCGCCTCCGGGGGGAGAAGGAGGATACGGTCCGGGAGCGGCGCTGGGCCGCCGGGATCCGGGCCACCTTCAACGTGGTGGACACCTGCGCCGGGGAGTTCCCCGCGGAGACGCCGTACTACTACTCGTCCTACGAGAGCGAGGACGAGGTGCGCCCGTCGGATCGCCGGAAGGTGGTGATCCTGGGGAGCGGCCCGAACCGGATCGGCCAGGGGATCGAGTTCGACTACTGCTGCGTGCAGGCGGTGCTGGCCCTCCGGGAGGCGGGGTTCGAGACCATCATGGTGAACTCGAATCCCGAGACGGTGTCCACAGACTTCGACATCTCCGACCGCCTCTACTTCGAGCCCCTCACCTTCGAGGACGTCCTGGAGATCATCCACCGGGAGAAGCCCGAGGGGGTGATCGTGCAGCTCGGGGGGCAGACCCCCCTGAAGCTGGCGGTGCGCCTGGCCGCCGCCGGGGTGCCCATCCTGGGGACCTCCGTGGACGCCATCGACCGGGCCGAGGACC
>CAYQVI010000049.1:2078-18239 GCA_964420725.1 uncultured Gemmatimonadaceae bacterium | reverse complement strand
CTGGTGGCCATGGAGATGGTCCACGGGGCCGCCGGCTGCAGCGAGTGGGGGGCCAGCCAGAACCTCTGGTCCCCTGCCGGCGTGGGGCGGAACTTCGACCTCTCCCCCAGCGCGCTCCGCCCCCTGGAGCCCTTCCGGGACCACCTCACCATCATCAGCAACACCGATGTCCGGATGGCTGAGGCCTACTCCCCCGAGGAGATCGGGGGGGATCACTTCCGGTCCAGCGCGGTCTACCTGACCCAGGCCCATCCCCGGCAGACGTTGGGATCCGACGTGTACGCCGGGATGTCCATGGACCAGGTCTTTGCCGGGCGCTTCGGGCAGGACACCCCCATCCCCTCCCTGCAGCTCTGCATCGAGAATGTGGACCAGTCCGGGGGATGCGCCTACGGCTACTCCTGCGTCTACACGGACTCCATCAGTTGGGGATCCGCCACCGAGCCGCTCCCCATGGTACGGGATCCCCGGGTGGCCTTCGAGCTCCTCTTCGGAGCCGGGGCCTCCCCGGAGGACCGGGCCGCCCGGCGCCGCACCGACCAGAGCATCCTGGACTGGATCACCGGTGAGGTGGCCCACCTGAAGCGGGAGTTGGGAGCCGCCGACCGGAGGCGGATGGACCGCTACCTGGAGAATGTCCGGGAGATCGAGCGGCGGATCCAGGGGATCGAGGCCCGGAACAACAGTGGGGATCCCCGGGAGCTCCCCGGCGCCCCCGCCGGGGTCCCGGACTCCTTCGAGGAGCACATGCGACTCATGTTCGATCTGCAGGTGCTGGCCTTCGAGTCGGACACCACCCGGGTCTTCTCCTTCAAGACGGGTCGGGACGCCTCCGCCAGGGTCTATCCCGAGAGCGGGACGGATAAGCCCTTCCACCCCGCCTCCCACCACGGCGGGAATCCCGAGGGGATCCTGGACTTCCATCTCATCAACCGGCACCACGTGTCGCTCCTCCCCCACTTCCTGGAGAAGCTGGCGGCGGTGGAGGATGGGGATGGCACGCTCCTGGACAACACCATGATCCTCTACGGGTCCCCCATGGCGGACGGGAACCTCCACAACCACCGGCGCTGCCCCCTGGTGGTGCTGGGGGGAGGGGGCGGCTCCCTCCCTGGGGGAGTCCACCTGAAGGCCCCGGACGGGACCCCCATGGCCAACGTGATGCTCTCCCTCCTGGACCACCTGGGGGTGGAGGAGATGGACAGCTTCGGGGACAGCACGGGGCGCTTCGATCTCACCATCCCCTCCCTGGCCTCACAGGAGGTCGTCACCACCCTCCCCGGGGCGCCGGAGGAATGAGGCAGCGGAGAGGGGGAACGAGCCCGGTGGAGGGTTCCCCCAACCGCCGGAGGACCCTCTTCGGGGTGGCTGCCGCCCTGATGATGGGGCTGACGGCCGGGGGGATGGGAGCGGCACCTCCGCCAGCGTCTTCCCCCTGGGGGGACGACCCCTCCCTGGGGTACGGTTCCCCGGGCCTCCCGGGGGAGGCGGCGCCGTCATCTCCCGTGGCGGATGCCGCCATGGAGGGAGACCGGGAGGCGGTGCAGGCGCTGATCCGGAGCGGGGCCGATGTGGATGGGGCCCAGGGGGACGGGATGACCGCCCTCCACTGGGCCGCCCAGCGGGGCGACGCAGCACTGGCCCGACTTCTCCTCGAGGCGGGGGCTCGGGGGAGTGTGCTCACCCGCCTGGGAGGATACACCCCCCTCCACCTGGCCTCCCGGGCCGGAGCCGGGCCGGTGGTGCGGCTCCTGGTTGAGGGTGGAGCCCCCGCCGATCACCCGGCGGAGAACGGAACCACCCCCCTCCACTTCGCCGCCGCCTCGGGAAGTGTGGAGGCGGCGCAGGTGCTCCTCTCCGCCGGGGCGGATGTGGATGTCATGGAGTCCGCCTGGCAACAGACCCCCCTGATCTTTGCCGCATCCGGGGGACATGCGGAGGTGGTCCGCCTCCTGCTGACCGCCGGAGCCGACGGGGGGTGGACCACCCGGGTGGTGGACATCCCCTCCCGCTCCGCCGCCGACGCCGCCGCCGGACGAAAGAGGGCCGAGGTACTGGAGGCCTTCCGGGAGGCCGACGGAGGGGACGGGAACTGGCGCCCCACCCCGGCGCAGGTGCAGGCGGCCATCGCCGCAGGACAGGAGGTCCAGCGGGCTGCGGAGGAACTGGCTGCCACCGCCGGACCGGAGGAGCCCACCGGCGCGGAGGGCGAGGTTCTGGGTTATCCCCAGATGGTGGGGAAGCAGGGGGGGCTGACCCCGCTCCTCCATGCAGTGCGGGAAGGGCACAGGGAGGCGGTTGCAGCGCTCCTGGACGGGGGCGTCGACCTGGAGCAGGTGAGCGGCGGGGACGGCACGAGCCCCCTCCTCATGGCGGTCCTGAATGGACACCTGGACCTGGCGGGCGACCTCCTGGAGAGGGGGGCCAACCCCAATGTGGCCAGCCAGGCCGGCGCGGCCCCCCTCTATGCCACCGTGAACGTCCAGTGGGCTCCCAAGTCTCGCTACCCCCAGCCACGAGCCCACGAACAGCAGCAGATGGACTATCTGGAGCTGATGACGCTGCTCCTGGATGCGGGGGCGGACCCCAACGCCCGTCTGGACCAGCACCTCTGGTACATGTCCTACACCTTCGACCTGCTGAGTGTGGATACCGGCGGGGCCACCCCCTTCTGGCGCGCCGCCTACGCCGCCGACGTGGAAGCCATGCGCCTCCTGGTGGCCCGGGGGGCAGACCCCCACATCCCCACACGGAAGGCTCCGGAGCGTCGGAGGCGTGCCGGGGCCGGGGGAGAGTCCGATCCATCGGGGCTACCCCCCGTTCCGGTGGGGGGGGCGGGGGTGTGGCCCATCCACGCCGCTTCCGGGGTGGGGTATGGCGAGGGGTACGCCGCCAACGCCCATCGCACTGCACCCGACGGATGGCTCCCGGCGGTGCGCTACCTGGTGGAGGAGTTGGGAGCGGATGTGAATGCCAGGGACCACAACGGGTACAATGCGGTCCACCATGCAGCCGCCCGGGGGGACAATAGGCTCATCGTCTACCTGGTGGAGCAGGGTGCCGACGTCACCGCGGTGAGCCGGAGGGGGCAGACCACGGTGGACATGGCCAACGGGCCGGTCCAGCGGATCTCGCCCTTCCCGGAGACCATTCAACTGCTGGAGGGCCTGGGAGCCGTGAACAACCACCGCTGCCTCTCCTGCTGACCCCCGTCTCCGGAGACGGACTGCACCCCCACGATCCGGTACCGGGCCTTCACCCAACTGGTAGAGGCCATAGAAGACCAGACCGAGCCCCATGGCCCCCAGCAGCCAGGGGTTCCCCACCAGAAGTGCCAGCCCACCGATGACGGGGTACACCACCGCCCTTGGCGGCGTAGCCCACCCGGGCAGCCACTTCCACACCCCTGGCCATCTCCCCCTTCCCGGGGGAAGGGGACAGGGACTGCCGGTGACCACCCTCTCCGGTTCCCTTCATGGACTCGTCTCCTGATCACTCCCCTGATGGTCGAATGGGAGGAGGGGCGCATCTGGGCCGGCGATGTGGCGGGAATCTCCACCGGGCCGGGAGGAAGTGTGGAACTCCATGAGCTTCCTCCTCAGCGTGGAAGTGGCGGAGGACGTCTACGCCTTCTGGGGGGAGCTTGCCGGTATGGCCCGGATTGTCGGGGAGGCCGCCTCCCGGCGCATCACCACAGCGCCTGGAGGGAGCACCCCGGGCTCGTCACGGAGGCGAAGGGGGGATCCGCAGGGCTCCCGGTCTCACACGGAGTCACCCAGTTCTACATCCCGGGGCTTCTGCTGGGACACGTAAAGGCGGCGAAATCCGAGTCGCTCCTGGAGAGCTGAGCCCGGGGAGGGGGGTGGGACCGTCGAGCCTATCTCCCTCCCACCACCACCTTGAAGCCAACGTTCAGCACGGGCCAGAGCTCCAGGTAGTCGCCGGCCTCCGCCTCGGCCTCCCGCTCCACCCGGTCGATCTCCGCCTGGAGCCCGGGCACCAGGAGCAGCTCCTCGGAGGCCGAGATCTCCACAGTCGCCGAACCCAGGAAGGCCACCCCCAGGTCCAGGAAGAAGCCGAAGCCCCCCCGGGTGTGCTTTCCGAAGCCCAGCCCCACGAAGGGTCCCGAGGTCCCCTGCACCACGGATCCGGACAGGCTACCGCTCCGGTCCACCACGATGTCCCCCACCTGGTCGCCAGGGGACACGCTGGTCTCCAGTCCGATGTTGCCTGAGCGGAAGAGCATCCCCCCCATCAGGCGGAGCCCTCTGCCGAAGGGGTAGAGATCCAGTCCGGCGGTGATGAACCGGTCCGGGGGTGTCACCACGAAGTCCAGCTCCTCCACCGTGATCTCCGGGAGATCCACCGGGAACACCCCGACCCCCACCCGGGCGGCAAGAAGTTCCCCGATGCCCAGCGCCGCTTCCCCCCCCACCCCGAGCGTTCCGGCCCGGGCCCCCACGGCGATCTGTCTCGCCTCCCCCTGCCCGGGAAGGAGGAACGCAAGACACAGCGCCAGGATCGGGGCAGGACCCCCGGGTGTCTTCAGTATGGATCGGCCGTACATGGTGCCTCGGAGGAAGCGGGTGGACCGGTGGCCCCCCATGGGCCGACTCCTCGTTCTGCAAGAGTGCGACCACCCTGCCCCGCCCCCAGGGGCCTGGAAGCCTGTTGAGGAGGCAGGGTGGCCCGCGTTCCGAGCGCCACCCGGTCCCGCTACAGGGCCACCTCCCCCGGGTCCACAACCGGGCCGTACGAACGATCCCGCCGGTCCACCGCCTCACCTACAGCCCGCCCCAGCTCCCCCAGGTCGAAGGGCTTCTGGAGGTAGGTGACCGCCTCCACTCCGTCATCGTCCCCGGCGGCCTCGTCGAAGTTGCCACTGGTCAGGAGGACGGCGAGACCGGGCTGCTCCCGGAGGACCTGCCGGATCAACTGGATCCCGGACTCACCGGGCATCCGGAAGTCCGTCAGGAGGAGGTCGAAGGAGCGATCCCCCTGGTCCAGGATGGCCCGGGCCTCTGCGGCACTTCCGGCTTCCACCACCTGGGACCCGAGGGAGGTGAGCATCCGGGCCAGGGCCCTCCTCACCGCCGACTCGTCGTCCACCACCAGGACCCGGAGCCCCCGGCACGCATGATCCAGCCCTCCGGACGTCTCGGTACCGTCTGCGCCGGGCGGTGCGCTCTTCCCGGACTCCGGCTCCGCGAAGACCACCTCCGTCGCAGCGGGAAGCTCCACCGAGAAGACGCTCCCCTGCCCCAGGATGCTGGACACGGTGATCTCGCCCCCCAGCTCGTACACGATGCGGCGGACGATGGGGAGGCCCAGGCCGGTACCACGGGCTCCCCCCCGGGTGGAGAAGTAGGGATCGAAGACCCGCTCCCTGGTGTCGGCACTCATCCCCACACCATTGTCCACCACCCGGATCTGCACCCGGTCTCCCGCCGGGACGGGGTGCCGAGCCACCTCTACCCGGACCATCCCCCCCCCTTCCTCCACCGCGAGGCAGGCATTGGTCACCAGGTTGTGGAGGATCTGGTGAATCTGCACCCCTGAGGCAAGGACGGTGCACTCCCCTCGCACGGTCACCTCGATGCGCACCCCCGGGGGCAGCGCCACCTCCAGGAGTCGGGCCACCTCCCCCGCCACCCTCCCCACATCCACCCGCTGGCGCCCCGCCATTCCCGAGCGGCCGAAGGTGAGGATCTGCTGCACCAGTTCCCTCCCCCGGAGTGCCGCCCGCTCCACGTCCCGGAGCGCCCCTTCCCCCTCACCGCCGGGGGGAAGCTCGACCCGGACGCTGTCCAGATTCCCCAGGATGGGCACCAGGAGGTTGTTGAAGTCGTGGGCGATGCCACTGGCCAACGTCCCCACCGCCTCGTGCCGCCGGGCCTCGGCAAGACGGTGCTCCGCAGCGGTCCGAGCCTGCTCCTCCTCCTCCAGGAGGTGCATGATGAGGGCGTTGGCCCCCGCCAGGACCACCATCAGGAAGCCCACATTGTAGGCCACCATGCGCCAGCGGAGGAGGGCCGCTTCGTCGTTGGCGGCCCAGCCCAGGAGCCCCCACTCGATCCCGAAGCAGACTCCGGTGAGGACCAGCAACACCACCCCCAGTGCCCATGCCGCAGGACGGGGACCCAGGAGGAAGGTGGCCAGGAGGACCCCGGTGTAGAGCCAGACGAGGCCTGCGGAGAAGGGCCCCAGGGTGGCCAGGGAGACCGCTCCCACCACAATGCACGCCCAGGACAGGAACCACCCCCGCACCCGGTTGCTGGGAAGACGGGAGAGAAGAAGCCAGGCCACCGCCGCCCCGATGAAGAGGTTGGCGGCGCCCTGCCAGTGGTAGCCGGCCCGGACCAGATAGTTGATGGTGTTGTAGGCGGGGAATGCCGACAGGAGGAGGGCGGCCAGGAGGATGCTGGCGGTGAGGCGTGCCCTCCAGCGGGTGAGGATATCGCCATCCTCCTCCAGGATATGGCTCACGATCCCCAGGATCAGGCGGCGCACCAGAGGCCGTCCCGGGAGGAGACCCCGGAAGGTGGAAGGACCATTGGAATCCGGCATCGGGCGAAGCTAATGTACCCTCCCACCCTCCGGCCACCCGCCCGGGTTGCGCCCCCCGGAACCGGGGGAGGAATGGTCCATGTTGAAGCACCGGTTCCAGAGCCGGGGGATCCCCCTCCGGAATCGACCCACCTGCAGGGGAGCGACCCGCATGAGACCCGTCCTGACCAGCCCCGGCCACCGCTCCCTCCTCCTGGCTCCCGTTCTCCTGGCGACAGCGGGCCTCGCCTCCTGTTCCCCCGATTGGCCGGAGCCTCCCCCCACCCGGGTGGAGACGGTGGTGGACACCCTGCATGGCGTGGCCTTCGCGGACCACTACCGCTGGCTGGAGGAGCAGGACGCCCCCGAGGTCCGGGCGTGGATCGCCGCACAGAACCAGTATGCCGAGGCGGTGGTGGGGCGGTCGGAACTCCGTACAGCCTTCACCACCCGACTGGCGGAGTTCATGGACCGGGACGACGTGGGCTCCCGGGAGGCCATCGGGGAGAGCGAGTACTTCACCATGATCCGGCAGGGGGAGGAGATGGGTCGGGTGTACCGGCGCCCGGCTCCTTCGGCAGGGGAGGCGGCAGAGCCTTCGGCGGACGGGGAGTACGAGGTGGTGCTGGACCCCGCCAACTTCCACCCCGGCTACCGGGTGGTGGTGGAGCTGGGGGCCGGATCCCCGGACGGCCGCCATGCCTTCTACACCGTCCGGCAGGGGGGTGCCGACGAGGTGGAGGTCCGGATCCGGAACCTGGAGACCGGCGAGGACCTCCCGGACCGGCTCCCCCCGGCGCTGTACGGAGGGCTGAGCTGGGACGAGGATGGCGGGGGATTTACCTACATCCACCGGGACCGCTATCAGGGGCCCCGGATCCGGCACCACCGGTTGGGGACGGATCTGGCCGCCGCTCGGGTCCTGTGGGGGGAGGGGTACGGCCCCACCGCCTTCCTGGGGACAACCCTGGTGGGGGAGGGGCGCTGGCGTCTCTTCAACGCCAACCACGGGTGGGCCAGCGCCGACTGGTTCATCCAGGACACCCGCAGCGGCGCCCCTCCCCGCCCCATCGTGGAGGGGATCCCGGCCCACTTCCAGGTGCGCTACCACCAGGGGATGCTCTACATCCTCACCGACTGGAACGCCTCCAACTACCGGCTGATGCGGGCGGACCCGGCCAATCCCGGCCCCGAGGGGTGGACCGAGATCCTCCCGGAGGCGGACCACCTCCTGCAGGGGTACAGCTTCATCCACGGGCAGATCTACGCCACCTACCTGCAGGAGGTGGCAGACCGGATCCGGATCTTCCAGATGGATGGCACCCCCGCAGGGGAGCTGGAGGTGCCGGAGTATAGCACGGTGCAGGTGAGGGAGGCCGACGGGGGAACGGTGGAGCTCACCGCCACCGGGTACCTTCGCCCCTCCAGGAGCTGGACCGTGGACCCTGAGGCTGGCACCCGCACCCTCTCCGACTCCGCCGACGTCCCCTTCGACACCACCGGCACCGTGGTGACCCGGAGCTGGTTCACCTCCCCCGACGGCACCCGGGCCCCGGTCTACATCATGCACCGGGCCGACATCCCCCTGGACGGCAGCCACCCCACCATCCTCAGCGGCTACGGGGGGTTCAACGTGGCCACGAAGCCCGGCTTCTCCGCCGTCCACGCCGCCTGGGTGGAGATGGGGGGGGTGTATGCGGTGGCCACCCTGAGAGGGGGGAACGAGTTCGGAGAGGCGTGGCACCGTGGGGGGATGCTGGAGAACAAGCCCAACGTCTTCGCCGACTTCATCGCGGCGGCGGAGCACCTGGTGGCGGAGGGGTACACCTCTCCCCAGCGGCTGGGGATCAGCGGCGGGAGCAACGGGGGGCTCCTTGTGGCGGCGGCCATGACCCGGCGCCCCGACCTCTTCGCCGCCGTCCTGTGCACCTATCCGGATCTGGACATGGTGCGCTTCTGGGCCTTCCAGGACAGCAACAACATGCCGGCCCTCCTGGAGTACGGAGACGCCCGGAATCCGGACCACTTCGAGGCGATCCGGAGCTACTCCCCCTACCAGGCGGTCCAGGACGGGGTGGAGTACCCCGCCGTACTCCTCACCACCGGGGACCTGGACACCCGTGTCCCCCCCCTGCAGGCCCGGAAGATGGCGGCCCGCCTCCAGACGGCCTCCGCCTCCGGGCGGCCGATCATCCTCTGGTACGACGAGATGGGCGGACACGCCGCAGGGAGGGGGCGCCCCACCAGCCTCCGGATCCAGGATGCCGCACGGGAGCTGGCCTTCATGGGGACCATGCTGGGGATGACCCCTCCGGGAGCCGGGGGCACCCCCTGATCCCGGGGGTCCCCCGGCTCCGGTGGGTCACTCCCCTCCATCCACCCGGTTGAGGAGTTCCTGCACCGCCCGCTCCAGCTGGGCATCCCGCCCCCGGTCCACCACCCCGGGATCGCTCCGCACCCGGATGTCGGGCTCGGTCTGCCAGTTCTCCAGGAAGCGTCCCGAGGCGGCGTCCTTCACCCCCCGGGCCGGGACCCCGAAGCTGATCCCGTCCAGGAGTCCCTGCCCTCCGCCGAAGGTGCAGGTCCCGGGCACCGGCATTCCGATGAGCGGGCCGATCCCCATCTCCTGGTAGGCCCACGCGAAGCAGTGGCCGTCGGAGTAGTTCCCCTCCCCCGCCAGCGTCACCGTTGGACGGGTCCACCGGAAGCCCGGCTCGTACCCACTGCTCCGGTCATCGGTGGTGTACTCGAAGAAGTGGCGCCCGCTGAAGAACATCTCCAGGTCCGCCACAAGGTCCCCCCCGGGGTTGAACCGGGTGTCGATGACCAATCCCTCCTTGTCGAAGTGGCGTCCCAGCACCTCCTCGAAGGTGGAGCGGTAGGCCCGATCGTTCATCCCCTGGATGTGGATGTAGCCCAGCCGACCCCCACTCCGCTCCTCCACCTCCAGCCGATTCCGCTCCACCCAGCGCTCGTAGCGGAGCCGGTTCTCCTCGGCCGGGGTCACCGGCTTCACCACCACCTCCCGGACCTCCCCGTCGGGGTCCCGGAGCCGGACCAGTACGTTCTGTTCCGCCTTTCGGTTCAGGAGGCGTGGGAGGTCCACTGAAGGGGTGAGGGCCTCGCCGTCCACCGCTTCCAGCACGGTTCCAGGCACCACATCCATCCCCGCCCGGTCCAGCGGCCCTCCCCGCATGACCTCGGTGATGCGCACCCCGTCCAGGGGGGCGGCTGCCGGGGACTTGTCCAGGAACACCCCCAGCGATGCCGTCTGGTCGTCCGTGTCGGAGGAGGGGTTGTAGCGGGCCCCGGAGTGGCTGACGTTCAACTCCCCCAGCGCCTCGCTGAGGAGCTCGGCGAATTCCCGGTTGTTCCCGATATGGGGGAGGAACCGCTCGTACATCCCCCGAACGGCGTTCCAGTCGGTACCGTGGAAGGTCCGGGTGTAGAAGACGTCCCGGACCCGGCGCCACATCTGATCGAACATGGCCCCCCGTTCCTCCTCCCCGCTCACCGTCATCTCCCCCTGCACCGGGATGGGCGTGCGCTCCCACCCCTGGGGGTTCACCACGGCGGCGCTTCCGTTGGAAGCCAGGAAGATCCGGCTCTGCCCCGGACCCCAGGTCATGCTGGCAGAGTTGGCGTTCAGGGTGAGTACCTGACGGGTCTCACGGGTGCGGAGGTTGGTGGACCAGAGGTTCAATCCCCGCTCGAACCGGGCCAGGTAGTAGAGAGAGGAGGCATCCTCGTTCACCAGGAAGTCCCCCAGGGAGGAGGAGTGGATGGTGAGCCGGACCCGCCGCTCCCGGGCTCCCCGGAAGTCCAGCTCCAGTTCCCGTGCAGGGGACGCCGCAGCTCCCGAGGAGGCCGTGTCCCCCCGCATCTCCTTCCGGAGTTCCGCCTCCTCCTCCGAGAGCCGGAACTCGTCCCAGGCCTCCTGCGTGAAGAACATGGCGTAGACGTCCGCCTCTCCCCCCCCGGAGGCCTGCAGCGTCCGGAGCCCGTCCCGATTGCTTCGCCAGATCATGGCCCGCCCACCCAGGATCCACTGGGCTCCCGAGTCGTTGAACCCGCTGGCGGTGAGGTTGTGGATCTCACCGGAACCGTCGGTGCGAACCACCCCGATGTCCCGGGCCGCCCGCCCCGGGACCGCCCAGGTGAAGAGCATCCACCGGCCGTCCGGGCTCCAGGCGAACTGCCCGCCGTTGAAGATGTGTTCCCCGGTGAGGAGGGTAACCACGTTGCCGCTGGCCCGGTCCAGGACGCGGAGGGTGTGGAAGTCCTCCACAAAGGCCAGTCGGCTCCCGTCGGGGGAGAGGATCGGCTGCATGTTCTGGCGCTCGTTCACCAGGACCGGGGTCTCTTCCAGAAGGGTGGAATTGAAGAACACGGGCTCCTCCGCCTCCCGGATCCGCCTGACCTCCCAGATCCCCCAGCGACCGTCCCGCTCCGAGGCGAAGATCACGGCAGAGCTGTCGGGGGTGAACTGTGGGTCGGTCTCCCGGGCCGCCGTCCGGGTGAGCCTCTTGGTGGACCCCGATTCCACGCTGGTGGCCAGGAGCTCCCCCCTGGAGAGGAAGACGATCTCCTTCCCGGTGGGGGAGACCACGAAGCCGCCGACCCCCCCGGACACCTGGATCACCTGCTCGTCATTGGTCTTGCGGTCCGCCGCCACCCGGACCGGGACCCGGGTGGGCTCGCCGGCCCCGGGAGCCAGGGTGTAGAGGAGCCCATCGTGCCCGAAGGCGAGGGTGCCGTCGGCGGCCGCCGAGAGGAAGCGCACCGGTGCCCCCTGGAACCGGGTGACCTGCTCCGGCGCCCCCCCGGCCAGGGGAATGCGATGCACGTTGTACGACCCACTGGCTTCACTCAGGTAGTAGACCATCCCGCCGGAGGGATCCAGCACGGGGTTCCGGTCCTCCGCTTCGGATGTGGTGAGCTGCCGGTGGGTGTCGGCATTCCGGTCCCACACCCAGAGGTCCCGGGTGACGGCGGAGGTGTGGTACTTCCTCCACTCGTTCTCCCCTCCCTTCCGGTCCTGGTAGACCACGGTGCGGCCATCGGCGCTGAAGGTCACCTCCTCGGCGGGGAGGGTGGTGAGCTGCGTCACCCGCCCCCCCTCCACCGGCACCTGGTAGAGCTCCGGGAGAGCCCCGGAGTGGAACTGGCGATTCTCGGCTGCATCCAGGCGGGCCGCTCCGAACACCACATGCGCCCCGTCCGGGGTGAAGGCATACGGCGCCTCGTCCGCCGAGTGGAAGGTCAGGCGTCGGGGCTCCCCTCCCTCCGAGGGGACCAGGAAGAGCTGGAAGTTGCCGAACCGGTCGCTGGCGAAGGCGATCCACCGTCCGTCGGGGCTCCACACCGGCCGGTAGTCATGCGCCGGGTGGCTGGTCAACTGGATGGCCGTTCCCCCGGCGGAGGGGACCCTCCACAGGTCTCCCCGGTGGGTGAACACGATGGTGGCGCCGTCGGGCGAGATGGCCGGATAGCGGAGCCACGCCGCCTCCCCCTCGGGCAGGGAGGTGGCGGCTCTGGCGGCCTGGGCCGCCGGATCCTGCCCGGAGGCGGAGGCCGGAAGGAGCAGCGGGAAGAGCAGGAGGAGGCCCGGGAGCAGAGCCCGGCAGCGGGATGGGAAGCGCATGGGTGGGGGCCCAGGAAGTCAGGGGAGAAGCCTGCCACGGATACCGGCGAAATGTCCGGAGAGCCGATCCCGGTGGCAAGTCGTTCCCCTACGTGGCCACCCGGGTTCCCTCCAGCGCCGCCTCCAGGTCCGCCCAGATGTCCTCCACATCCTCGCACCCCACGCTGAAGCGGATCAGGGAGGGGGGGATCCGCTCCTGCCCCGGGATCACCGACCGGCGCTCCATGGTGGACTCCACCCCCCCCAGGCTGGTGGCGTGGTGGATGAGGCGCAGGCGGGCGCAGAGATCGCCGGCCCGCTCCCCCGGCCCCGTGGGGTCGAAGGAGATCAGCGCTCCGAAGTCCACCATGAAGGAGGCCGCCACCCGGTGGGTGGGGTGGCTCTCCAGTCCGGGGTAGCGCACCCGGGCCACCTGGGGGTGGGCCTCCAGGCGCCGGGCCAGCTCATGGGCGTTGGCCTGGGCCCGCTCCATCCGCAAGGACAGGGTCCGGAGCCCCCGGAGGGTGAGGAAGGCCTCCATGGCGCCGATGGTCCCGCCGTTCAGGAGGCGGCGGCGGTGGAACTCCTCGTGGAGTCCCGGATCCCGGGTCACCAGGACCCCCGCCAGGAGATCGGAATGCCCCCCCATGAACTTGGTGGCGGAGTGCATCACCACATCGGCCCCCAGCTCCAGGGGGCGCTGGTTCAGGGGGGTGGCAAAGGTGCTGTCCACCGCCACGATGGCCCCCACCTTCCGGGGAGCAGCGCAGATGGCCGGAAGATCCGCCACCGCCAGGAGGGGGTTGGAGGGGGACTCCAGCCAGAGGAGATCCGCGGTCCGGGCGACCTCCAGCCAGGCGGCGGTGTCCCCGGGGTCCAGAACGGTGACCCTCCAGCGCCCCTGCTCCACCCCCTCGTCCAGGAGTCCCTCCACCCCGTGGTAGGGATCCGACGAGACCACTACATGCCCCCCCACCGGGAGCCGGTGCAGCACCGCTGCGGCCGCGGCCATCCCCGACCCGAAGACCAGCGCCTGGCCCCCATCCAGCCCCCCCAGCACCTCCTCCAGGGCCACGCTGGTGGAGGTCCCGTGGGACCGGGAGTAGACCCGCTCGGTGGGGAGGTAGTAGTTGGAGGCGAACTCCGGGGCCACGTTCAGCGGCTCACCGGGAGTACGGGTGCGCCCGCCGGCCACCACCCAGGTGGCCCGATTCCTGTCGTGCATGATTCTCCTTCGACGTGTGGATGCCTGGACGCTGAACGGTAGGGAGGCAACTCCCGGATGGCGAGTGGGGGGGCCGACGGGGGGTCCTCCGTCCCGGAGAGACGGGGGGCCGGAGGGGATCTCCGCCCCTCTTGACCGGGGGAGGGGGCGGGGGTAATGTGGCAAGGTTTGAGAATGATTCTCAATCGCGTCCTGTCCCATTCCTGGAGCCCCTCCATGTCCCCCGGCCTTCGCCTGTCCAGATCCTCCTCCCCCCCTTCCCCCGACGCCCGGTTCGTGGGCTCCGTCCTCCTCTGCTCCTGCTGCGGCCGGGTGGAGGTCCGGCTGGAGGGCGTCCGCTTCATGCTCGACCCGGACGAGATCCCCTTCATCCTGGACCGCCTCGACGAGCTGGAGGACCAGGGGGGGCCAGCGCTGGCCCGGCGCTTCACGCTGTTGATCGGCAGGCCCCGGACCCACCTGGAGGTGGCGTGGAAGGGGGTGGAGGCGCTGCGACTCCTCCTCCTGGCCGTGCTGGACGACATCGACCCGCAGCGTTCTGGCCACCCCGAGGGGTCCGCTCCCCGGTCCCCTTCCATGAACTGAGATCCCCGGAGATCCACCATGCGCAACATCGGCCCCCGACTGAAGAAGGTCCGCGCCCTGGGCACCCCCCTCCCGGGGCTCACCCGGAAGTCTGCGGATGGAAACCCTGCCCCACCGGGACAACATGGCCCCGCAAAGGCCGCTCGCCGGAAGAAGAGCCAGTATCGCCTCCGCCTGGAGGAGAAGCAGAAGGTGCGCTTCAACTACGGGGTCTCCGAGCGACAGATGCGCCGCTACATGGAGCGGGCACGGGCTTCCGACGAACCCACCGGCGATGCGCTCCTGGCCATTCTGGAGTCCCGGTTGGACAACGTGGTCTTCCGGATGGGCTTCGCCCCCACCATCCCCGCCGCCCGGCAACTGGTGGTGCATGGCCACGTGCGGGTGAACGGGTGCCGGGTAGACCGACCCGGCTACCTCGTGTTCCCGGGCGACCAGGTGGAACTCACCCGGAAGGGGAGGGCGATCCCACAGGTAGCGGAACTCCTCCAGGGCCTCCGCCCCCCCCTGATCCCCGAGCACCTGGTGGTGGACCGGGGGAACGCCATCGGGCGGATGGTGGCCACGCCTCCCCGGCACGCGGTGTCGGTGGTGGTGCGGGAGGCGGCCATCGTGGAGTTCTACGCCCGCTAGGGCCTGTCCCGGCCTGCTGGAGGGAACGGCGCCCCGTGACCCGCCCCGGCCTCCGGGCCGGGCGTTGCGCCGATGGTCCGGAGGGGCGGATACTGACCCGGCCCCCCGTTCTTTGGCCCCCCGGTTCGCCCCCCCTTCCCCCGGATCCGTTCGTGCTCCTCCGATCCCTCTCCCCGCTCCTTCTCCTGGCCCCCGTCCTCCTGGCCGGTTGTGGCGGGGCCGACCAGGGGGGCGCTCCCCCCCCGGAATCGGCTCCCCTCGCCCCGGTGGCCACCTCCCAGCACGGGATGGTGGTGTCGGGCTCCGCCCTGGCCACCCGGGCAGGGGTGGAGGTGCTGGAGGCCGGGGGGAATGCCATGGACGCCGCCGTGGCCACCGCCTTCGCCCTGGGGGTGGTGGAGCCCACCCAGTCGGGGCTGGGGGGGCGGACCCAGGTGGTGTTCCGCACGGCGGAGGGTCGGAACGGCGGGATCGACGGAGCCACCGAGGCTCCGGCGGGATACCGGTCTCCTGAACCCCCCCTGGGGGAGCACGGGTGGGGGACGGTGGCCATTCCCGGAACCGTGGCCGCGCTGGTCCGGGCCCTGGAGGAGGAGGGACGGCTCCCCCTGTCGGCGGTGATGGCCCCGGCCCTCCGCTATGCCAGGGAGGGCTTCCCCCTGCCGGCGCCGGAGGCGGCTCGACTGGCCGGTGCCGCCGGGGATCTCGCCGGGGACCCCGGGGCCCGGCTCCACTTCCTCCGGGAGGACGGCTCCCCCAGGGAGGCGGGGGAGCACTGGGTGCAGCCGGTGCTGGCCGCACTCCTGGAACGGATCAGCAGGGAGGGGACGGGCGCCTTCTACTCCGGCGAGACCGCCGCCACCATGGCCCGGGACATCCAGGGGGGAGGAGGTGCGGTCACCCTGGCCGACCTGGAGGGATACCGGACCCGGGACGGCCTGGTGGTGGAGGGCTCCTACCGGGACCTCCAGCTCGTGGGGACCCACCTCCCGGCCTCGGGAGCCACCACCATCCAGGCGCTGCAGGTGCTGGAGCATCTGGACCCGGCCGGGGAGAGCGAGGGGGAGTGGGCAGGGGCGGTAGGCCAGGCTCTCCTGCTGGCCTTCCGGGATCGGGACGAGGTGCGGCACATGGAGCCGGAGGGGGCGGCGCAGCGCCTGGTCTCCAGGGCCCGTGCGGCGGAGCTGGCTGCGGAGGTCCGCCGCCCCGGGGAGAGCCCGCCCATCGGATCCGGCTCCCCCTCCCCCGAGGCCGGTTCCGCCGGAGTGCCGAGCCCCGGTACCGCCGGGTTGGAAGACGTTGAATCCCCCTTCACCACACACGTCTCGGTGGCGGACCGGGAGGGGATGGTGGTGGCCCTCACCCAGTCGCTGGGGCCCACCGGGGGAGCCCGGGTGGCCTCCCCGGAGCTGGGCTTCCTCTACGCCACCACCCTGGGGGGCTACCTGGGAGAGGTCCGGCCCGGGGAGCGTCCCTTCTCCTCCCAGTCCCCCCTCCTGGTCCTCCGGGAGGGGCGCCCCGTCCTGGTGCTGGGAGGGGCCGGCGCCCG
>CAYQVI010000049.1:0-1978 GCA_964420725.1 uncultured Gemmatimonadaceae bacterium | reverse complement strand
TCACCGGATTGAAGCCCCGGCCGTGGGCAACCGTAGCTCCATGAGCGCTCCCCATCGGGAAGACCGGGTACCGCCCGGTCCGAACCCGGACCACCTCCTTCCTCCCCGAAAGACCATGGTCAGCAGACACGACCCCCGGTCCCTACCCTTCCCTGAAGCCCCCCGGAGGAAGAGGAGTACCGCGGCGCCGATGGGCACGGCCGCCCTCCTGGCGGCCGCCCTGATCCTCCCCCCGGACGCCGCGGCCCAGCCGTCCCCGGTGGTGGGGGAGTGGGGGGGATCCCTCCAGGTGGGGGGGCAGTCCCTCCCCCTGGTGTTCCACATCCGGCAGGGAGAGGACGGGAGCCTCACCAGCACCATGGACAGCCCCACACAGGGGGCCACCGGGATCCCGGTGGAATCCACCACGGTGGAGGGGGACCGGCTGGTGATGGAGCTCCCCCCCCTGGCAGCCCGGTTCGAGGGCACCCTGGTGGAGCCCGGTCGGATCGAAGGGGAATGGACCCAGGGGGGGGCCTCCCTCCCCCTGGAACTCCGCCGGGACGCCGTACCTGCACGCCCCTCCCGCCCCCAGGACCCGGTCCCCCCCCTCCCCTACCGGGTGGAGGAGGTGACCTATCCCAATCAGGAGGCCGGGATCGAGCTAGCGGGAACCTTCACCATCCCCCGGGGGGAGGGGCCCTTTCCCGCCGTGGCGCTGATCACCGGATCGGGCCCCCAGGACCGGGACGAGAGCCTCATGGGGCATCGCCCCTTCCTGGTCCTCTCCGACCACCTGACCCGACAGGGGATCGCCGTCCTCCGCTCCGACGACCGGGGGGTGGGGGGATCCGGTGGGGACTTCGGCTCCGCCACCACACGGGACTTCGCCGCCGATGCCGCCGCGGCGGTGGCCTGGCTCCGGGCCCGCCCGGAGGTGGACGGGGCGGCCATTGGGCTGGTGGGCCACTCCGAAGGGGGGATCGTGGCACCCATGGTGGCGGTGCAGCGTGGGGGGGTGGACTTCGTGGTCCTCCTGGCCGGCCCGGGCCTCCCCGGCGAGGAGATCCTCTACCTCCAGGGGGCGGCGGTCTCCCGGGCCATGGGGGCGCCGGAGCCCGTGGTGGAGCGGACGCTGGAGCTGCAGCGGAGGCTCTTCGGGGTGGTCCGGTCCGTCGAGGACCAGGCGCAGCGCACCACCAGCCTCCGGGCGGAGCTCCAGTCCATCCTGGACGAGACCCCGGCAGCGGAGCGCCCTGCGCTGGGGATCCAGCCTGGGCAGGAGGAGAACTGGGTCCAGGCGCAGGTGATGTCCCTCTCCACCTCCTGGTTCCGCTACTTCCTCCTCCACGACCCCGCCGACGACCTCCGGAAGCTCCAGATACCGGTCCTGGCACTCCTGGGGGGGAAGGACCTGCAGGTGCCCCCCGGGGAGAACGCAGCGGCCATCCGGGCGGCGCTGGAGTCCGGAGGAAACCCGGATCCCACCGTGGAGGTGCTGGACGGGCTCAACCACCTGTTCCAGAGGGCGACCACCGGGAGCCCTGCCGAGTACAGCCAGATCCAGGAGACCTTTGCACCGGCGGCGCTGGAGCGGGTCTCCGACTGGATCCTGGAGCGGACGGGGCAGAGGGGAGGCGGGGGCGGCTGAAACCCTGGTCGAGTCGGTGCACCGGGCTGTATGATGGCCCCACTCCACTCCTCACCACCCGCCGACCGCCATGACCGATTCCCAGCGCTGGGTGCTGGTCAAACAGCTCTTCGGGCGCGCCGCCGAACTTCCTCCTGGAGAGCGTGCCGCGTTCCTGGAGAGGGAGACCGGGGGGGACGAGGAGCTCCGGGCCCAGGTGCAGGCCCTCCTGGACGCCGACGAGGGCGCCTCCGACTTCCTGGAAGCGGGTCCCGCCTCCGCCCTGGCCAACCTGGGGTCGGGGGGGCCCGGCCGCTGGATGGGGCGCCGCTTCGGGCCGTACGAGGTGGTGGGGGAGCTGGGGCGGGG
>CAYQVI010000048.1:0-18263 GCA_964420725.1 uncultured Gemmatimonadaceae bacterium | reverse complement strand
CGGGTGCTGGCGGTGAGAGGGGGAGCCGGCGGGGGCAGCGCCGGTTCCGCGCCCCAGGACGCGGCCCTGGTGCAGGACCCGGATCTGCAGGTGTCCCGGAGTCAGGGACGGGCAGAACTGCTCTGGGACAGCGGCTCCGCTCCCCTGGTGGTGGTACGGGATCCGGTCAGTGGCGAGATCCTGAGCCTGGCACGGGGGGGGCGCGCGTCGCTGGCGGTCCCCGCCGGAGCCCTGGATCTCATCGTGTCCGATGGAGTGAGGAGCACCACCCGGCGGATCAACCCGTGAGGGGGGCACCCCGGTGTCCCGGTGCGGCCCCTCCCTCGCCCACTCCCGGAATCAGGCGATGCGGGTGAGGGAGATCAGGAAGAGGTGCCACCCCGCCAGGATCAGGTAGCCGGTGAAGGCCACCCGGAGGATCACCCGCCCCTCCAGGACCCCGAAGGTCCGATGCCGCGCCAGGCAGGCGGCCACGATGAGGCACCCTCCGGTCATCCACTGCTTCCAGAGGGCGAAGACCATGGGGTCGTATTCGATGAGCACCCGCATGAAGGGGTTCGCCTCGTCCACCAGCCCGGTCCCCATGAGATAGAGGGTGGAGCCGGCGTCGAAGGCGCTGAGGCACACCACCGCCAGGACCAGCATCCCGAAGCGGGTCTCCACCCAGCGATGGGGGTGGAAGATCTCCGACAGCGATCCTCCGGGACCGCGGCCGGAGGGGAGCCGTGGCTGGGGAGCGGAGCGGCCCGGGACGGAGCGCAGCCACCCCGCCTCGGCAGCGGCTGGTGCGACAGGCGATGGTGGAGTCATGGAGCGGCGCCGGGTTGAAGCGAATCACGGACGTTCCCCAGGGTACGTGTCCTCGATACATCCCCGCATCGGGGAAGTTGCAGGAGGCCCGGATTCTGGCACCTTTCATGGCAGGGTGCCCCCCCGGCCTCCCCCCTGGGCGCTGCGGCAGAGAGCCAGGGTCCTCCACGCCAGATCCCGGACCTCCTCATCCGGGATCCGCAGTTCCCGGGCTCGTCCCACCGCCGTCCGGACGATGACCGCCTCCCGGGCCGGATCCACCGGCGGAATCCCCCCGACCCTCTTCATCCGGGCCACTGCCCGGGCGAGTTCCGCTCGCCGGGCCAGCGCCGCCAGGAGTTCCTGGTCCACCTGGTCGATGGAGGCCCTGAGCTCCGCCAGGGAAGGAGGACGTGGAGCGGACGGGGCGGCGATCCGCTGCTCCGGGTCCGTGGGGAGGGGCGGGGAGAGTTGGGCGAGGTGTTCCATGGTGCACTCCTGGATGGGATGAACAAAAAAAACGGCCCGTGGATCGAATCCACGGGCCGCTTCAGTCCACCGGGTCGAAGACGTTCTGCTAGGTGCGCAGCCTCCCCTCGACGCGGCCCGTGGTCCGGGTCCCGCGCGGGGTAAAGTACGCAGCGAAGAAGGTCGTTCCGGTGTTCATGTCTGCATGTTTATCGCCGGGGCGATGCCTGTGTCAAGGGTGACGACCGGCCCGGGACTGCGCGGGAGGGGAGTCGCGATGGCGCCCCCGCCCCGTCACCCCCCCTGCGAACGCTCCAGCGCGCCCTCCAGATCCGCGATGATGTCGTCCGGGTGCTCCAGCCCCACGGAGATCCGCACCAGCCCCGGGACGATGGCCACCCGGCTCCGCTCTTCCTCGGTGAGGCGGGAGTGGGTGGTGGAGGCGGGATGCGTCACGATGGTCCGGGTGTCCCCGAGGTTGGGGCTGTGGGAGAGGAGTTCCAGCCCGTCCAGGAAACGGCGGGCCCGCTCCAGCCCCCCCCGGAGCACCAGCACGGTGATCCCGCCCCCGGCCTTCATCTGACGGAGGGCCAGGGCGTGCTGGGGGTGGCTGGGGAGCCCGGGGTAGCGGACCTCCTCCACCTGGGAGTGCCCCTGGAAGTGCCGGGCCACGGTCAGGGCATTCTGGCAGTGGCGGTCCATCCGCACCGCCAGCGTCTCCAGGCTCTTGGAGAGGACCCAGGCGTTGAAGGGGGAGATGGAGGGTCCGGTCTGGCGGATGAAGGAGCGGATGGTGCCGATGTGCTCCGGGTCCCCCACCACCGCCCCTCCAAGGGTCCGCCCCTGTCCGTCGAGGAACTTGGTGGCGGAATGGATGACAAGGTCGGCCCCGAAGCGGATGGGCTGCTGCAACCAGGGGGTGGTGAAGCAGTTGTCCACCACCAGCAGGCCCCCCCGGCTCCGGCAGAGCGCCCCCAGGGCCTCCAGATCCGTGAGTTGGAGACCCGGATTGGACGGCGTCTCCACGAAGAGGAGGCGGGTCTCCGGCCGGATGGCCGCCTCCCACACCCCGGCGCCCGCATCAGCGTCCACATACGTATGGTCGATCCCCCACCGGGGGAGGACCTTCGTCAGGATCTGGTGGGTGGAGCCGAAGATGGCCCGGGAGGACACCAGGTGATCCCCGGCGGAGAGGAGGGAGGCGAAGGTGGCGAAGACCGCCGCCATGCCGCTGGCGGTGGCCATTCCGTCCTCCGCCCCCTCCATGGCGCAGAGCTTCCCCACGAACTCGTCCGCATTGGGATTCGTGTAGCGGGAGTAGACATTCCCCTCCTCCTCATCGGCGAAGAGGGCCCGGGCCTGTTCCGCGGAGTCGAAGACGAAACTCGACGTGAGGTACAGGGGCACCGAGTGCTCCCGCTGCGGCGTGCGATCCGCCTGGAGGCGGATGGCCAGGGTCTCGGGGTGGAGCGGTCTGGATGGCATTCTTCGACAGCCGGATGGGGGGCGATTCCTGCAGCGGTCCGACTCTACACGAAGCGGCAATGCGATGCCATCCCCCCCCGGACCCCGGCGCCGAACCCTGTAGCGACGCATGTGGGGGAACCGGCCCCCCTTTCCGGGTCGCCCGGCGACCGATCCGGGATCCATCGCAGAGCCGCAGCCCCCCGGGCTCCGGATCCCCCCCCAGCTCAGGGGGGGATGATCAACTGGATGGTCTCTCCCCGCCACACCTGGATGGGGTCGGTGATGTACCCACCCCCGGCCACGAAGTCCACCTCCACCCTGAGCTGTCCGTCCCGGGACTGGAGTCTCAACGTCTGTCGGGTGTTGCCGTTCACCAGCCCCGCCCGCTCCCGGAACCCATCCCAGATGACGTAGATCCGGGCATCCTGGAAGTTCTGGTTGTTCACCTCCAGCAACACCGGTTCGTTGTTGGAGACGGCATCGGGAGCCCGACGCTCTCCCCGGGGGAGCATGGCGCAACCGGAGAGGGTCAAACCGATGAGGAGGAGGGCCAGGATGCCGCGGGGGAACAGGCTGCGGCGTGTGGCAGGTCGGGAACGAGGGAGGGGATCCACAAGCGTACCTCGGGCGGAGGCGAAGGGAAGTGGACGGAGACGCCGGCGTCCCTCCCTCTACTCCGCAGACAACGGGATGAGCCATCCCACCCCCGGCAATCCGGCGGGGACCATTTTCCGCCTCCGGTGGTACCCTTCCCCCGACCCGCCGCCGACCCCACTTTCAGGACCTTCCGCCCTGCCCGGTCCCCGGACCGTCGCAGCCTCGCTTTCCACGGTACCCGGACGGATCACCCAGAATGACCTGGACCATCGACGACGCCCGCGAACTCTACAACATCGAGGCGTGGGGGGTCGGATATTTCGGCATCAACGAGAAGGGCCACGTCACCGTCCACCCCACGAAGGAGAAGGGGCGGGGGCTGGACCTCTTCGAGATCGCCACCGATCTGGAGGCCCAGAAGCTGGGGCTGCCCCTCCTGCTGCGCTTTCCCGACATCCTCCGGACCCGGATCGAGACGCTGAACGAGAAGTTCAGGATCGCCATGGAGGAGTTCGCGTACGACGGTGGCTATACCCTGGTCTACCCCATCAAGGTGAACCAGCAGCGCCACGTGCTGGAGGAGCTGGTGGACTTCGGGGAACCCCATGGCGTGGGGCTGGAGGTGGGGAGCAAGCCGGAACTGCAGGCGGTGCTGGCCCTCACCGACCGCACCGACCATCTCATCGTCTGCAACGGCTACAAGGACGAAGAGTACCTCTATCTGGCCCTCATGGGGCAGAAGCTGGGGCACCAGGTCATCATCGTCATCGAGAAGATCTCCGAGGTGGACCTCCTCCTGAAGGTGGCGGACGAACTGGGGGTGCAGCCCTCGGCGGGGGTGCGGATCAAGCTGTCGACGGCCGGGGCCGGCCGCTGGTCGGAGAGCGCCGGGGAGAAGAGCAAGTTCGGCCTCACCGCATCGGAGCTGATGCGGGTGGTGGACAAGCTGAAGGCCGCCGGACGGGAGGACATCTTCCACATGGTGCACTTCCACCTGGGCTCCCAGATCCCCGACGTGCGGAACATCAAGCAGGCCATGAGCGAAGTGGCCCGCTACTACGTGGAGTTGCGGCAGTTGGGGATCCCCCTCACCCACGTGGACGTGGGGGGAGGGCTTGGGGTGGACTATGATGGGTCCCGGTCCACCGCCTCGGCCAGCGTCAACTACAGCATCCAGGAGTACGCCAACGACATCGTCTACTCGTTGGCGGAGGCATGCCGGGAGTACGAACTCCCCATGCCCCGGATCATCTCCGAATCGGGGCGGGCGCTGACGGCGCACCACGCCCTCCTCCTGGTGAACGTCATCGACATCGAGACGCAGATCGTGGAGGCACCCAACGGGATCCCCGAGGAGATGCACACCCTGGTGCACGACCTGGCGGAGACCTACCGGAGCATCGACGAGCGGTCACTGCGGGAGGTGTACCACGACACCACCTTCGCCCGGGACCAGATGCGCTCCCTCTACAACAGCGGCGTCCTGGGTCTTCCCGGCCGGGCGCTTGCGGAGCGGCTCTACCTGGCCACCATGAACCGGGTGTCGGAGCTGGCGGCGAAGGATCCGGAGGAGTACGAGGACATCATCCAGGAGGTGGATGCCATCCTCATCGACCGGTACTTCTGCAACTTCTCGCTCTTCCAGTCGCTCCCGGACTCCTGGGCCATCGACCAGCTCTTCCCCATCATGCCCATCCACCGGCTGGATGAGGAGCCCACCCGCCGGGGGACGCTGCAGGACGTCACCTGCGACTCCGACGGGAAGATCGACAGCTTCGTGGGGTGGCGTAAGGCCAAGTCCAGCCTGGAGTTGCACGCATTCCGGCACGGCGAACCGTACGTCCTGGGGATCTTCCTCACCGGAGCGTACCAGGAGATCCTGGGGGACCTCCACAACCTCTTCGGCGACACCAATGCGGTGCACCTCCACATCACCGACGACGGGAGCTACGAGGTGGGGGGGGTGGTGCATGGCGACACGGTGACCGAAGTGCTGAACTACGTGCAGTTCGACACCCAGACCCTGGTGGCCAACTTCCGGCGCAAGGTGCACAACGCCGAGGGGCTGAGCCGCACGGATGCCAACGCCTTCATCGCCGACTACATCGCGGGGCTGGCGGGCTACACCTACCTGGAGGGGGACGTCCGGTAGGGGGGGCAGCGTCATGAACCCGGGCCCCACCTCCTCCCTGCACCGCCGCACCCCCGGGCCGCGGCGACCCCGCCGGGGGTGCCGCGGCCTCCGGGTGGTGGGGGCGGTGCTGGTCTACCTGGCGGCCTCGCAGGGGCCGGTGATGGCGGAGTTGGTGCATCAGGCGGACCACCTCCTGCGGACGCCGAACCGGACCCGTCTGGCCACGGAGGGGGAGGTTGCCCCTCCGCAACCCCACTCCCATGCTCCTGCCGCCTCCGCGGCGGGCGACCATTCCCACGGGACCCTGCTGGACGGGATCCTGGCCGCTGCCGAGCAGGCCGGGGATCCGTCGGGGGTGGCCCTCGCCCCGGCCGTTCCGCTCCACCTTCCCGGGGCGCCCCCTGTCCAGCCCTCCGGGATCGGGGGGGCGACCACCCTCCCCACGCCCCCTCCCCTCCCTCTCCTGCCCGCCGCCCTGCGCGTTCCCCCCACACCCCCGCCCCGAGCCTGATCACAGTCCCGTCTGCCGTCCCCATGCGGGCCGGAGGCCTCTGAACCACCCGCGGGCCCATTGTCCCACCGCCGCCGTGCCCGCTCCCCGGGGAGCGGGGCGCGGCGTGGGTGGTGGCATGGCCCGTCCGGACCCTCTTCGACCATCGTCCCATCGAGGCATCATGCATCGTCCAGGATCCACGCTCGCCCTCCTCCTGCTGGCGGGGGCGGGGCTCACCGCACCGCTGTCCGCCCAGCAGCCCCCCCCTCCCGACACCCTCCCCGACTACATCCTGGGGACGCTGGTGGTGGAGGGGCGCATCGACGACCTCACCCAGTTGGCCACCTCCGCATCCCAGGGCCGGGTGGGGGCGGCAGACCTGCGGCTCCGCCCCCTCTCCCGGGAGGGGGAGCTCCTGGAAACCGTTCCGGGCTTCATTGCCACCCAGCACTCCGGGGACGGCAAGGGGAACCAGATGTTCGTGCGGGGCTTCAACCTCGATCACGGCACCGACTTCCTCACCCGGGTGGAGGGGATGCCGGTGAACATCGCCACCCACGCCCACGGCCAGGGCTACACGGACCTCAACTTCATCATCCCCGAGCTGGTGGATCACGTGGAGTACCAGCTCGGGACCTACTACGCGGAACTGGGGGACTTCAGCAGCGCCGGCGGGGCACAGTTCCGCCTCCGCCGCTCCCTTCCCCGCCCTCTGGTCTCCACGGGTGTGGGGGAGAACGGTTTTGCTCGCCTGGTGGCGGCGGGATCCACCGCCCTTGGGGGAGGAGACCTACTGGTGGGGGGCGAGCTGAAGGGGTACGACGGCCCCTGGGAGCGCCCCCAGGAGCTGTCCAAGGTGAGCGGCATGCTCCGCTACAGCCGGAACACCTCCATGGGGGCCTTCTCGCTCCTGGGGCTGGCCTACGACAACGGCTGGAACGCGTCGGACCAGATTCCCCGACGCCTGGTGGAGTCGGGGGGCATCACCCGCTTCGGGCAGGTGGACTCCACCCTGACGGGAGCGACCTCCCGCTACAGCCTCACCGGGAGCTGGGCCCGGGCCGGGGCGTCCAGCCAGCAGCGTGTGGAGCTCTACGGCATCCGCTATGACCTGGACCTGTTCGGCAACTTCACCTACTTCCTGGACAACCCGGGGAACGGCGACCAGATCCTCCAGCGGGATCGGGGGCGGACGACGCTGGGGGCCAATCTGGTCCATGTGCAGCCGGTTCGACTTGGGGAGCGGGAGCATGTGCTGACCGCGGGGCTCCAGGCTCGCCACGACGACGCGGATGTGGCCCTCTTCCGGGCCCGGCGGGGGGCCATCGCAGAGACCGTGCGGCGGGACCTGGTGGAGCAGCTTGCCGTGGGGCTCTACGCCCAGGCGGAATCCCGGTGGTCCTCCACCTTCCGCACCATCGTGGGGCTGCGGGGGGACCGGCACAGCTACGACGTCACCAGCGACCGGGCCGTCAACTCCGGGACCGCCGATGACGCCATCGTGAGCCCCAAGCTCTCCCTGATCTTCGGGCCCTGGGCGGGGACCGAGTTCTACGCCAGCGCAGGGACGGGCTTCCACAGCAACGACGCCCGGGGGGCGGTGCAGCGGGAGGACCCGGTGAGTGGTGAGCCGGTGGATCCCGTGATCCCCCTGATCCGCTCCCGGGGGGCCGAGATGGGACTCCGGGCCTCCCCGCTGGAGGGACTCCGGAGCACCTTCGCCGTGTGGACCGTGGAGTTGGACAGCGAGCTGATCTTCGTGGGGGACGCCGGGAGCACCGAGCCCAGTGACGGGAGCCGCCGGGTGGGGGTGACCTTCGCCAACTACTACCGGGTCACGCCCCGCCTCAGCGCCGATCTGGACGTGTCGTTCACCACGGCCCGCTTCCTGGACGTGGCCCCCGGGGAGGACCGGATCCCCGGCTCCCTGAGCAACGTGGTGGCCGGCGGCGTATCGTGGGAGCCGGAGGAGCAGGGGGTGTTCGGAGCACTCCGGCTCCGCCACCTGGGGGGGTACGCCATGATCGAGGACAACTCGGCCCGGGCGGATCCGGCCACCATCCTGAACCTGAACGCGGGGTACAGGCTGGGGGAGCTGCGGCTTTCCCTCAACGTGCTGAACCTCCTGGACTCGAAGGACTCGGACATCCAGTACTTCTACGAGTCCCGGCTCCCCGGAGAGGTGGATCCTGTGGAGGATGTCCACTTCCATCCGGTGGAACCCAGACAGCTCCGAATCACCCTTTCCTGGGGGCTCTGAGGCGAAGCAGATGCCCCGTCCGGGTCCTCCGGGCGGGGCGTCCTCAGACCCGGCTCTCGTCCAGTAGCCGGCACCCCTCCATGAGCACGCTCTCCACCGCCTGGGCGATGGTGGCGGGGGGGAAGTCGGTCTCGGGATGCACCGCAAAGGCCCCGTCGTCCTCCCAGGAGATGACCCGGTACACCGCCTCCACCCCGGTGAGGGAGCCGCACTCCGCATGCACCAGCCGCCCTCGCTCCAGGTAGATGGTGGCCTCCTCCGAGCCGTTCCCGGTGAGCTCCACCCGCACCGACTTCAGCCCGTGTCCCAACGTCTGGATGAGGTCCAGGAAGGAGAAGGCGGTGAAGGAGGCGGCGAAGTCCCCCCCGGTGGGGGCCGCTGAGGTGGCCCTGGACCGGGCGGAGGCCCGGAGGGCCCGGGTGATCCGGGCGGTGATGACGTCGAAGTCGTGGGGCGGGGAGAAGACGTCCTCCGCCCCGGCGTCCAGGAGGGACAGGGTCAGGCCCGGGTCGGTGGATCCGGTGACCACGTAGAGGAGGAGGGCGGTGTCCAGGCGGGCCACCCGGCTGAAGGCCGCCACCTGCCCAGGGAAGCGGTCGTGCTCCACCACCACCGCCGCGGGGGGCCGGCGCTGCGCCATGGTCTGGGCGTCGGCCAGGTCGTCGGTGGCCACCGGGATGCAGCCGGCCCGCCCAAGGCGGGGGGCCAGGGCCTCCACCAGGGGCGCCCCCCCCACCAGCAGGACCTCCCGGACCTTGCCGTCCCCTGCCCCGTCTCCCCGCTCCTCCAGGAGCTGGACGAAGGTCTCCACCACCTCCAGGGCGGCCAGTCGGGAGGCCTGGGCCAGGAGCGCCTTCCGGATCTGCGGAAGGGGGTCGGAGGCGCTCCGGACACCGGGAAGGACCTCCAGATGGTGGTGCCAGGTGAGGGCCAGGACCTGCGCCGCCCGCTGGGCCTCCTCCCGGGTAGGATCGGCGTCCGGGCGCACCTCCCCCTTGAGGAGCGCCGCCATGTCGTCCAGGAGCCGCTCCAGGGGGAGGTGGAAGCGCATCCGCAGGGCCAGCTCCCGGGAGCCGTCGAAGTCCCCCAGCGGGCCCCCCTCCCCTTCGTCTGCAGGAAGGAGGAGGTGGGCCGCCAGGTAGAGGGCATCCAGCGCCACCCGGGGGAGGCCCAGGGCCCGCCCCAGCGCCTCCGCGTCCCGGGCCACCAGCGACCAGGGGGGACGGAGTTTCCTGAGGGCCCCCCGGGCCTCGGCCAGCGCCTCGGTGGAACCCCGGAGGGACCGCACCAGGGAGTCGTAGGGGACGGGGTGGTCCAGGAGGGCGGAGGCCACCGAGGGGAAGGGGGTCACCCCTCCCGGGGGGCGGGGGATCCGGCCGCTGCGGACCCAGGATTCGAAGCGGGGGGCCAGCTCAGGAGAGACCAGGACGGCGTCGAAGGGGCGCCCGCCCAGGGCGTCCGCCACCTCCTCCTCCCCCTCCAGGACCACCAGCTCCACTCCCTCCCGGACCAGGACCGGGGGGAGGAAGTTCCGGTGGGCCGCACCCCGGGTCACCAGGAGGACCCGGCGGGGGGTGGGGGGGGCCTCGGCCGCGGTGGGTGGCGCCTCCTCGTCGGACGGACCGTCCCGGAAGAGCTCGGGGAGCGCCACCCGGTCCTCCCCGGACCCCGCCCCTCCGGAGAGACGCCGGGCCACCGCCTGCAGCTCGGACTCCGGGGCCAGGACCAGCCGGATCCGCCGGGCCCCGAAGGTCCCCCTGACCCGCTCCAGCGTCTCCCGCTCCTGGGGCTCCGCCACCGCCAGGGTGAGGATCCCCGCCCCCTCGTCCCACGACAGGGGGAGCATCCCTCCCTCGGACACGGTGCCGTGGGGCATCCGGGCCACCAACTCCCGGGGGATGGCCTCCTCCACCACCGGGGTCCAGGAGAGCCCAGCCTGCTCCGCCAGCGCCTCCACCAACTGGTGCTCCGAGATGAAGCCCATGCGCACGAGGTGGAGCCCCAGACGGCCCCCATGGGCCTTCTGACGCTGAAGCCCCCGGGTGATCTGGTCCTGGGTGGCGTACCGGAGACGGAGGAGGATCTGGTCGAGCCGGGCGTTCTTCATCCGTACCGCCCGCTACCCCACGCCGAGAGGACGGGCCCTTCCCCCCGCAGATGCGGCAGCGAAGGCCAGCATGGCCTGGGGCTCGGCGGCGTAGCGGGCCGCCTCCTCCCCGGTGACGATCCCGGCGGTGACCAGTTCCTTCAGGTGCTGGTCCAGCAGGTTCATCCCATCCCGCTTTCCGGTGGTGATGGCGTTGTTCACGTGGTGGCTCTTCCCTTCGCGGATCAGGTTCCGCACGGCTGGATTCCCCACCAGGATCTCCAGCGCCGCCACCCGGCCCTGCCCGTCGGCCCTCCGGAGGAGCTGCTGGGAGCAGATCCCGATGAGGACCTCGGAGAAGGTGAGACGCACGGCGGCCTGCTGTTCGGCGGGGAAGACGTCGGCAATCCGTCCAATGGTCTGCCCGGCGGACTTGGTGTGCAAGGTCCCCAGGACCAGGAGCCCCAGTTCGGAGGCGGTGAGCGCCAGGTGGATGGTCTCCAGATCCCGCATCTCTCCCACCAGGATCACGTTGGGATCCTCCCGGAGCGCCCCTTTCAGCGCCGAGGCGAAGCTGACGCTGTGCTCGCCGATCTGCCGCTGGTTGATCAGGGAGTTCTTGTTGGAGTGGAGGAACTCCAGCGGGTCCTCCAGCGTGATGATGTGGTAGTTCATGTGTTCGTTCAGGTAGTCCACCATGGCCGCCAGGGTGGTGGACTTCCCTGAATTCGTGGGGCCGGTGACCAGGATCAGTCCCGCCCTCTGCTTCAACATGGTCTTCAGCACCTCCGGAAAGCCCAGGGCGTCCAGGGTGGGGACCGTGTGGGGAATGATCCGGAAGGCCGCCGCCAGTCCCGGGTGCTTGCGGAAGACGTTGATGCGGAAGCGGGCCGTCCCCTCCAGGGTGTAGGCACAGTCCAACTCCCCCTCCTGCTCCAGCCGCTGGATCTGGCTGTCGGTGAGGAGTTCATACATGAGGAGGCGGACCTCCTCGGCGGTGAGGGCGCGGTGGCGGGCCTTCTGGAGCACGCCGTTGATCCGGAGCATGGGCACGCAGGTGCTGCTGAGGTGCAGGTCGGATGCACCCGCCTCCTGCATGATCTCCAGAAAGGCGTCAATTCTGGGCATGGATCTCCTGCACTCCCCTTCGAGCCGCGGAATTCCTCTCGATGAACATCAGTTTCGGCCGGTGCCCCCCGCAGGATTACCAGCCCACCCGTCAGGGCCCCTGGAACACCCCGTTCCGGATCGCCCAGACGAGGAGGCCCGCCACCACCAGGTTGGCCGCCACCCCCACCCGGGCCTCGGGCCACCCCAGGATGCTCATCCCCAGGGAGACCGCCACCGCCGCCGCGATCCCGGGGATCACCCAGTCGGCGCGGACGAAGGCCGCCGCCGCCAGCCCGGTAAAGACCAGGGCCAGCAGCAGCCAGACGACTCCCAGGAACCGCACCCCCGTATCCCCCACCTCCACCCGCCCCGCCAGCACCGTGGTCCGGTAGGGGAGTTCAGGATACGTGGCCAGACCCCAGGAGACGAGGAACCCCGGAAGATGGGCCAGGGCGTGTCCCGCCAGGACCAGGACAAGAAGGATACGAACCATGGCGGTCACCTCCGGATGGTAGGGTTCCCTGTACCGGAACATGTCATCGGGGGCATGGTGCATCCATGGCCCGGAGGGCACGGGGGCGGTAGATTGCCCCCTCATCCCAGACGGCTGGCCCCGGTGTCCATGCGCCCCCATGTCGGGTCGCCACGTGTGTCATGACCCTTCATCCGAAGCTCTCCCCATGTTCCGAATCCGTCCAGCGGCTCCGTCCCTCCGGTGCCCCGGCGCCCTCCTCCCGGCCCTCCTGCTGGCCGTTCCACCCCTGGCCGCCCAGCAGGCCCAGGATGCGGAGGCCGAGTTGCGGGCCCTCATGGCGCAGCCTGTGATGCAGGACGCCTTCCAGGTCATCGTGGATCTGGAACCGGTGACCATGGCGGAGCTCATCACCCTGACAGAGATCCCGGCGCCCCCCTTCATGGAGGAGGAGCGGGCCCGGGTCTATCTGGAGTGGCTCCGGGAGGCGGGGGCAGACTCGGTGTTCATCGACGAGGAGGGGAATGCCATCGGGGTCCGGAAGGGGCGGGTGGGAGCCCGCACCGTGGCGCTGGGAGGGCACCTGGACACGGTCTTCCCCGAAGGAACGGACGTGACGGTGCGGCAGGTGGGGGATACCCTCTTCGCGCCGGGGATCGGGGATGACACCCGAGGCCTCATGGTGGTGCTCACCGTGCTCCGGGCCATGGAGCGCACCGGGATGCGGACCGATGACGACATCTGGTTCGTGGGGGTGGTGGGAGAGGAGGGGCTGGGGGACCTCCGGGGGATGAAGTACCTCTTCCGGGAGGGGGCCCACCCCATCGCCACCTGGATCGAGGTGGACGGGGGCGGTCTCACCAACACCACCCACCGGGGGCTGGGCTCGTACCGCTACCGGGCCACCTTCAAGGGGCCGGGGGGCCACTCCTGGGGGGCGTTCGGCATGGCGAATCCCGCCCATGCCCTCTCCCGGGCGGTGACCGCCTTCGTCACGGCCGCCGATCCCCTGACCCAGGAGGGCCCGCCCACCAGCTACAACGTGGGGACGCTGGGGGGAGGGACCTCGGTGAACTCCATCCCCTTCGAGGCGGTGATGGAGGTGGACATGCGCTCCGAGGACCCGGATGCGCTGAACCGGATCGATGCCGTCTTCCGGGCGGCCATGGCCCAGGGGGTGGCGGAGGAGAATGCAGCCCGGCGGCGGGGTCCCGAGCTGGAGTTGGACCTGGTGCAGGTGGGGAACCGCCCCTCCGGGACGCTGGCCGTGGAGCATCCCCTGGTCCAGCGCTCCCTGGCCAGCAGCGACATCCTGGCGGGCTTCTCGGGGCTGGGGATCGGCTCCACCAACTCCAACATCCCCATCGCCCTGGGGGTACCCGCCGTCACCATCGGCCGGGGGGGGATCGGCGGGGACAACCACTCCCCCACCGAGTGGTGGATCAACCGGGACGGCCACCTGGCCATCCAGCGGGCGCTCCTCCTCCTGGTCTCCGAGGCGAAGCTCTCCCTGAGCGCCATGGACTGATCGGGGGGAACAGGGCCTCGAACGGGCGCTCGAGCTGCGTCCGCTCGTCCGCCACCCACCGCTCCGTGAAGTCCTGCCGGTCCTCCGTGCGCTGGAGGCGGGCGTCCAGCGACTCCATCAGGGCATGGAGCCGATGTCCCTTGACGCTTCCAGCCGGCTCCGGAGGCCCGCCACCCGCTCTCCGGCCGCCCCCTCCGACAGGGGCACCCGGGGGTGGGCGCCCCACACCGGACCGGGCCAGGCGGCGTCTCCCTCCCTCCGGGCCACCACATGCATGTGGAGCTGGGGCACCATGTTCCCCAGAGCCCCCAGGTTGACGCGGTCCGGCTGCTCCAGCTCCCGGAGGACCCCGGCGCAGAGGCGGGTCTCCTGCCAGAGGCACTCCTGGTCGGCGGCGGAGAGCTCGAGAACGTCCGCCACCCCCGGGCGTCGGGGGATCAGGATGAGCCAGGGATACTGTTCGTCGTCCATCAGGCGCACGGAGCAGAGGGGGAGTTCCACCACCGGAAGGGTGTCGGCAGCCAGGCGGGGGTGCAGGGTGAACCCCGCCTCCTCCCCTTCCCCGCTGCCGGCCAGCTCCCCGCCACCGGACCCCTCCGGGCCCTCCCCCAGCTCCTTCTCGATGAGGCGGAAGGCCATGGGGAGGAAGTCCCGGTCGCTGACGATCCCCACCAGCTTCCCCCCGCTCAGCACCGGAAGGCAGGCCACCTCGTGCTCCTGGATCAGGCGGATGGCCTCCACCGTGGTGGTCTCCGGGGTCACGGTCACCAGGTCCCGGTTGATCAGATGGCCGATGGGGGACTCGGCAGGCTTCTGGGCCTCCTCCCCCGCCAGGAAGCGGAGGAGGGACCGGTAGGAGACCACCCCCTTGAGGCGGTGCTCCGCGTCCTCCACCAGGACGTGGCGGATCGCCTTCCGGTTCATGAGCCACGCCACCATCTCCGCCTGCTCATCCTCGTCCACGGTGACCAGGCGGGTGCTCATGTACTGCTCCACCCGGCGATGACTCACTCCCCATTCCCGGGCGTCCGGGGTGGGGGCCAGGGGCCACTCGTGCACGGGACGTCCCTCCTCCTGATGTCGTTTCAGGGCAAAGACCAGCGCGCCCATGCGCTGGTCGGTGTTGCCGGTGGTCATGGCCTCCACCGAGTCGGTGAACCACGACGCCCCGGTGCGCCGGGCCTCCACCCGGGCCTCCACGATCTCCAGATACCGGTCGATCAGCCCCGGATCCACCCCGGCGGACCCCAGTCCGGCCCGGGCCAGCGGGAGGAGCTCCTCCAGGAGCAGGGTGGGGGCCGGAAGCACCCCCCGACCGGGCCAGCGCAGCGAGGCGTGGAGCCCCCCCCGTGCCGCCGCCAGGAAGTTCTCCCGGGCGTGACGGAAGTCCATCCGGTGCCGGATGTCCCCCATCTCCGCCGCCACACCCAGCACCGCCCCGATCCAGAGGGCGGCGTTGGCCACCTCGTCGGGGATGGAGGGGCCGGCGGGGAGGGCCCGGCACTCGATCCGGAGGTGGGGCTTTCCATCGGTGATCCCGTAGCAGGGGCGGTTCCACCGGTAGACGTTGCCGTTGAAGAACTGGAGGGCCCGGAGGCGGGGAATCTCACCCCGGTCCAGCAGGGCGGAAGAGTCCTCGTCCAGGGGGCCTCCCATGAGCACCCGGAAGCGGGTGATGTCCTCATGGAAGAGCTCCAGGACCGACTCCTCCACCCACTGATCCCCGAAGCGCACACGGGGGGGGAGCTCCCGGGCGTGGAGATCGGTGCGCCGGGTGTCCACCGACTGCTGGAAGAGGGCGATCCGGGTCTCGGCCCAGAGGCGTCGACCCAGGAAGAGCGGGGCGTTCACCGCCGTGGCCAGCACCGGAGCCAGCACCGCCTGCGCGGCGTTGTAGAACGAGGGGAATTCCTCCGGCGAGAGCTGCAGGTGGACCTGGCAGGAGGTATTGCATGCCTCCAGCATCACCGAGTCACTCTCCACCACCAGCTCGTCCGCCCCCTCGATACGCAACTGCTGGCTCTTCCCTCCCCGGGCCCGGACCACGGCGTCGTTCAGGGCCCGGTAGCGGGGGCGGGGGGTGATGTTGTCCAGTCCCAGGTGGGAGCGGGTCAGGGTGGGGAGGATCCCCGCCAGGACCACATCGCCCCCCAGGGTGGCGGCGGCCTTCCGGGCCCGCCCCAGGAGTTCCCGGGCGCTCTCCTCCATCCGGGCCAGGCCGTCACCGGCCAGCAGCACCGGGTCCAGATTCGCCTCCAGATTGAAGAGGGCGAGCTCGGTGGTGAAGGGGGTCCCCAGGAGCTCCAGGAGCTCCATCGCCAGGGGAGCCGGGCGCCCCCCCCGGTCCACCAGGAAGAACTCCTGCTCGCAGCCGATGCGGCGCACCCCGGTCTCGAAGAGCCCCCCGGCCAGCATCCTCTCCAGGGAGCGGACATCCCGGACCAGGGCGTGACTGAAGCTGCGGATGGACTCGGGGTCCTGTTGGGGGAACAGGTTCTCACCCATGGCGGCCCTGGCGGGAGGGGGACCCGGCCGGCGGGATCCGGAAGGGCTCCTGAGTCTGGAAGGGGACCCACTCCGGGGCAAGCGGGTGGCGGCACCGGAAGCGGGGGCGATACACTTCTCCCCTTCCCCCCTCCTCCCGGAGAGTCGCATCCATGTCCGTCCGAGCCGCTCCCCCTCTCCCCTCCCTCATGGTGGTGCTGCTGGCCTCCTCCGGCTGCGCCGCTCCCGATCTCCCGGAGGGACCACCGGTAGCCGACCTCATCCCCCGGACCGCGGACCCCGCCACCCGGGGCTACACCGAGGCGGACTTCCCCCGGATGCAGGAGCTGGCCCCCGGGGTCTACTCGTACGAAGCGCTTCGCTCCGCCGGGGCGGAGCGCTTCACCACCGTGAGCCTGGTGGTGGTCACCGAGGAGGGGGTTCTGGTGGGGGACGGACAGGGGAGCCCCGAGGAGACCGCCCGGATGGTGGCGGCCATCCGGGAGATCACCGACCAGCCCATCACCCATGTGGTCATCGCCTCGGACCATGGCGACCATACCGCGGGGAACAGCGCCTTCCCCCAGGGAGCGGTCTTCCTGGCCCACCCCACCTCGGCCGCCATCCTGGAGGCCAGCGCACAACGCCCCGACTTCCGGGAGGATGCTCCCCCGGTGGTGCTGGCGGACGAACTGGTGGAGGAGGAGCGGGTGCTTGAGCTGGGCGGCCGGGAGATCCGGATCCTCTTCCTGGGCCGGGCCCACACCGGGGGGGACCTGGCGGTGCACCTCCCCGCCGAGGGGATCCTCTTCCTCAGCGAGGCCTACCTGAACCGGGTCTTCCCCGCCATGCGGAGCGCCTACCCCTCCGAGTGGGTGGAGATGCTGCGACGGGCCGAGGCGCTGGACGCGGGGATCGTGGTCCCGGGGCACGGCTTCGTGGAGACCCCTGCCGTCCTCCGGGAGGAGCTGGTCCGCTACCGGGAGGCCATGGAACAGGTCATCGCCGAGGCCCGGCGACTCCACGCGGCGGGGGTTCCGGTGGACGAGGCCGTGGAGCAGGCGGACTTCGGGGAGCTGGAGGGGTGGTCGCTCCGGGAGAGCCAGGGCCCCATCGCCATCCGCCGGGTCTACCTGGAACTGGAGGGAGGGCTCCCTTGATCGGGGGTCGCCACCGCCAGGACCACCGCGAACCACCCCCTGGGGTCGGTCCACGACTCCACCATCTGCCACCCCGCCGCTGCCGTGAGGGCCTCCACCTTCGCCGGGGTGTACTTGTAGGAGTGCTCGGTGACGATGTGCTCCCCCCGGCGGAAGAGGAAACGGGTGGGGAAGGCCTCCCCGGGCCCCGGGGGCACCCGGACCACCTGCTCCCGGTCGGCTACCAGGTGCATCTCGATCCGGCTGGCCTGGGCGTTCCAGACGGCCCGGTGCAGGAAGGCCTCGGGAATGAAGTCCGTTCCCAGGAGCCGGTTCAGGTTCACCAGGGCGTTCCGGTTGAAGGCCGCCGTAACTCCCCGGGCATCATCATAGGCGGGCTCCAGCACCTCTCCAGACTTCACCAGGTCCACCCCCATCAAAAGGGCGGCACCGGGGCCCATGGACTCCCGGGCCTGGCGCAGGAAGGCCTCCGCATCCGGCGGTTCGAAGTTCCCCACCGTGGAGCCGGGGAAGAAGAGGAGGGGTGGCCCGGACCCCGGCCCAAGATCCGGCAACTGGAAGGGGCGGGTATAGTCGGCGGCCAGGGGGAGGACCCGGAGAGCGGGAAAGTCCCGGTCCATCCGGGCCGCCACTGCCTCCAACTGCTCCCGGGCGATGTCCACGGGGATGTAGGCGGCGGGGTGCTCCAGCGCCTCCAGCAGGAGTTGGGTCTTCCTCCCGCTCCCGCTCCCGAACTCCACCACCACCACCTCCGGCCCCAGCCGCCGGGCCATCTCCGGCAGGTGCTCCCGGAGGATCCCCAGCTCGGTGCGTGTGGGGTAGTATTCCGGGACCGTGGTGATCTCCTCGAAGAGTCGGGCTCCCACGTCGTCGTAGAAGAGCTTCGGCGGGAGGGTGGGGGGATTCCCCGAGAGCCCTTCCAGGATCTCCTCCCTGAGGGACTCGGTGGCCAGCGTCACGTTCCGCCCCCCTCTCCTGCAGAAGCCCCGCCCTGGTCCGGATCCCGGGCCAGTCGGATGCCGGTGAACTGCCAGGAGGCATCCGGGGGGAAGAAGTTGCGGTAGGTGGGCCGGAGGTGGCTGGCGGGGGTGGCACAGGAGCCCCCCCGGAGGACGAACTGGTTCACCATGAACTTTCCGTTGTACTCCCCCACCGCCCCCGGGGCGGTGCGGAAGCCCGGGTAGGGGGAGTAGGCGCTGGCGGTCCACTCCCAGA
>CAYQVI010000047.1:0-18351 GCA_964420725.1 uncultured Gemmatimonadaceae bacterium | reverse complement strand
TGGGGGGGGAGGGGGGGATCCCGGAGCGCCTCTTCCGTCCGCCGGATCTCGCCGGTTCCGGGGAGGAAGACCAGCACGTCCCCCTCGTGCTCCTCCAGCACCCGTCGCACCGTGGCGGCGGCCACCGGCTCGATCCACCCGCTCCGGGGGCGGGTCCGATAGTGCACCTCCACCGGATGGCTCCGGCCGGGGGTGGAGATCACCGGGGCATCTCCCAGGAGCGCCGCCACCCCTCCGGTGTCCAGGGTGGCGGACATCACCACGATCCTCAGGTCGGGGCGGAGGAGTTCCCTGGACTGGAGGGCCAGCGCAAGTCCCAGATCCCCCTGCAGGTTCCGCTCGTGGAATTCGTCGAAGAGGAGGAGCCCGGTCCCCTCCAGAGCCGGATCATCCTGGAGCATCCGGGTGAGGATCCCCTCGGTGACCACCTCGATGCGGGTCCGGGGTCCCACCCGGGAATCCCCCCGGATCCGGTACCCCACCCTCCCGCCCGGAGCCTCCCCCAGCGCCGCCGCCATCCAGCCGGCCGCTGCGCGGGCAGCCACCCGACGGGGCTCCAACAGCACCATCCTCCGCCCCTCCAACCACCCTTCCTCCAGAAGCGCCGGCGGCACCAGGGTGGTCTTCCCCGCGCCGGGGGGCGCCTGGAGCACCGCCGAGCTCCCCTCCGTCAGCACCGCCCGGAGGCGGGGGAGGACCGCCAGGACAGGGGGCGGGGCCCCGGGGGGGAGGGGGGCGTCCATCCCGGTCAGGGCGGGGCGTCGGATCCGAGACGGATGCGGACCCTTCCTGCCGGATGGAGCTTGAGAAGGGGGCGTCCTGCGGCATCGGCCCCGGGGCGCAACTCCACGATGCCGTCGAAGCGGTCGGCCCGTCGGCGGAGCAGCTCGGCACCGGTGTCCACCAGGACGCCGGGGAGGTAGCGGGAGAGGCGGCGGAGCAGCTCCACCAGACGGGTGGCATCCCCGGCATCCAGCGCCGTCACCGCCGCTCCCAGCCTCAGGGGGGAGGGAGTGTCCCCCTCTTCCAGCGCCCGCTCCACCAGCGCCAGGTGCAGCGCCACCCGGACGGCGGCCCGGTCCTGGGTGGCCTCCAGGGGGACCGCACTCCCGTCCACCACCAGCATGAGCCGGGGCCCCCGCTCCACCACCCCCGCCACCAGGCCGTCCGTCAGGCGATTCAACAGGTCCGAGGTCCGGGCAAGGAGCGATTCCCCGAGGGAGGGCTCCTCCGGGAGGGCCGCATGGACCATCGCCCCCTCCTCCCCTCCGGAGGAAGCCGCACCCCCGGCGGCGCCATCGGGCAAGCCGCCTCCGCTCCGCCCCCGCTCCGCCTCCTCCAACACCGCCTCCAACTCGGCGTGCAGCCGCATGCCCTGGATCTCCAACTCCCGGAGGGCCTCCGGTTTCGGCTCCAACTGCTCCCGGCGGCGGCGCCACCAGGTCCCGTCCTGGACCAGCGCCTCCCACTCCTCCCGGAAGCTCCCCAGCACCTCCTCCAGGTGGTCGGCCAGGGGGCGCCCGCACACCGGGCAGGGCCCCTCGGTGCCGGCGGACTCCATCCCCCGGATCCGGTCGCGGAGATCCCTGGCCCGATCCCGGTGGGACTGGAGCTGGGTCTCCGCGTCCTGCCGCTCCCGGAGCCACTCCACCGTCAGGGCCTCCACCTCCCCGTCCACCTCCGCCGCATCGGCCCGGAGGGCCAGGAGCCGCGCCTCCTCCGGAACGGGAGTGGCATCCTGGGAGACAGGCTGCTCCCGCGGGGCCGGGTCCCCGGGGGGAGGCTCCCGGAGGGGGGCGACGCCGCTGCCCCGGACCATCTCCAACGCCTCCAGCGCCCGCGCCAGGTAGAGCTCCGGATCCTCCGGGCCCGCTCCTCCCCAGATGACCTGCTCATCCCGGGGGGAGGAGGGGTCCCCGGGAGAGGGGGGGGCAGGCAGCCCGTCCGGACCCTCCCGGCCCCAGCCCTCGAGGAGCGCCCGTCGATCCCGGGATGTCCCCCCCACCAGCGCCCGAAGCCCCCGTCGGTCGGGAAACGCCGGCACTCCCTGCAGCCCCGGGGGATCCTCTCCCGAGCGGAGCTGCAACTGGAGATGGGCGGCCCGGCGCCGGACCACCGAGAGCCAGGCCCCGTCCAGCGCCAGCCGGTCCTCAGGGGTGAGGCCGTGGACCCGCAGACGGACCAGCTTCCCGTCGATCCCTCCGGGCACCGCCTCCACCGCCGTGCGGATCCGGGCGTTCACCCGGGGCAGCCCCTGCCTTCCCCGGTGGATGGGGGCCACCTCCACCAACGGCCGCCCAGGGAGAGGGTGGTGGGCCACCACGCCGGAGGCCAGATCCACGGTGAGGAAACCCCTTTCCTCCCCCGCCTCCCTCCACGGATCCTGCGACACCCGCTCAAGGCTTCCGGCCCAGCGGGCACCGGGTAGGGGGCTCCGGTTCCGATGATCGGCTCCCAGCGCCACCCAGTCCCAGCGTGAAGGATCCACCTGGAGGGTGTCCCCACCTCCCCCGGCCAGGGCATGCATGGCGAGGACGTTCCACCGGGCTGCGGGTTGGGGAGCCGGGAGGGGATCCATCCCCCCCCGCAGCGCCGCGTGGGGGACCAGCCACACATGGACCCCCACGGCCTCCAGCATGACCCCCCGGGGGGCTGCTGTGGCGACCCGGACACCCGCCACCCCCTCCAGGATCCCCAGCGGCCCGGTCCCGCCGGGGGGAAGGGGCGGGGTGTCCCGCCCCCCGGCCAGGACCAGGAGCGGGACTCCGGGCAACTCCTCCGACAGGGTCCGGAACCCATGCAGGAGGGTGGCCACCGCCTCTGGAGGCGGGTGCGGATCATCGAAGAGGTCCCCGGTCATCAGCACCAGGTCCGGGCGGAGACGCACGACCGCCCTCACGGCCCGGAGGAACGCGTCCCGGACGTCCGCCTCGCGGATCCCCCCCGCCCCGCCCTCTCCTCCGTTGCCACCATGACCCAGGTGAAGGTCGGAGAGGTGTGCCAGCACCGGGCTCAGGGGCTCTCTCCCAGCGGTGCGTCCGGGGGGGGCGCGGGGCGTGGAGGCGCGTGGGGCCCGAGGGTGGCGTGCATGGCCGCGGCGGTCGCCAGGGTGGCCACGCACAGGACGTAGACGGTGGGGGGAGCCAGGAAGGGGAGCAGCACCATGCCGGAGAGGATGAAACCGGCCGCCGCCCCCGCCAGCAGGAGGGTGGGGGTGGCGGCTTCCTGTCCCAGCTTCCTCGCCACCCCTCCCAGCGCCACCTGCGGGAGCCCAACCAGGAGTCCGAGGACCAGCCCCCCGGCCATGGGAATCCGGGGAAGCCCCCGGAACTGCCACCACGCGGAGAGGGCCGTCGCCAGCGTCAGCGCCAGGAGTCCCGCCACCCACCACCCCCGCAGGGCGTCGGAATCGTCCCGATCCTCCCCTGCTGCGGGCTCCGCCGCCCAGCTCCCGGCGGCCAGCGCTCCGCACTGGAGGGCCAGGATGGAGACCGCAGCACGGAGGAGCCCGGCCCCCTGGCTCAGAAGCAGACCCCCTCCCGTCATCCCTGCCACGGCGATCACCGCCCCCACCAGGAGGGGGGCGAAGGGGGCCAGCCCTGAGCCCCGCTCCGTCACGGCGCCAGCCGGTGGAATCCGCCCCGGAAGTAGACCAGGGGATCTCCCCCCGAGGGTGCTCCCCCCAGGACCTCCCCCAGAACGAGTTCGTGGTCTCCTGCCGGGACCGAGCGCCAGAGGCGGCACTCCATCCAGGCCAGCGCACCTCCCAGGATGGGGCTCCCGGTGGCCTCTCCCGGGGTCCAGTCCAGCTCCTGGAACCGCCCCCCCCTGTCGCTCCCGGCGAAGCGATAGGCGACCTCCTTCTGTCCGGCGGAGAGGATGTTGATGGCGAAGGACCCCGCCTCCACCAGCCGGGGGAGGGTTGCGGAGCCCTGACCCACGCTCACCAGGACCAGGAGGGGATCCAGCGACACCGATGTGAAGGAGCTGGCGGTGAGCCCGAAGGGATCCCCGGCACCCTTCCGGCCCGTGACCACCGTGACGCCGGAGACGAAGTGGCCCATCACCGTCCGGAAGAGATCTGCATCCATCCAATTCTCCAGGGGAGTCCATAGCAGGACGTACGCGGGGGGTTTTGCCATCCCTCCGGAGCAGCGGTAGCTTCGGGAAGTGATTTCGACCCCTCCCCGGGAGCCCGATGGACGGGGCCGTTCCCGACCTTTCAGGACGACGAAACGAGTGTCTCTGCGCCATCTGGTGGCAATCGCCGTAATCGTAACCACCACCTCCGGGTGCGACAACGTGACCTGGGAGGGGGTGGATGTGCGCCTGCAGGCCGCCGAGCCCCCCCCGGGGAGCCTCGAGGCCGATTCCCTGGTGGCGGTGGAGCCGGGGCTCCCCCCCCTGCCGGAGGGACCCGTTGTGTACCTCGTGCAGAGGGATGGCGCCTCGGCTTCCGCGTTTGCCCTGGCCTCCCGGGAAGAGGGGCGGATGGTGGCCCTCCCCTCCGAAGAGGAGAACCCAGGTTTCACCGAGCACTTCGTGAGGACCGTGCTCCCCCCCGGAGAGGAGCTGGTCCTGTTCGCGGATGGTCGGCGGCTGGGGACCTTCGTGGCCGGTGGGGAGTTCGCTTCGGACCGCACCTTCTGTGCGCCCCGCCCCCGGGTGGACGGGATCGTGGAGCTGGTTCCCGGCGCGGCGGACGCCGGCACCTGGCTGGCCGTGCCAGCCCGGGAGGCTGCGGGGGTTCCCCGGGGCCGGTGGTCTCCCCTGGAGTCCACTCCGGAACTCCGCACCTTCTCGCTGAACATCGCCGGGGAGTTGATGAACCAGTTCCGCTCCCCCTGGCCCCAGGGGACGGTGGCGGCCATCCGCCGGGACCTCACCCTCATCACCCCCCCCATCCCCCCGGGGATCGAGGCCGAGGCCCCCCGGGCCCCCTTTGCCGCCACCTTCGTGAACGAGGATGGGCTCCGGGTGGGGGAGACGGGGCGGAACGCCTGGTCGCTCTTCTATGTGGCCCGCTACGACGGAACCACCTACCGCCCCACCCTCGTGCGCTACAGGCTCTTCGAGCGGGACGGGAAGGCCACCCCCCGGCTCCTGACCTGGAGCGACGTCACCGGCGACGGGGAGGAGGAGATGCTTCTGGAGGTCTTCGGAACCCGGGACCGGTGGCTGGCGCTGGCAGGGTATCAGGACGGGGAGTGGCAGGTGCTGCTGGAGGACGCCTGCGGGGAGGCCTCCGGGACCGTCTCACAGTAGGACGGCGCTGCGGGGAGGTCCTCAGCCCTGCTCCAGCGCCTCCGCCAGCAGGCGCTTGTAGGAGGCGTAGCGCTCCGGGTGGATCTCCCCCTCTTGAAGCGCCGCCAGGACGCCGCACCCCGGCTCGTGGATGTGGCTGCACCCCCTGAACCGGCAGTACCCGGAGGGCTCGTCGAACTCCGGGAAGGCCCGGAGCAGCTCCGCCGGTTCCACCTCCCAGAGCGCCGCCTCGCTGAACCCGGGGGTGTCCACCACCTCCCCCGACGGCTCCAGGCGAACCAGCTTCCCCCCCACCGTGGTGTGACGCCCGGTCCCCCGCCGGAGACTGAGCCCCCCGGTGCGGAGTTCCAGCCCCGGATTCAGGGCGTTCAGGAGGCTGGACTTCCCCACCCCAGAAGGGCCCACGATGACACTCCGTCCGGCGGCCAGGAGCCCCCGGGCGGCCTCCAGCCCCTCGCCGCTCTCGGCGCTCACCGGGAGGACCTGGAACCCCAGCGCCCCGTAGAACGACTGGAGCTCCTCCGCCACCTCCCGGGCTCCCGGGAGATCCACCTTGTTCACCAGCAGCACAGGGGGAATCCCCGCCGTGGCCGTCAGTGCCAGGAAGCGGTCCACCAGCTCCCGGCGGGGCTCCGGGGCCTTCGCCGCCACCACCACCAGCGCCTGGTCCACATTGGCGGCCACCACCTTGGCCTTCCGCCCGTTCAGCGCCCGCCGGAGCAGTTCAGTGCGCCGGGGGAACACCTTCTCGATGGTGGCGCCCTCACTTTCCGGGATCCGCACCTGCACCTCGTCTCCCACCACCACCCGGTCGCCCCCCCGGACCTCCCGCTTCAACCGCCCCCGGAGGGAGGCTTCCAGCTCGGTGCCCTCCTCCATGGCGATGCGGTACACCCCGCCCCCTGCTTCGAGGACGGTCCCCGTGCCCTCTGAGCTGCTCATGGCTCCAGTCCCGTCCTGAGGATCGACCCGGTCATCGGTCCCGAACGCGAATCGCCCCGCCCCCCGGACCCGATGGGTCGGAGGACGGGGCGATCAGCGAACGGTGGAACACGCGGGAATCCCGCAGATCTCACGCCGCGAAGGACTCCAGGGCAGAACCCTTCTCCCCCTCCCGGAGCCGCCGGAGGGCACGGTCCCGGAGCTGCCGGATCCGCTCCCGGGTCACTCCCAGCATGTTTCCGATCTCCTCCAGGGTGTGCTCCCGCTCCCCCTCCAGACCGAAGTAGAGGCGCAGCACCCGGGCATCCCTGGGCTCCAGGGTGTTCAGTGCATCCCGCACCGACTCCGCCAGGAGGCGAGACTCCACATCCTGCTCCGGCTCTGCAGCCTCCTCGGCGATGAACCGCTCGACGAGCTGCGAGTCCTCACTGTCCCCGATGGGGGCATCGAGACGGATCTCCGCCGCGTTCAGCGTCTGGAGCGACTCGATGAGCTCCGGGGTCAGGTCGGTGGCGGCACTCAACTCCTCCGGCGAGGGCTCGCGACCCAGCTCCTGCTTGAGCCGCTCCTTCTCGCGGAAGATCCGGGCCAGATCCGAGGCCCGGTTGAGGGGCACCCGGACCGACCGGCCATGGTTCGCCAGCGAGGCCAGGATGGCCTGCCGGATCCACCACACCGCGTACGAGATGAACTTCACCCCCTGATCCGGATCGAACTTCCGGGCCGCCGTCACCAGGCCCACGTTCCCCTCCTGGATCAGGTCCGTGAGGGCCACCCCACGATTCTGGTACTTCTTCGCCACGCTGATGACGAAGCGCAGGTTGGCCCGAGCCAGCTCCTGCACCGCCTCCTCATCTCCCAGGCGTGCCCGGGCTCCCAGCTCCTTTTCCCGATCCGGGGTGATGAGCTCATGCCGGCTCACGTCCCGGAGGTACTGGTCCAGTGCCGTCTGCTCCTCGACACTGGCGTCGAACCCCGTCAGGAGGTTCCCCCCCTTCCGCTTCCGCCGGGTCTTGGTGGCCCCCTTCTGCGTCGCACCCTTCTGCGCCGCGCCCTTCTGCGCCGCAGCCTTTTGCGCCGCTGTCTTCTGCGTCGCCATCTATCGCTCCTGGAGGTTCCCCCTGGGAACCAGTTCCATCGTGGATCCTGCTCTGGCGGCGTCACACACGGAGGACGGTCCTCCGTTGGTTATCGATGCCGCCGCGGATACACCATCGGGCCCCGTGGGGTCCAAAGCCCTCCAAGCTACCGGGTGCCCATTCCGGCGTCCAGACCTGGAAGCCGCAGTGGTGCATGTGCCGGTGGTGCTACCCCCTCACCGATCGGGGTTCCTTTCCCCTCTGAAGTGTCGTCCCCGGGCGCTGGAGGCTGAGCCCGAAGCCGCCGCATCCGGGTCGGGGTCCGCCTCACGAGCCCTCTGTCAATCGGTCCATCAGCCGCTGCACCGGGAGTGTGGCTGGGCTGAAGGTGAAGACCCTCAAGACCCGGGCCGACCGGTAGAGCCCGTCCGCCACCCGGGGAAGGTCAATGACCCCGGGGATCCCCTTCTGACCCAGCCTCACCACCTCCCCCCCTCGCCTCCCCACCAGCAGGTCCAGGAGGAACATGGGACCCCGCTCCGGGAAGTCGATGACCACCTCCCCGGGCTCCAGCCCCATCTCGGCGGCCAGGGCGTCCTCATGACTGCGCTTCGCCGGAGAATCCCCCCGCACCCAGGCCGGGAGGGTGATCTCCGCCAGGTCCGCCGCCGTCAGCTCCACGGCCCGCTTCGGCAGCCGCCGTTCCCGGAGCGCCGGGAGCCAGCTCTCCGCGATCCTCCGGGCCGCCGCTCCGTCCGAGCCACGAGCCCGGATTCCCAGCTCGTAGAGCAGCTCCTCGTCGGTGGGCCCCACCAGTTCCTCCCGGGACACCAGTCCAGCCCCCACCGCCTCCTCGACGATGCGCTTGTAGAGCGCCGTGGCTGCCCGGACCGCATGATGCCAGTAGACGTTCCGGAACATCTGGTACCGGGCGAAGAGGAGCGACTCCAGCGCACTCACCGCCTTCTCCTGGACACCCACCTCCCACCGTCCGCTGACCGGGTCCTGGAACAGGTCGATCCCCTGGAGGAGCCGGTCCACATCCACCTGGCCGTAGGGCACCCCGCAGAAGAGGGCGTCCCGCCGGAGGTACTCCATCTTGTCCAGGTCCAGACTGCCGCTCACCAGCCCCTGGAGGGGGAGGCCGCTGTCCCCCCGGATCAGCGCCAGGATCTCGTCGGCGGCTCCCTCCCCCAGCGGCTCCAGCGCCGCCGTGAGCTCCGGCCCCCGGAAGAACCGGGCCCCCACCTCCTCGTGGTCCCCGGGGCGCCGGTCCGGCTCCAGCTCCTCCAGCGCATGGGAGAAGGCGAAGTGGCCGATGTCGTGGAGGAGCGCCGCGTAGGGGATCCGCTCCGCACCCTCCCACGCTGCAGGGTCCTGGGGGCCACGCTCCCGGAGCAACCTCAGCGCCGTCACCGTCAGGTGGTAGACGCCCAGGGCATGATCGAACCGGGTATGGCTGGCCCCGGGGTAGACCAGGTGTGCCAGCCCCAACTGCCGGATGTAGCGGAGCCGCTGGAAAGGCGGCGTATCGACGATGCGGACCGCCGTGGAATCCAGGCGGATGGTGTTCCAGAGTGGATCCCGGATGATCTTCGAGTCGGAATCGGAAGTCATGGGGGGGAAGCTACCCCCCCGGGCGGGGCGCGGAAATGCCTGGATGCGCCGACCCGTGCCTTTTTCGTAACCCGCCCCGGTATGCCCCCGTCTCCCCGGGGGTCGGGGCGCCGGAGCAGGGTCCTGGGGGTCCCTTGCGCTCCGGACCCTGCGCCCGAAGATTGCCCGAACCTCCCATCCTTCGCCACCACCTCGCCTCCCCCCTCCAACGTGCCCCGCACCACGGACCCCACCGGACTCCCCCTCCGCCCCCCCCGATTCGGGGATGCGGCGCACCGGGCCGCCCTCCGGGCCGGGGTGCAGGCGGACACCGAGGATCGCCCGGGGGTGTACCGGATGGAGGCATCCGACGGGACGATCCTCTATGTGGGGAAGTCCATCCGGGTCCGTACCCGGCTTCTCTCCTACTTCCGGGCCCCTCCGGGGGACAAGGCGGTGGAGCTCATCCGGGAGACCGCCCGCATCCGCTGGGACCCCATACCCAATGAGTTCGCGGCACTCCTCACCGAGATGCGCCTCATCCAGCGGCACCAGCCCCGCTTCAACGTGGAGCACCGGCGGCGGCGGAGCTTCGGCTTCATCAAGCTCACCCGGGAGCGGGCGCCGCGGCTGCTGCTGGTGAGCCGGGTGGCACCGGACGGGGCCGCCTACTACGGCCCCTTCCCCCAGTTGCGCCGGGTGGCGGAGACGGTGCGGGAGCTGGTGAAGCAGCTCGGGCTCCGGGACTGCCCCCCCTCCACACCGGTGCACTTCGACGACCAGTTGGAGCTCCTGGAGGGGGGGCGGATCCCGCTGTGCATCCGGGCGGAGCTGGGAAACTGCATGGCCCCCTGCGCCTCCGGGTGCGGAGCCCGGCGCTACAGGGAACGGGCGGAGATGGCTCGGCGCTTCCTGGAGGGACGGGGGGTCGATCCCCTCCGGGAGTTGGAGCAGGGGATCAAGGCGGCGGCGGCCCGGACCGAGTTCGAGTATGCCGCCCTCCTCCGGGACCGGTGGACCCGACTGCAGCGCCTCCGGGACGACCTGCTGGCCTTCCAGGGGCAGGTGGCGGCGTTGACCTTCCTGTACCGGGTCCCCGGCTGGAAGGGGGATGAGCGAAGCTACCTGGTGCGGCGGGGTCGGATCCTGGGGGAGTTCCGGAGGTCCCGGGGGAGCCGACGGGCCGAGGGGGAGGCCCGTCGCCTGGAGGAGCTCCTGGCCCAGCCCGATCCCGGCCCGGGGGCCCTCACCGCGGAGCAGGCGGCGGAGATCCTCCTGGTGGCCCGCTGGTTCCGACTCCGGCCGACGGAGCGGAAGCGCACCGTCACCCCCGCGGTTTGGCTCCGGGAGCGGCGGACGAAGGGGGGGGACGGGGGCTGAAACCGCTCCGCTCCCCCTCGGGCCCCCCTCCGGTGTGCCCGGGTCACTCTCCCGGATCGGGCTCCGCCGCCATGGCCACGATCCGGTCCCACTCCTCCTTCTTCACCGCCTGCACCGAGAGCCGGGCGGTGGTCACCAGCTCCATGGCCCCCAGCTCCGGGGTGAGCTTCACCTCCGGCAGCGACACCATCCGGGGGAGCTTCTCCACGAAGGCGATCTCCACCATGTCCCAGCGGGGCTTCTCCGGATCGGACCTCTCGTCGAAGTAGTGGTGCTTCGGGTCGAAGGCGAAGTGATCCGGATGGGCCTCCTTCACCACCTCCGCGATGCCCACGATCCCCGGCGGACTGGCGTTGGAGTGGTAGAAGAGGACCCGGTCCCCCTTCTTCATGGCTCGCATGTTGTTGCGCGCCTTGTAGTTGCGGATCCCCTCCCAAGACGTGGAGCCGTCCCGCTCCAGGTCGTCGATGGAGTAGACGTCGGGCTCGCTCTTCATCAGCCAGTGGTTCATTCCGCTCTCCTGGTGTCTGCTGGGATCCAGGAAGTTAGGTGGGGGGCGCCATGCGTCACAGGGCCTCTGTCGCACCCCCCCCTGAAGTTCGAAGTCAGGGTTTCGGGGTGGATGGGCGAGTGCTATTTCCTACGTACGTAGTGTCTCACCGATCTCTCAGGCTGCCCGGTGGCTCCCTTTTGCAAGGATTGCGACACGGTGGGTTTCGTTACCAGTGCTCCAGAGGGGACGGCGCGACCGATGGTCCGGCGCGACGTCCCCCCGGCCCTTCCCCTGCTCCTGGCGCTGCTGGCGCTGGGCTGCGGCGACACCCTCAACGATCCGGCCCAACCGCCATCGGGGGAGCCACCCCCTCCGGGAGGCGAGCAACCCGTTGCGCCAGGAGAGCCCCGGGCCCTCGTCGTTCTCGATGCCCCGGAGCGCGTCGAACTGAGGGACTCCATCACGGTAACCGTCACGGCATGGGATCAGTCCAACCGGGTGGGGATCACCGAGGTGGGTTTCGTTGCAATCATCCGGGACGCACCCCTGGGTACGGAGCGGGTCCTCACGGAGATGCGTTCGCTGGTGCCCCGTCCCGCAGCCCCGGATACCACGACCGCATCCTTCGTGATCCGGCCCTCCTGGGTGGCGGACGAGGACCTTCCAGCCCGTTTCCAGATCGAGCTGTACGGCCTGGCCTTCGACAGCACCGGGGCGTGCGGGGCAGCGCTCCTCGAGACGCCAGACCGGGTGTTCGAGTGTGTCCAACGGGCGGTCGCCGGGGACAGCGTCCTGATGGGCGAGGTGAGGCCACTCCCGGTGCAGGTGGAGGCGGTGGCCGGACGAACCGTCCCCTTCCCCTCTCCGACCTTCGTCCTGGGAGATCTGCAGCCCGACACCCTCCGGGGAAGGGCCTATCTCTCGAACCGGCTGGCCAACCGCCTCCACGTGCTGCAACCGGACGCGTTCGCTTGGCTCCCCGACGTCTCGGTGGGATCCGAGCCGTGGGGGCTTCACCTGAACCGCACCGGCGACACCCTCATGGTGTCGAATTCGGGGGGGACATCGCTCTCGTACGTGGCGCTGGGAGGGACGCCGAGGGAGGTGGTGGGGAGGCGGCTCCAGACGCGGAATACCGCGCTGTTCGAGTTCGATTTCCTGCCCAGCCGAGCAGATCCGGCGGACACACTTCTCGACGGCCAGGCCCGCTTCCTGGACTTCAGCGACCGTCCGCAGTTCGTGGCCCAGGACAGTGAGGGGCGCCTCCTGTATTCGACCCGACCCACCTTTGCGGCACCCCTGGGGACTGTGCGGGTCATCGAGAACCGCTCTGGGTGGGAGGAGCCGGAGACCCGGATCCTGGCCCGGATCGGGGAGGACGTCGTCCCTGACACCCTGACAGCGGTCCTCATCCAGATCGACAGTATCACGGTCTACGATGACACAGGGTTCGTGGTCATCTGGGATCATATTCCCGGTTTTCCGAGCCGAGCCATCCGCTCCGACTCCCTTCCGCCCTTCGCAGCGCTCCGGCAGGTGGTGTCCCGGGGATCGGACGCTGAGTGGCGCCTCGATCGGGCCTGGGACCTCTTCGCGGTCTCCTTCGCCGACACCACGTATGTGGCCGCCTCCCGGGACCGTTCATACATCGCCTTTGGAGACGGCGGCGAGCCCTCGGTGGGGCGGGTCCTTCTGTGGGAGACGAGCACCGGCACGATCTCCAGCCGGTTGACGGTGGCCGATCTGGTGAACAACGCCTCGGAGCGGGTCACCGCCCTGGGGCTGAACCGGGACGGCAGTCTGGGGCTCGCCCGGGGATCCTTCGGGACCTACTTCTTCTCGAACGACCTCCGCCTGCGGGGCACCGTGCCGGAGCTCACCGCCGGAGGTGGAGGGGTCGCGCTGCATCCCGATCACCCGGACACCCCGGTCCCCGTGGCCTCCTCTCCCGTGACGCTGGCCTTCACGATGAGTGGCGACCGGTCCATCCGGATCATCGACACGGTCCACTACGGGGAGCGAGGGCGGATCCGGGTGCGGGATCCCATCCGTGGGCCCCTCCGGGTCACCCCCCCCTTCCCCGCCGACAACGGCGGTCAGGGGCGGAACTGCGCCGGGCCCGACTGCGTGGTGGCAAAGGTCTTCGCCGTCACCTCGGAAGGGATCCTCCTGTACGACGTCCGGGGCCGGGACATCCAGGGACTTCCATGAAGGGGAACCGCATGACCCGGAGAGAAGCAGGAGTTGGCCAGGCCCGTCGTCCACGCCCTGTGCGTGTCGCCGCACTGGCCGGCTTCCTGGCCCTGGGGGCTGCTGGATGGGGCTCGCCCCTGGCTGGACAGGTGGCCGCCGGATGGACGGCGGGAGCCGGCTCCTTCTCCGATCTGAACCCCGATTCCGGGGCCCCGGTGGGGTTGGCCCCCACCACCGTCCGCGTGCTGGGGCTGCACTTCGACCGCTGGTTCGGCGGCTCGGAACGGGTGGGCTTCCGGCTGGCAGGGGCCTGGCAGGCTCCAGACGTCCCGTGGGTGCAGGGGGACCGGACCATCGATGTGGTATCCGGCGACGTCTCCCTCATGGTCCGGCTCATCACGACCCGGGATGACGAAGGGCTGTCCGTCCTCCCCTACGTCATGGGAGGGTTCGGGGGGATCTGGTACGACCTGGGCGACGGGGACCCGGCGGGATTCCCGGCCGCCGGGACCTTCCACGACGGAGAGCGCCGCATCTCGCCCGTGGCCGTCTACGGGGCCGGGCTGGATCTGGGGCTCCCCTTCCGGTGGTTCGGCAACCCGATGCGCCTACGGGTGGAAGCTGCGGATCACTACGCGCTGGAGTCCCCCCTCCTCCATCTGTCCAGCGGCGACCGGGAAGGGCCCGTCCACAACTACCGCGTCACCCTGGGACTGTACTCCCTTCTGGGTCCGCTCCGGTAAGGGCGCGGAGCACCCATGGTGGGCTGCCGGGTGACGGCCTGCGGCAGGGGTGGCCGTCACCCGGAGGGAGTCTCCGGCGGATCCCCCTCACCACACCAGGTGGAAGTGCTCCTGCCGCCGGAAGACCCAGTGGCGGTTCCCCTGTTCGTCCAGGTACGCCTCCTCCTCCTGGGAGCAGCGGACGTCCTTGTTGTCCCACTCGGGGATAGGGGTGGTGGCCTGGAGCTCGATGGAGTGCCACACCGAGGGGCGGAGGAGGGCATCGCCCCGCACCGGCACCCCTTCCTGGGCATCCCAGCGCCCCACCAGCGGCCCGGCCCCGTGGCCGTGATCCCCGATGGGATGGTTGTAGATGGTCCCGTTGATGCCTGCGGCCCGCATCCTGGAGAGGGCGTCCGCCAGCGCCTCGTTCCCGGTGCGCCCGGGGGTCATGGCCGCCAGGGCGAAGTCCTGCATCTGGTTGGCGTTCCGGAGACACTGCTTCAGCCCCTCGGGCACGTCCCGCTCACCCTCGTTCAGGACATAACCCATGTGCTGGGTGTCGGTCTTCAGGCCGAAGGCCACCACCCCGAAGTCGGTCCAGAGGACGTCCCCCCGCTGGATCAGCCCCCGGCCGGGCATGGTGTAGATGGGGCCCGGGCGCTGGAGGCTCACCGACGGCTGGAACCAGGTCTCCCATCCCAGCTCCCTGACCTTCTCACGGAGCCACCACACCACGTCGTCGGTGGTGGTCTCGCCGGGGGTGATCACCGCGTTGGAGAACGCCTCACTGATGATGGCGTGCACCGTCTCGGTGATCTGCCGGTAGCGGGGCATCATTTCGGGGATGCGGTGGGCGATGTAGTTCACCGCCAGCATGGGCTCCCGCTTCACCCGGGCCACGTACTTCGGCCCCAGCGCCGCCTCCAGCGCCTCCCGCTCCCCGGCGTGGAGGCCGTCGGCAAAGGCCCAGTCGGGATCGATGTTCAGGACGATGTTCTCCGGGTCCCGATCCTCCACCAGCTCCCGGAGGAGATTCCACTGCTCGTCCCCCACCAACTCCTGCGTGTCCTGCGTGATGGCGGGGCGTGACGACCGGAAGGCCTGGAAGAGCCCCCCCTGGTCGGTCCCCCCCAGCGCCAGCCGCTCGAAGGTGCCGTCGGGGTTCCGGTAGAAGACGTAGATGGAGCGGCGCCGGGCCGCGAAGGTGGTGGGGGAGATGATGCTCCAGAACACCGGGTCCTCGGCGTACTCCCGCATGGAGAGGATCCACATCCGGGCGTCGTACTCCTCCATCAGTGCCGGAAGCACCTCGGTGACCCGCTTGTGCACCCAGGCCTGCCGCTCGTCCGCCTCCACCCGGAGGGTGGGGAAGGTGTGGTAGCGGGCCGGTGCCTGGGGGGGCACGTACACGGGGGCCTGGGCCGCGGCCACCGCCGGAGTCAGCAGGGCGGCGGCCAGGGCCAGGGGGAGGAACGGGCGGACCGGGGAGGGGAGCATGGGGACGCAGGGGCGTGGGGAACGGGTGCCGGAGCGCCCGGCCCGGGGGCTGGCGCACCGCAGGAGGGGCGATGGAGACAGGGAGGGAGAATGCCGCCCGGGGCCCGTCCTGTCCAGCGGGGGGGCGGTCGGGGGGAGGAGGTCCCCCGGCACCGACCGCCCCCCTGGCGTCAGCAGGTCACGGAGCCTGGAAGGTGATGGGGAGGGCAATCCAGACTGCGGTGGGCACGTCCAGGTTCATGGCGGGCTGGAAGTCGAACACCTGTGCCACCCGCAGGGCGGCGGCGTCCAGCGCCTCGTGCCCGGAGCTGTTGGCCACACGGGTATCCTGCACCACTCCGTCCGCATCGATGAAGAAGTGGACCAGCACCTGGCCTCCCACCCCGGCGTTCCGGAGGAGCGCAGGGTACTCCTCCTGGAGGGCCTGCTGGACCTCTGGAATGTTCCGGAGCTGCGGCGCCACGGTGTAGGGGGTGAAGACGGGGGCGGCGGAGAGGTCGGCCTCCGGGTCGGCGGGGGCCACGTCGGGTGCTGGGACGGGGTTGGCCTTACGGGTGTCCCCGGCACCCTCTGCCCCGCCCCCCTTCGTGTAGATCTGGATCACGCCGTTGGCGGCTTCGGGGCCGAACCGGGCCCGGGCGGCGCCACCCCGGATCACCTCGATGCGGTCGATGGAGGCAGGGTCGATATCGCCCAGATCGGGCATCCAGCGCTCGCCTTCAAGGCGAAGGGTGATCCGTTCACCCGGATCCCCGGAGGAACCCGGCCCGGATCCCTGACGGATCCGGACGCCATCCACGTAGATGGTGGGACGGTCTCCGGCGGACGGGACCGCGTCGAGAGGAGTGGCCTCCACAGCCGTCTCCACCCCCACCTCCTCGTCCACGATGGGGGTCGGGGCCTCGCAGGCCACCAGCACAAGGAGGAGGGTGACGAGTCCCGTCCCCACGGCGCGGGGGAGGGAGATGCGGCTCAGGGGTGTGCACAGCGCCTTCATGCGGGACTCCAGGAGGGAGGGAGATTCGACGAGCCCCGCCATGGCCGGGCTCCAGGGGGTGGAGCGGCTCCCTGCGTCCAGGAGCAGGGAGGCGTAGCGGACCCGGGAGATCCCCCGGTGCAGCACCCGCCCGTCACAGTCCAGTTCGATGGCCAGCCGGAGGCGGCGGAGCTGGAGCCAGACCAGGGGATTCCACGGGAGGAGGACCAGCGCCCCCAGGCCGAAGGCCAGGAGCAGGGTATCCCGGGCCTGGAGATGCTCCTCCTCGTGGGCCACGATCATGCGGAGGTGCTCCCGGGGCGCCGACAGGAGCCGCCGGGGGAGGATGATCCGGGGATGGGCCACCCCCACCACGGCGGGCCCCAGTGCCTCGGACACCCGCACCGGGCGACCCTCCACCACCTCGAGGGGGAGATGGCGGGTGCTCCGGTGAAGCCGGATCAGGGCGCCCACCACCAGGACGAGCGCCGCCAGGACCGTCCCCCCCCAGAGAAGCATCAGGAGCTGCCCCAGCCCCGGCGCCCCCGCGATCCGCTCCACCAGGAAGGTGGCCGGCGATCCCACGCCGGAAAGGGCTGCGTCCCAGAAGGCCATGAGCCGGTCCCCCGGGGAGGGGGTGGGGGAGAGGGTCAGGCCTTCGGTCACCAGCACCGGCTCGATCGACAGCACCATGCCACCACCGGCGTCGCCCCGCCCCTGGAGGAGGAGACTCGCCGGGAGGAGCACACTCCCACCCAGCGCCGCCGCCCAGATCCACCGGGCCGGGCGCCCCAGGGCCCGGAGGAGCGACTCACCTGCCCCTGCGGCCAGGGTCAGGAGCGTGGCCACCAGCAGGGCGTGCACCACCAGCGCGGCGGTCATGCGCTCCCCTCCCCGGCGTCCTTCCCCTCTTCCGCCTCTTCCGCCGCCCGGGCCTCCGCCTCCTCCAGCATCCGCCGCATGCGCCGCAGCTCCGGGGCCGAGGGGGACTGCTGCTCCACCAGCCGGGCCAGGAGCAGCTCCGAGGAGCCGTCAAAGATCCGGCTCATGATCCGCTTCAGGGCACTGTCCCCTGCGGCCTCGGCAGCCACCGTGGCATAGTACCGGTAGGCGCGGCCCTCCTCCTCGTGCCGCACGTGCCCCTTCTCCTCCATGATCTGCAGCATCTTCAGCACGGAGGTGTAGCCCAGCCCGGGCGGGAGTTCCGCACGCACCTCGGCCACGGTGCCGGAGCCCAGGCGCCACAAGACGCTCATGATGTCCAGTTCGCGTTCACTGAAGCGGATCTCTGCCATGGCCCGGGGTCTCCGGTGGAGGTGTGTGGAAGGCGGGGAGACAGTGTCTACGAAGACCAGTGTAGGAAGAGGTTGGGGCATTGTCAACGAGCACGTTCGTATGGCTTGGGGGGCCGTTGACCCGCCGGGCCAGGTTGTCCAACTTGAATGGGACAACACCCCGGGGAGGAAACCATGTCGAAGGGTTCATCCAGGAAGGATCGGGTGCGGGAAGTGGCGGCCGACTACGGCACGCTGGAAGTGGCGGCGTCGGATCTGAAGAACGACTGGCACCACTGGCTGGACCAGGTGTCCCGGGGACGGCGGACGCTGGTGGTGACCCGCTACGGGACCCCCATCGCCACGCTGGCCCCGGTGGAACGGCGCCCCGGGGCCCCGCTCTTCGGGCGCCTCTCCGGGTGGATCCAGGAGGAGGGGGACCTCATCGCTCCCTCCGGCGAGCCCTGGGACGCGGAGGGATGAGCCCGACCGCTCCCTTGCTCCTCGACACCCATGTGTGGATCTGGCTCATGGAGGGATCGGTGGGGCGGCTCTCCCCCGCTGTCGTTCGGGCCATCGAGGAGGCGGCTGCCGAAGGGAGAGTCCGGATCCACCCCCTGTCGGTGTGGGAGCTGGGGATGCTGGTGCGGAAGGGGCGGCTGAGCCTGGCGGGGCCGGTGGAGCGGTGGGTGGAGGAGGCGCTGGCGGTGGAGGGGTTGACCCTCACGCCGCTGACGGCGGCCATGGCGCTGGAGGCCGCCGCCCTCCCGGATCCCTTCCCCGGGGATCCGGTGGACCGGATGCTGGTGGCCACCGCCCGGCTCCTGGGGGCCACCCTGGTCGCTGCGGACCGGCGGATCCTGGAGGGGGCGGAGGGGGCCTGGGTGGGGGTGCTGGAGGCCTGAGGCGGGTGGGCTCCTGGATGGGGGCC
>CAYQVI010000046.1:0-18357 GCA_964420725.1 uncultured Gemmatimonadaceae bacterium | reverse complement strand
CCCCATGACCGGAATCAGCGCCGCCGGGCTGGCCACCGTGGCCGCAGGGGACCTCCAGGGGATCCACCTTGGAGGGCTGGCGGTGGTCAGCGGGGGGGACCTGTCGGGGGTGGGGATCGGGGGGATCGGCATGGTGGCGGGTGGCTCCATCCGGGGGGTGGCCCTGGGGGGGCTCTCGGTGGAGGCGGGGAACAACCTGGAGTGGCTGGGGGTGGCGGGATACCGGGTTCGTGCCGGCGACGCCCGGGGCGCCGCCGTGGCCAGCTGGGTGGATCTGGGGAGCATGACCGGGGTTTCGGTGGCGGCCTACCACCGGGTCCATCGCCAGACCGGGCTGGCGGTGGGGGTCTACAACCACGCCCGGGACCTCAGGGGGATCCAGATCGGACTGTTGAACCGGGTGGACAGCAACCCAGCCCCCTTCCGCATCCTCCCCCTGGTGAACGCCCGCTTCCGCTGAGGACCGGCGGTCCCCGGGAGGTCAGTCCTCCCCTTCCCGACGGGTGAGCAGGACGGGGACCTCGCTCCCCCGGATCACCTTGTCCGCCACACTTCCCACCAGGAGACGGGCCACCCCTCCCCTCCCTTCGGTGGTCATGGCCACCAGGTCCGCCCCCAGCTCCTCCGCCAGCTCCAGGATGGCCGGGGCCGCCGAGGTATGTTCCACCACCCGGGTGTTCACCGTGGCCCCCCGGGCCTCCATCTCCCCCCGGCGAAGGGCCAGCAACTCCTCGGCCTCCCGTCGCTGCTCGGCGATGCGCCGGTTCTCATCGGCCACGTGGGGAAGGTAGGTGCTGGGCATCGGACGGGGAGCCACCAGCACCCGGATGAGGGTGTAGGCCACGTTCTCCGTGCCGATGAGATCCACCACGGGGTCCAGGATGGCCCGTGCCGCCACCGAGCCATCCAGGGGGATGAGGACATGACGGAAGTCCTCGGCCATCGACGACGGAGCACCGTCCCCATCCGGAGGCCGGATCACAAGGACGGGGGAGGGGGTGCGGCGCACCAGGCCGTCGGTGACACTCCCCAGCCACGCCCTCTGGATCGCCCCCCGACCATGGCTGGTGAGGACGATCAACTGGGCGTCGTTGCTGGTGACATGCCGGTCCAGAGCCTCCGCAATCGGACCCATGTGCACATCCACCGTCACCGAGAGTCCCGACTCCCCCGACACCCGACCGGCCACCTCCTTCAGGTAGGCCAGCGCCGCCTTTCGGGCCTCCTCGTGACGGGTGGCCTCCGCCTCGGTCATGTGCTCCGCGAAGCGGGGAGCGATGGTGGGTGTGACCACCATCACCAGGTGGAGCGGGCAACGCTTCCGGCGGGCAATCGCCGTGGCCCGACCCAGGGCATGTTCCGCGAAGGTGGAGCCGTCGAGAGGCACAACGATGGGACGCGACATGCGAACTCCAGTCTGGTGGGTCTCAGGTCAGGCCGGCTGCGAACCCGGATCTCCCAGGAGCCCCCCGGCGATCCGGTCCAGGAGGATCTCCCGCGCCCGCTCCACCACCTCGTCCGGTGACGGGGCGTGGGCAAACATCTCATCCACCCGCTCACGGAGCGCCTCGCGGCTGGGCAGATGGGGCAACTGCACCTCCTGCAGCCACTCCAGGACCCGCTCCCGGGTGCGCTCTCCCGCCACCCGCAGGTCATCCAGCGGGGTGTATTGGGCGAAGGAAGGGCGGATGCTGGCGACGATCCGGTCCGGGTGGAAGGAGTCCACCACCGAATCCGCCACCTTCTCCAGCGCCTTCCGCCCCACGGGAGCCTCCCCCCGGACGATGGCCGCCGGGGGCTCCCGGATTCCCCAGACCACACCGGTCCAGGAGAGCATCTTCAGGATATAGTAGGTGGGGTCGAACTCCCACCACCGGAAGCCCTGCCGGGCGGAGCTCTGATAGTGGTGGTGGTTGTTGTGCCACCCCTCGCCCATGGTGATGATGGCCAGGAGCCAGTTGTTCCGGGAATCGTCGCCGGTGAGATAGCGCTGGGACCCGGTGACGTGGGCCAGCGAGTTGATGGTGAAGGTCCCGTGGTAGACCAGCACCGTGCTCAGGAAGAAGCCGACAAAGAGCCCCGCCCACCCGTCCACCAGGAAGCAGAACACCGCCAGCGCCACCGCCGGGATGTGCTGGAACCGGTTCAGGAAGACCAGTTCCGGGTACTTCGTGAGGTCAGGGATCGTGGAGTAGTCGGGCTTCGACTTGGTGCGACTGAAGATCCACCCCACATGGGAGAAGAAGAACCCATGGTGCCGGGGGGAGTGGATGTCTTCCGGGGTATCGGAGTGGAGATGGTGGTGGCGATGGATGGCCGCCCACCAGAGGGCGCCCTTCTGCGCGGTGCTCTGGGCCAGAAGGGCCAGGACAAACTGACCCACACGGGACGTCTTGTACGACCGGTGGGAGAAGTAGCGATGATATCCTGCCGTCACGGCCCACATCCGCACGAAGTAGAACGTGATGCAGAGGATGATGGAGGTACGCGTGAAGCCGGTGAAGAACACTCCCAGGGCCGCCAGGTGCACCATGGCGAAGGGAATGGCATCCGGGTACACCACATCGGAGTGATGTTCGTGGTGGTCGGCGGCCTCCGCGTGGGCCGTCGGCAGGGGGTGGGACACAGCATCTCCCGGTCTCGGGTCCTCGAAGGGGACCGATGATCGCAAAGGGTTACGCCTCTTTCGGGCATAGCAACTTAAGGTACCCTATCCCGCAAGCATAGTGCCGCCGGCGCGGGGGTGCCAATGGGTCCTCCTCCGCTTCAGCCCCGGAGCCCCGGGCGTTATCCTCCGCCGTCACCCCATTGCCTGTCCGCCGACTCCAGCCCGATCCCGGCCATCCCATGCTCCGAACCCATCTCCACCTCCCTTCGCTGATCCTGACACTGGCGTTCCTGGCCGGCTGCACCCCACAGGGCATGGACGACGCCACGCCCCCCGCCGGGGCTCCGGGCCCCTTCGAGGCGACGGCGCTCCCGAACAACTTTGCCTTTCCGGAGCACGACACCGTGCGGATCATGACCTGGAACCTCGAGAACTTCGTGGACCTGCATGACAACCCGTACAACAGCTCGGAGTCGGAGAGCCGCCCGGACCGGCGGGAGCTGCAGGAGAGGCACGAGACGCTGGCGGCCTTCATGCGGGCCCTCCGCCCCGACGTGGTGGCATTCCAGGAGGTGGAGGGGGTGGCGCTGCTGGAGGAGCTGGCGGAGCGGTTCTTCCCGGAGATGGGCTACCGCTTCTTCGCCGCCGCCGACCGGGGGGACTGGCACCAGAATGTCTTCGTGATGAGTCGACTCCCACTGGGGGTGGTGCGCAGCCTCGCTCCGGTGACCACCCCCGTCCCCGGAACGGTGCTGGAGAGTGGCGAGACGGAGGCCCAGAGCCAGGTGAACCACCGGATCCTGGTGGTGGAGGTGATGGCCCGCCCGGGGGAGTGGTTCACCCTGGGGGCGGTGCACCTGAAGGCCGGTCGGACACCCCGGGACGAGGGGCACCGGAGGGGTCAACTGGAGGCGCTCCGGGCGGAGCTGGCCCGCACCCGGATCCTCTATCCGGGAATTCCCATGGTGGTGGCCGGCGACCTGAACCTGATCCCCACCGAGGCGGAGCTCCAACTACTCACCGGGGGGTCCGGGGACCTGGGCTTCTCCGATGTCCTGGGACCGGGGGGGCGCCCCACCCACCCCAGCGAAGATCCGGTCCGCCAGTTGGACTACATCCTGGTCAACTCCGCCATGCAGCGGCGGCTGGTCCCCGGGAGCGGGGAGGTGGGGGCACCATTCCCTGTGGACGCCCTCCGACTCATGAGCGACCACCTCCCGGTGGTGGCGGACTTCCTCTTCCCGGGGGGGTGAGCCCCCCAGGCGGCCAGAACCACCGGCAGCGCCCTGGGATGACCGGTCCGCCCCCCGGCGGAGGGCGAACCAGGGGGACCCACCGGGGCCACCTTCGCCTCACCCTCCGGTGATGTACTCCAGCGGCGACCCCGGGCCCAGGGGGAGCCCCAGGAACACCCAGCCGATGAGAACCAGGATCCCGCCGATCCCGAAGGCCACCGAGTAGGGGAGCATGGAGGCCACCAGCGTCCCGATCCCGATGTCCTTCTGGTACTTCTTCGCGAAGACGATGACCAGCGGGAAATAGGGAAGGAGCGGGGTCAGGATGTTGGTGATGGAGTCGCCGATCCGGTAGGCCGCCTGGGTGAGCTCCGGCGAGTAGCCCAGGAGCATGAACATGGGGACGAAGACCGGCGCCATGATGGCCCACTTCGCCGAGGCGCTCCCGATGAAGAGGTTGATGGTGGCGGAGACCACCACGAACCCCACCAGGAGGGGGATCCCGGTGAAGCCGATGGACTGGAGGAAGCCCGCCCCCGAGATGGCGGTGATGAGCCCCAGGTTGGACCACCCGAAGAAGGCCACCAGGTGGGCGGCGGCGAAGGCCAGGACGATGTAGACCCCCATGGAGGACATGGCCTCCGCGGTCATCCGGGCCACATCCTTGTCCGACCGGATCGTCCGGGTGACCAGCCCGTAGACCAGCCCCGGGATGAAGAAGGCGATGGTCATCAGCGCCACCATGCTCCGGAGGAACGGGTCGATCCGCTGGACCAGGAACTCCATGTTCTCCGAGTCCGGAGCCCGGAGGGGCGCCCCCTGGGGCACCACCATCCAGACCACCACCGCAGCGAAGAGCAGCACCGACACCCCCGCCCATCGCAGCCCCTTCCGCTCCACCGGGGAGAGCGACCCGGTATCGGCACCGGCCTCTCCCTCCCCCTCCACGAAGTCCTCGCCGGCCTCGCCGGGATCCCAGCTCCCCAGGCGGGGCTCCAGGATCCGGTCGGTGACGAAGGCCCCCAGCACGGTGAAGACCGGGATGAGGGCGATCATCAGGTAGTAGTTCGCCGTGGGAAGGACCGAATAGGCGGGGTCCAGGAGCTGTGCCGCCGGCTCCGTGAAGCCCGCCAGGAGAGGGTCAAGGCTGGTGACTAGGAGGTTGGCGCTGAACCCCCCGGATACCCCGGCGAAGGCGGCAGCCAGCCCCGCGATGGGGTGCCGCCCCACCGAGTGGAAGATCACCGCCCCCAGGGGGATGAGGACCACGTAGCCGGCGTCCACCGCCAGGCTGGACATCATCCCGGCGAAGACCACCGACCCGGAGAGGAGGCTCCGGGGGACCGACTGGACGAATCCCCGGAGCGCTGCGGCGATGAGCCCGGAGCGCTCCGCCACCCCGATCCCCAGCATGATCACCAGCACCATCCCCAGGGGGGGGAAGGCCGCAAAGGTCTGGGGCATCTCCACGAAGATCCGGCGGATCTGCGCTCCATCCAGCAGGTTCACCGCCGAGATCGTGTCCCCGGTGCCGGGGTGCACCGCGGCCACCCCGGCGGCGGCGGCGATCCAGGAGACCGCGATGGTGATCCCGATGAGGATGGCGAACAGGGAGAGGGGATCCGGAAGCTTGTTCCCCACCCGCTCGATCCGGTCCAGCGAGCCCAGCACCAGTCGGTTGAGGAGACCCCCCCGGGGGGCGGGGGTCGGGGACGCCGCCGGCATCTCAGCGACCTCCGGGGCGTGCGAAGCCCGTGTCCCGGTACCAGTCCACCATTCCGGGACTCCGGGGGCCGGGACCCGCAGGCTCCCGCATCAGCGCTTCGATCTCGTCGATCTCCCGGGGGGCCGCGGCACTCACCCGCTCCACACCCCGGTCATCCAGGATGAAGATGTCCTCGATCCGAACCCCGATGTCGCTGTAGCGCTGGTGCACCGGACCGACCCTCTGGAGGAAGGCCCGGTTCCCCGGCGTGTCCGGAAGGAAGTCCAGGGCGTCGGAGCGCACGTAGATTCCCGGCTCGATGGAGATGGCCGTGCCAGGCTCGAAGCCGCCGAAGGCCGAGAGGTCCGGGTCGTGCACCGCCATCCCCACACCGTGCCCCAGCCCGTGCATGTACCAGAGGCGCATCTGGGCACAACTCCGATCCGGTCCGCAGTCATAGGTGGCGTCCGGGGCATCGATGAGCCCCAGCCGGGTGAGCCCTTCCGCCAGGACCGCATTGGCCGCCTGGTTCATCTCCCGCCAGGTGATTCCCGGGGCAAAGAGGGCCTCGGCGGCCTTCTGGGCCTCCAGGACGATCTCGTAGATGGCCCGCTGCTCAGGGGAGTAGCGCCCGTTCACCGGAACGGTGCGGGTGATGTCGGCGGCATACCCCCGGTACTGGGACCCCACGTCGAAGAGGAGGACCTCCCCGTCCTCCATGAAACGGTCGGCGGCCCGGTAGTGGAGGGTGGTGGAGTTCTCCCCCGACCCGACGATGGACGCGTAGGCCGGCCCTTCCGCCCCGTTCCGGAGGAAGGTGTACTCCACCGCGGCCCGGATCTCGAACTCGTTCATCCCCGGCTCCACCAGCTTCATGGCCTCCCGGTGGGCCTGGGCCGAGATGTAGACGGAGCGACGGATCAGATCCAGCTCCGCCGGCGACTTCTTCGCCCGGATCCGGGAGAGGTGCCCGTCCACACCCCGGAACTGCACCCCGGAGTGGGAGGCCGCCAGCCGCCCCAGCATCTGCTGCCCGAAACCCAGGTTCTCCCCGGGGCGGGCTTCGGATGCCGACGCCACGGGGCCAAGGGTGAACACCGTCCCGTGCCGGCCCATGAGGGAGTCCAGCACCTGGGGAAGGTCGAGGAAGGAGCGGGTGGGGATCCCGGTGGTGGCGCCGGCCCCCTCCACCCCCAGTCGGGCCCCCTCCCAGATCTCCCGGGACGGATCCCGCGTCCGGACGAAGAGGGTCTGCTTCACACGCCCCCCCTCCCGGACCATCACCAGCGCCAGGGAGGGCTCGGTGAGCCCGGTGAGATAGCGGAAGGAGGGATCCTGCTGGTACGGCATGTAGTCGGCGGCGGGTTCCGGGGTCCCGAAGGCCACGAAGACGCCATCTCCCGGGAGAGCCTCCCCCAGCGCCGCCCGCCGTCCGGCGAACTCCGCCGCATCCGGTCCCGGGAGCAGCTCCGCATGCTCCTCCTTCGCCACCTGGCCTTCCGCCGGAAACGGGGAAAACGAAAGGACCAGGAGGCCCAGGATCAGCCATGGGGGGGCTGCTCGGGAAGGGCCGGCACTGCGACGGGTTCCAGGGAGACGACGATGCATGGGGCCGAGGCTCCGGCTGCGGGCGGATCGGGGGAGAACGGCCTCCGGGGCCGCCTCGATGGCGGAACTTCTGGTGGAGAGGTCGCTGCGGCAAGTCGTACACTCCGCCGGGGGAAAAGCGAAACGGGCCGCCCGGGGACTCGTCCCCGGGCGGCCCTTCCGCATTCCCTCCGGAGGGGGGTTCCCCCCGAAGCCTACCGGGGGGTAGGCCGGTAGAACCGGTTCCGGTCGAAGCCGTTCCCCGGCTCCACCCGCACCACCGGGAGGGTCTGGTGCTGCATGACCCGCATCATGGGGACCCGCTGCACCTGGGCCTGCTGCGCCTGGACACGGCGCTCCAGCTCGGCGATCTGTTCCTCGCTGAGGGCGCTCATGGGGGTGCCCTGCAGCAGCGCCTCCATGGCCTCCTCGGTGGTCTCAGGGGTCACCTGAAGGATGTGGCTGGTGTGCCCCCAGGTGATGAGGTTGTCGTCGGTCTCGGGCTCCAGGATGTAGCTGATCAGGTTGGCCCGGGACTGGGCGGTGGGGATGTAGAACCATCCCCTCCCCACCTCCACCTGCTCGGTGGACTTCCGGACCTCGGCGGACTTCAGGTAGTGGCCCTGGAAGTACTCGTTCCGCTGCACCCGCGTGGCGTCGTAGACCTCCATCTGCAACGTGGTGGGCTCCTGGAACCGGAACACGGCGATATCGTGGTCCAGGAGGAGGGGGATCACCCGGGCCATGGAGGCCGGAAGCACGTAGCCCACCGGGCGCGTGGTGGTTCGGGTGGTCTGCCAGCGGAGGTAGATCGGGACATTCCGGACGCTGTAGCCCAGCGGCGCACTGGCATCCGGCATCCACACCGGCTCCGTTCCCCGGGAGGTCAGCTCGTAGTCCAGGACGATGGGGTCTCCACCCTGCTGGCCCGCCCGGATGGCCCGCATCCGGGCTCCACTGGTGACCGCCCGGATCGCGTCACGCTCCTCCGCCGCCACCTGCAGGATGGTCCGCATCAGGATCACCTGCCCCATGATCTGGTGGTAGTACCGATCCTCCGGCGCGATCTCCTGGAGAGTCCCGTCCCGCATCACCCGGCGGGAGTTGTTGGGGGTCTCGGTGAGGATTCCGATGGAGTTCACCAGACCGGAGTAGACGTGGTGCTTCCGGGGCTCCACCGAGGTGGACCCCCACCCCTCGACCCCATTCAGCGAACGCACGCCGGAGTAGTCGAAGCCATCGTAGTCCTCGGCCTGCAGCGCAGCCCGGACCCGGGGGAACATCCGCTCGTAGGGGTAGGCCCGGAGGGCGGAGTCGGCGGCGGGGTTCAGCGTCCCCTGCCAGGTGATGGTGTAGGGGGCCGATCCGCCGTGGTGTCCATCCAGGTGGACGTCGGGGGTCCACTCGTTCATCACCTGGGTGATGAGGGCGGTGATCTCCTGGGACTCCATCTTCACGTAGTCCCGGTTCATGTCGAAGCCCTCCTCGTTGGTCCGGCGGAGGATCTCACCCCCGTCCGGATTCACGATGGGGACAACCAGGACGATGACGTCATCCAGCACGCTCCGGAGCTCTCCCCCCACCAGCTCCTTGGCGATGAGCTGGGCCGCCTCCTTCGGAGACACCTCGCCGCCATGGACCGAGTTGGCCAGGAGCACGATGGCCTTCCCCGACCGCAGGGCATCCTGGGGGGTGTGGATGGGCTCGTTGGCGATGGTGACCAGGGTGAACTCCCGGTCCAGGATCGTGTGGGTGAGGGGCTGGATGGAGACTTCGGGGCTCACCGCAGCCAGCTCGTACCAGAAGTCCATCAGCGGCTCGAAGGGGGTCGGGCCGGCCCGGTAGTTGTTCACTTCCTGCCAGGTCCGGGGGAGCTCCTGTGCTTCCCCGGCTCCGGCGAAGAGGAGCCCACCCAACAGGGCGGTGAAGGCAACGAACGAATGACGTCGGTTCATGGACAATTCCTCGGGGGCAAGACAGCCAGGGGATGGTGGAAGCGGAAAACGGCGGGCGACCTCGATGTGCACCCGCGGGAGAACCCTGCATCTACGGCGCTGCAGGCTCAGCGGCCCTGCAGACGGATGGTCTGTTCCTCCGCACGGCGGGCGAAGTAGAAGGCCCTCTCGCGCCCTCCCCTCCTCAGCACGTGCAGGATGTTCTTCTGGTCCTCATAGAGACCCAGCAGGATCCCGTTGCGCACCTCCAACTCCGAAGGATCGGAGGAGAGCGGATACCGGAGGCGGTAGCGGTTGGCTTCCCCGTCCACACCCCACTCCTCCAGGACACCTCTCACAACCCGGCCATCGAATCCGAAGACCAGGTGGTCATTGATGTAGGAAACCACGGCATCGATGGAGGTATCGGGCCCCCGGACCTGCAGTGTGGGGTCACCCGAGAGCCTCCGCATATCCAGCATGAGATCGTCCCAGAAGATCCGGATGTCCAGTACCGCCGAGGGCCCCTCCAGCTCCAGCTTCCCGAAGGTGAGGTAGAGGGGGTGGGCGGGACCGGCCTCGAGGCGCCCGAGGCCCAGGGCGGCCCCGATGAGGAGGAGAGCCACCATGACGGGGGCGCCCACCCGGGGTCTCTGCATGTGCGAAGACGGCAAAGCCATGGATCTCTTCGGTCCCTGGAAACTTCGGAGCGGCCGTTGGCCGTCAAGGGCGTCAACCTCTTCGCCGCCACCCACCCTGTCAAGAGCGGCACAGGAGCCCTGGAACGGTTTGATACCCTTGGGGAAAGGGGCAGGTCCACCGCCTGGGCAGGGCCGGGGACACAGGGGGATGCGGGACGGGGCGCCGTCCTGTACGTTCTCTGGCTTCCACACCCGACCTGCCGGGGCGAGGTGCGCCCGGAGTCCGCGGTGGACCGCCGTCAAGGCAACGACCCTGAACCGGATTCGCCATGTTCGAAGTGTACTTCAGGCTGGGATTCGAGCACATCGCCGATATCGCCGGATACGACCACATCCTCTTCGTGGCCGCCCTCTGCGCCGTCTACCGGATCCGGGACTGGAAGCCCCTGTTGATCCTGGTGACCGCCTTCACCATCGGCCACTCCATCACGCTGGCCCTGGCCACGGTGGGGGCCATCACGGTGGAGGGGGACTGGATCGAGATCGCCATCCCCTTCACGATCCTGGTCACCAGCATGCTGAACATCCGGGATCACTCGGACCCTGAGGAACCCCACCGGGCCTTCGACCCCACCCACCGGGTCAAGTACATCCTGGCCCTGGGCTTCGGGCTGGTGCACGGACTGGGCTTCTCCTCCTTTCTCCGGGCCGTGCTGGGAGGCGAGGAGAGCATCCTCCTGCCCCTCTTCGCCTTCAACGTGGGGCTGGAGCTGGGGCAGGTCATGATCGCGGCCGGATTCCTCCTCCTCTCCCTCTTCATGGTGGCGGTGGTGGGGATGAATCGTCGGGAGTGGAACCTGGTGCTGTCGGGGGCCACCGGGGGGATCTCCGTTGTGCTGATGGTGGAGAAGTTCCTGGGGGCCTGAGGCCCCCGGCTTGTGCGGGTGTCCACCCCCGGATAGCCTGACCCGGGGGCCGTGGGCGGTCTCCACCCAACCGGAGGGAGGAGAGACGATGTCCACGGCACATGCAGGTCCCCGCACCAGATCCCGGATCCCCCTGGCCGCGCTGCTGGTGGTCCTCGCCATGACCGGGGCCTGCCAGGGGGATGCCCCCGGGGCGGTGGAGATGTCCGTGGACGAGGCCGCCGCCGCCCGGGCTCGCCTGGAGGCCTCGGAGGGTGGGCGACTGGTACTCCGGGCCATCGAAGCCGCCGGGGGGCTTGAGCTCTGGTACGCCACACCCACAAGTGCCTACGGGTGGGAGTACTCGAACACCGCGTCCGACGTCCGGTTCAAGTCCTTCCTGGTGGCCCACAACCGGACCAGGGAGGTCTACCACCACCTGGTGTCGCTGGGAACGCCCCGGGAGCCCCTCCCCGTGGACGGGAGCTTCGCCTGGGACGGGGAGGAGGCGTGGATCCACCCGGCGGAGATCGACGCCATCAATCCCCGCTTCTGGGCCACCACCGGGTACTACTTCTCCAGCATCCCCTTCGTCCTGGCCGATCCAGGGATCGTCTACGAGGTGCTCCCGGATGCGGAGTTGGACGGGGAGATGTACGACATGGTCCGGGTGGGGTACGAGCCGGGGATCGGAGACGCCTCCGACACGTACGTCCTCTACGTGGACAAGGAGACCAGTCGGGTGGAGGCCATCCGGTACACTGTGACCTACGGCGGTCGTCCGGCCCGGGGAGAGACCCTGATGTACTACCGGGACTACGTCACCGTGGACGGATTCACCGTGCCCACCCACCTGGTGGGGCACACCTTCCTGGATGGGGCGCCGGGAGAGGCCCGGAACGAGGCGTGGGTCACCGACATCTCCTTCACCCAGCCCTTCGACTCAACCCGGTTGGAGATGCCCGCCGACGGCCGGATCCAGCCCTTCACGCCCACGTAGGGCGGTCCCACCCCACCCCTCAGCCTCCCATCTCCACGGGAACCGGCGGACGGGGCAGGCGGGCCCGGGCCAGCTTCGCCGGATTCCTCACCATCAGGATCCGCTGGATGCGGCCATTGGGTCCCGCCACCGCGGTGATCGTGGTGGAGACCCTCCCCCGCTCCAGGACCAGAAGGGCGGGATCGGCGTTCACCACCCCCCGGACCAGCGCCGTACCCGGTCGAGCCCGGGCCGCCATCTCCAGGAGGAAGCGGGCCACCCGCTCCGGCCCCTCGATGATCCGGAGGGCGGCGGGGACCACACCCCCTCCGTCACTCCAGAGCTGCACCTCCCGGCCCAGGAGGTCTTCCAGCGGCTCCAGGGTGGCCGTGGCGGTGGCCCGGAGGAACCGCTCCAGGAGCGCGTCCCGCTGGGGATAGGGTGCGGAAAAGGGGAGGTCGGCCTCCCGCAGGGTCCTCCGGCCACGGGACACCAGGTTCCGGCAGGTTCCCACCGACCGCTGCAGGATCCGGGACATGTCGGCATACCCCATCCTGAAAAGCTCCCGCAGGAGGAGAGCGGCCCGCTCCGCAGGCTTCAGGCGCTCCATGAGGAGGAGGAACCCCATGGAGAGGAGGGGTGGAGTCGTGGAGGGCGCCTCCTCCGCGTGGGGAAATGCGCCCCACAGCGCCACCCCCTCCCCACCCACCAGCGGTTCGGGGAGCCAGGGCCCCACATAGAGTTCCCGCCGCTCCCGGGCGGCGTCCAGGGCGTCGATGGAGACCCGCATGCACACCTCCAGGAGCCAGAGGAGGGGTTCTTCAGGGTCGTCCGCCCTCCGGTGCCAGCGAAGGAGCGTCTCCGCCACCACCTCCTCGGCCTCGTCCACCGTACCCAGCATCCGGTACGCAAGGCCCTGGAGGAGGGGGCGCTGGACTTCGAAGGCCGGGCTCATGGGAGGGGAGCGATGTCTTTCATCGTGTCGCTGGGAGGAGGATGACACCTTCGGGGCACCAGTGGGTAAGGGCACCCGATCCGGACGCTGAACCTACCCACCGAACTTCCGGAGGTTGCCCATGCTCCCCACCCTTCCCTCCCTGACCATCGACGTCTGGGCGGACATCGCCTGTCCCTGGTGCTGGATCGGGGAGCGGCGACTACGACGGGCACTGGAGGCGAGACCGGCGCTCCATGCCGATCTCCGCTGGCGTCCCTTCCTCCTCCAGCCGGACCTTCCCCGCACGGGGATGGACTGGACCGACTTCATCGAGAGGAAGTTCGGAGGGATGGACCGCGCGGCTCCGGCGTTCAAGCAGGTGCAGCAGGCGGGAACCGCGGAAGGAGTGGAGTTTCGCTTCGACCGGATGCGCCGGGCCCCCGCCACCGCCGACGCCCACCGGCTGATCCTGGCCGCCCAGGAGGTGGGGATGGCGTGGGAGATGGCGGAATCGCTGTTCCAGGCCCACTTCACCGACGGAATGGATCTCAACGCCCGGGAAGACCTCCTGTCGGCCGCCCTCCGGGGAGGGCTCGACCAGACGGCCGCCGCAGCGGTGCTGGATGGGAACCCGGGGATGGCGGAGCTGGAGGAAGGGAGGTATGAGGCGGTGCAACTGGGGATCCAGGGGGTCCCCTTCTTTGTGTTCGGGAACCGCTATGCCATCTCCGGCGCCCACCCTCCGGAGGCGATCCTCCAGGCCGTAGACGCAACGCTCAGGGACGTTGTCCTCCAGAGTTGAACCCCCTCCGGGAGAGCAGCCGATGCGCACACACCCCCCTTCCCCACTCCGTGGATCCTCCTGCGCCGGGGATCGGTGGCCAGGGCGCTCCGGATCCGGGGGATTCCGCCCCCCCTGCCGGCAGCGGGTCCACAGGAGGCCGGGGGGCGGGAACGCCGCATCCCTTCTCGTGGTGGTGGGGCTGACGGGAGGATTGGCCGCCTGCGGGGGCGCCAATGGCGGAGGCACCTCCGGGAGCCCTCCCGCCGGGGGGACCACGGTCCAGGTGGAGGGGGGCGCCGTGCGACTGGTCCCGGTGGTGTCGGGGCTGGAACACCCCTGGGGGCTGGCCTTCCTTCCCGGGGGCGACATGCTGATCACGGAGCGCCCCGGGCGCCTGAGGATCGTCCGTGATGGAGTGCTCCTGCCCCAGCCGGTGGAGGGTGTGCCCCAGGTGAGCGCCCGGGGGCAGGGAGGGCTCCTGGATGTTCATCTGCACCCGGACTTCCAGGAGAACCGATGGGTGTACCTCACCTATTCCAGGCCAGTGGAGGGGGGCGCCACCACCGCGCTCCACCGGGGCCGCCTGGAGGGAGACCGTCTGGTGGAGGGGGAGGACCTCTTCATCGCCGATGCCGTCGCCGGAGGGGGGCAGCACTTCGGTTCGCGCCTGGCCTTCGATGGGGACGGGCACCTCTTCATGACCGTGGGGGACCGGGGGGAGCGGGATGCGGCCCAGGACCGTTCGAATCACAAGGGCACGGTGCTGCGCCTGATGGAGGACGGATCGGTTCCGGCGGACAATCCCTTTGTGGGTCAGGACGGGGTGCACCCCGAGATCTGGAGTTGGGGTCACCGGAATCCCCAGGGGCTGACCTTCCACCCCGACACCGGCGAGCTATGGTCCACGGAGCACGGGCCGCAGGGGGGAGATGAGTTGAACCGGATCCTCCCCGCCCGGAACTATGGGTGGCCGGTGGTGACCTTCGGCCGGGAGTACGGTCCCCTGCGGCAGCGGATCAGCGACGTCACCGAGCGGGAGGGGATCCAGTCGCCGGTGACCCAGTGGACCCCCTCCATCGGGGCGTCCGGGTTGGCGGTCTATACCGGAGATGCCTTCCCCGGATGGAGGGGGGACCTCTTCGCAGGGGGGTTGGCCCGGGCCAATGTGGTCCGGATCTCCCTGGACGGAGCTGCAGTGGCCGAAGAGGAGCACTTCCTCCAGGAGGTGGGGGAGCGGGTCCGGGATGTCAGGGACGGGCCGGACGGGCATCTGTACCTCCTGCTGGACGCCCCTCGTGGATCGCTGGTGCGCCTGGAGCCGGGAAACTGAAGCCAGGGTTCGGATCTCTCCGCCGGGGGGAGCGCCACCCGGGCCGACAGCCCGGGGTGCCGGTTCCGCCGGCGCGCAGGGAGCGGAAATCTTTATCGAAGAATCGGCACGGGGACGTCTCCCTGTCGGGGGGTAGAGAGGGAATCTGGAGGGCCCGGGAAGTGGTCCCCCGGACACCCTGGAGGGTCCGGAGCCCAGTCGTGACAGGGCTCCGCCCCTCGGTTCACCACTCCATGGGGTGAGAAGAGGGAAGCGGATGTCGCCTGGGCACGCCCCCTGCCTCCTGGGAGGCCATCCAGTCCGACGAAGTGGCCTGCGGGCCGGTCGGTTCCGGCTCCTCCCCGCACCCGCTGACCATGCTCCGCCCGTCACCCACTCTTCCACCCCGGGCCCGGCTCCGGACCCCCTGCCGGCGGGTTGCCCCGATCCGGACTCCGGGATCTGTGCTCCTGGGTCTCCTGACCACCCTCGCCCTGGCCTCCTGCGGCGGGGACTCCTCCACCACCGCCGGGGCTGTTTCCCCCCGGGGCGGGGCCATTCTCGGCACGGTTCTGCTGGACGGAAGGGGGGCGCCGGGGTTGGGCGTGGTCCTGGGGACGACGCCTCCCCGCTCGGCCACCACCGACAGCCAGGGGGACTACCGGTTTGATGGCGTGTCCCCCGGAACGCTCCCCCTCACCCTCCAGGGGGTGGAGGAGGGGGTGTTCTCCCAGGTGTCCCGGGTGGTGGAGGTGGCGCTGGGGAGCCAGGTGAGGGTGGACTTCTCCGGGGCTCTCCCCCGTACCGCAGCCATCCGGGGACGGGTGACGGCCAGTGGGGCGGCCATGGCAGGGTTCAGGGTGGCACTCCAGGGGCCTGAGGTCCGCTCCGCCGTCACCGACTCCCTGGGGGACTTCAGGTTCGAGGCCCTGGTGCGGGGCGACTGGGAACTCCGACTGCAGGGGGTGGATCCCACGAGATTCGCCTTTGCGGACACCCTCCAGGCCCTCGCCCTCGCCACGGGCCAGGAGCGTTCGGTGGGGTTCCAGGGGATCCGGATCCCCCGCCCCCCGGCCACCCCCCTCCCACCGCTGGCCGAAGCCGTAGCCCCCGTCCTGGTGCGGGTGGTGTGGAGCCCGGTGCCGGAGGCCACCCAGCACATCGTGGAGCGAAGGATCCTGGACGGACCCTGGGGGCAGTTGGCCACCCTCCCCGCCCAGGTGGATGAGATGGAGGACCCGTCGGTCTCCCAGGGGGGCACCTACGGCTATCGCCTCCGGGCGTGCAATGGGGACGGCTGCTCCCCGAACTCCCCCGAGGTCCGGGTCACCACCCCCATGACCCCCCCATCTGCTCCCGGTGACCTCACCGCCGCCACGCTGGGAGCCCACCGGATCCGACTGGAGTGGACGGACCGGAGCAGCGACGAGACCGGTTTCCGGATCCGCCGGGCCACCGTGGGTACCTGGACCCAGAGGGCGGAGGTCCAGGCGGGGGTCACCTCGTGGGAGGATGACGGTCTGGAGCCCGGGACCGTGTACCGGTACCAGGTGCAGGCATGCAGCGAAGGCGGCTGCTCCAACTTCTCGGCGGAGGCCTCCACTCGCACCGATGACCTGCCCCCCGGGACCCCCACCGCCCTGGCAGCGGAGGCTCTCTCCCCTTCCCGGGTGCGTCTCACCTGGCAGGATGGCACCGGCGTGGTGGAGGAGGTGCGGGTCCAGCGCCGCACCGGGGGGAGCTGGACCGAGGTGGGGACCACGGAGGGGGGGGTGGAGACCTTCGAGGACTCCAACGCCCTCCCGGCCACCGGGCACGAGTACAGGCTCCGGGCCTGCAACGGAGGGGGGTGCTCCCCCCTCACCGGGATCATCGGCGTCACCACCCCGGATGCCCCGCCGGCGGCCCCGGGGGGGCTGTCGGCCAGCGCATCGGGAGCGGACCGGATCCAACTGGCCTGGCAGGATCTCTCCTCCAACGAGACCCACTTCGAGATCGAGCGGAGGGAGGGATCGGGAGCGTGGGGTGCAGCAGCCAGCGTGGGCCCCGGAACCACCAGCTACCAGGACACCGGGCTGGCCACCGCCACCCTCTTCGCCTACCGGATCCGGGCCTGCGGCGACGCCGGTTGCTCCGACTGGCACGGCCCGGCCTCCGCCACCACCGGACTCCCTGCCCCCACGGCCCCCGGGAGCCTCGCAGCCACCCCAGCCGGCGCCACCTCCATCACCCTGACCTGGCAGGATCTCTCCTCCGACGAGACCGGGTTCGAAATCCAGCGCCGGGTGAACGGCGGCGGATGGGCATCCATCCATACCACCCCCGCCTCCGCCACCACCTGGCAGGACAACGGGGTCACCGCCGGGCAGCCCCACGGCTACCGGGTCCGGAGCTGCAACGCCGGGGGCTGCTCTGCCTTCACCCCGGAGGCCTCCGCCACCACCAGCGCGGTGTCGCTGAACCTGGACATCGAAGCGGTCCACCTGAACCAGGTGGTGCAGAGCTTCGGCGGGGGGGTCCCTGCCGTGGCAGGACGGGGGGGGGTGCTGCGGGTCTTCGTCCGGGCCAACGAGAGCAACAGCGCCCAGCCCAGCGTGCGGGTCCGGCTCTACCACGGTCTGGGGGAAGTGGCCTCCTGGGTCATCAATGCACCGGTGGCCGCCGTGCCCCAGGACCCCGACCTGAGCGCCTTTGGCTCCTCGTGGAACGTGGATGTCCCCGCCGGGCTGGTGGTCCCCGGGCTCCGGGTGCTGGCGGAAGTGGATCCCGACGGGTCCATCCCCGAGGCGGACCCGGGGGACAACCTCTTCCCGGCCAATGGGACCCCCCTGGCCCTGGATGTCCGTACGGTCCCCACCTTCCGGATCCGCTTCGTCCCGGTCCACCAGAACGCCACGGGGCTCACCGGGAGCGTGGACGCGGGCTCACTCCTCAGCGACGCCCTCCGGCTCTTCCCCCTCCAGGGCACCGATGCGGATGTCCGGAGTCCCTATACCACCATGGTGGATACGCTGAAGAGCAACGATTCGAACAATGCCTGGACCCAGTTGCTCTCGGAGCTGAATGCCCTCCGGGTGGCGGAGGGGAGCGGGAAGCACTACTACGGCGTGGTGAGGACGAACTACTCCTCCGGCATTGCCGGATACGCCTATGTGGGGGGACGCACGGGGGTGGGATGGGACCGGTCCTCCAGCGCAGCCTGGGTGGCGGCCCATGAGTGGGGGCACAACTTCGGACGGAGCCACGCCCCCTGCGGTGTCTCCAACCCGGATCCCGGCTACCCCTACGCCGGAGGGATCATCGGCCAGCCAGGGTACAATGGCACCGGCCTGGTCTCCACCACGGCCAAGGATCTGATGGGCTACTGCAGCCCCCGCTGGATCAGCGACTACACCTTCTCCGCCGTCCTGGCCCACAGGCAGGCCCAGGGAGCCCAGGCCATGGCCGCCGCCTCCGGGCCGGTCCCGGTGACCATCCTCTGGGGCCGGATCGCCGCCGATGGCAGTGCCGGTGTCCTGGAGCCGGCCTTCCAGGTGACCGCTCCTCCGGTGCTCCCGGAGGGGAGCGGGCCCTTCGCTGTGGAGGCGCTGGATGGAAATGGAACCCCGCTGGCCACCTGGGCCTTCCCGGGGACGCTGACGGGGGAGGAGGACCAGCGACACTTCGCCTTCGCCATTCCCACCTCCTCCCTCCCCAGCACGACGGCGGCACTACGGCTCCGGGCGGGGGGGCG
>CAYQVI010000045.1:0-18688 GCA_964420725.1 uncultured Gemmatimonadaceae bacterium | reverse complement strand
CGCATCACGTTGGCCCACTGGTTCATCAGGATGGGCAGGTCCCGGTAGGACTGCACCCACTTGGCGAACATGTGGTAGATGATGGTCTCGGAGGTGGGGCGGATCACCAGCGCCTCCTCCAACTCCTTCCCCCCGGCGTGGGTCACGACGGCCAGTTCGGGCTTGAACCCCGCCACATGCTCCTTCTCCTTCTCGATGAAGGACATGGGGATCAGGAGGGGGAAGTAGGCGTTCTCATGCCCGGTCTCCTTGAACATGTCGTCCATGGCCCGCTGCATGTTCTCCCAGATGCCGTAGCCCCAGGGACGGATCACCATGCTCCCCCGGACCGGCGAGTAGTCCGCCAGCTCCGCACGGAGCACCACCTCGTTGTACCAGGCGCTGAAGTCCTCGGCGCGGGGTGTCAGTCCCTTCTCATCGGCCATCGTGGTTCGCGTCCTCGTGGGATTCGTCATGTTCGGGTTCCGGAGGGTGCCTCCGGGACCGCAGGGTCTCCCTCCCCAGCACCGTGACGCCGGGGAGGATGAAGAGGAGGAGGGAGCAGATCATCCAGGACATCCGGAAGGGGAAGCCCAGTTCGGAGTTCAGGAAGAACGCCGCCACGAGGCCGCCCCCGGCAGCCAGGAGGGCCGCTCCCAGGAGCAGGATATACTCCAGGGCATTGAGGCGGCGGATGGCCCGCTGCATCTCCCGGCGCGTCCTGTGGGTTCCGTCTCCGACCATCAACCTTCTCCCGATCGCAATGCGTCCAGTTCCAGCACCCGCTCCTCTCCGGTGGCCATGACCCGGACCCGGGCCACACCCCGGGCCACCTCGTCCGGGCCCATCACCACCACCTCCCGTGCCCCCTCGCTGGAGGCACTGGCGAACTGCTTCTTCATCCCCTGGTCCCGGAGGGGGTAGAGGACCGAGGCTCCCCGGGCCCGGAGGTCACGGGCCAGCCCCAGCGACAGGGTCCGGGCCTCATCCCCCAATGCCACAAGGAAGTAGTCCACCTCCCGGACATACCCCGGAAGTCGCCCCCGGTCCTTCAGGAGCTCGGTGAGCACCACATCCCCCATCCCGAACCCCACCGCCGGGAGAGGGTCCCCCCCCACCAGCTCCAGGAGGCGATCGTAGCGACCGCCTCCGCAGATGGCCCGGAGCTCCCCCTGCCGGTCGAAGAGCTCGAAGACGATCCCCGTGTAGTACGCCAGCCCCCGGACGATCCGAAGGTCGAACTCCAGGAAGTCACCGAGCCCCAGGGCATGGAGGTCGGCACTGTAGCGGTCCAGGCGCCCCAGGGACTCTCCCACGGCGGCGTCGTCCCCGAAACTGGATCGGATCCCCTCCAGCCCGGGGGTGGCCAGGAGTTCCAGGAGCCTCCGGGCGCCGGCCTCATCCATCCCCGCCTCTGCCTGCAGCCGGGCCGCGCTCCGGTCCCCCGCCTCCCGCTCCACCTTGTCGATGATGGCGAAGGCCGCCGGATGCCTTTCGGGGGCCACCCCTGCCGCCCCCAGGACCGCCGAGAGGAGCCGGCGATCCGAGACCCGGGCCCGGAAGTCCTCCACCCCCAGCCCCAGCTCCCGCAGCCCGTCGATGGCCACGGCCAGGACCTCCACGTCCCCTCCCTCCGCCCCCTCTCCAACAAGGTCGACGTTCCACTGGAAGTGCTCCCTCAGCCGTCCCCGCTGGGGCCGCTCGTAGCGGAAGAGCTGCGGAATGGAGAACCAGCGGATGGGCTTGGGGAGCGCGCGGCTCCTCTCTCCCAGCATCCGGGCCAGGGAGGGGGTCATCTCCGGGCGGAGCGCCACCTCCCGGTCCCCCTTGTCCACGAAGTTGTAGAGCTGGCCCACAATCTCGTCCCCGCTCTTCTCCGTGTAGAGTTCCAGCCCCTCCAGCGGGGGTGCGTCGTACTCCAGAAAGCCGTAGCGCCGGGAGACCCGGCGCCAGGCTTCAAAGAGATGGGCACGCACCGCGTGCTCCTCCGGAGGGAAGTCCCTGAATCCGGGGAGGCGGGCGAAGGCTCGTCGGCTCTTGGTCATGGGGCCCCAATCTGGTCGGCGGCAGGGGGGCGGGCAACCCGTTCGGAGCTGTCCCGGGAGGTGAAGGGGGCCCGGTCCAGGGCCAGGAGCGCATCCCCCACCGTGTGACAGGATCCTGTCACCACAACCGTCCCTCCGGCGGCACGTTCCCGGGCCCGTTCCAGGGCGTCCCCGAACCGCTCCACCACCTCCAGGGGGGTGTGGATCCCTCCGTCCCGTACCGCTGCCGCCGCAGCCTCGGGATCCCAGCGCCGGGCCAGGGGGGCCGAGGCGGGCTGGGTGAGGATGGCCTGATCCGCCAGCCGGAAGACCGGCGGGAGCATGGCCCCCCAGTCCTTGTCCCCCAGGATTCCCGCCAGCACCACCAGGGGCCGGGGGAGTTCCACCCTTTCCAGGAGGGCAGCCAGCGCCGCAGCTCCGGCCACGTTGTGGGCCACGTCCAGGATCCACCGGACCCCGCCCACCTCCTCCACCTGGAGGCGCCCCGGCCACTGGACCCGCGCCAGCCCTCGCTCCACGGCCCCGGCGTCCGGGCGGAGCTCCGGCGGGAGGGCCGCCAGGACCTGCACCGCCAGCGCCGCGTTCGCCGCCTGGTGTTCCCCCGCCAGGGGGGTGCGGAGCCTGAGCCTCCCCCAGGGTACGGTGTCCAGTGTGAAAGCGGTGTGGTCCAGCGCCAGCTCCACATCCCGGAGATCTTCGCCGGGATCCAGGGGGTGGAAGGGAGCCCCCACCCGGGTGGATGCCTCACGGAAGATGGCCCGGAGGCGCAGGTCGGGCTCGGCGGTGAGCAGTGGGACCCCCGCCTTGGCGATCCCCGACTTCTCCCGGGCAATGTGCTCCAGGGTGGGGCCCAGGTAGTCGGCGTGATCCATGGCCACGTTGGTCACGGCAGTCACCAGCGGACGCACCACATTGGTGGCGTCCAGTCGCCCCCCCAATCCCACCTCCAGCACGGCGATGTCCACCCCCACCCGGGCGAAGTGGGTCAGGGCCAGGACGGTGGCGGCCTCGAAGAAGGTGGGGGCCAGCCGGACGAAGTGCTCCCGGAGCTCCGCTGCAGTCTCCAGAAGCGCCTCCGCCTCCGCAGGCACACCGTCCACCTGGATCCGCTCGGCAAAGGAGCAGAGGTGGGGGGAGGTGTACAGCCCCACCCGGAGGCCCCCTTCCCGGAGCACCGAGGAAAGGGTGGCGGAGACCGACCCCTTGCCATTCGTCCCCCCGATGTGGAGCGACGGGTAGCGGAGATGGGGACTCCCCACGGCCGCCAGGAGAGAGACCGTACGCTCAAGCCCCCATTCCACTCCCGTGGCGAGCGGCGGAAACAGGGTGCCGGCCAGGGGATCGGATGCAGGGAGCCCAGCCTCCAGGAGTGCGGGGGGTCCCCCCTGCCCCGGGGAGAGGGGACCGCTCACGGAGCGGCCTCCCACCCGGCGTGGAGGTGCCTCAGGAGGAGCGCCACCGTGTCCCTCAGTTCGGTGCGGGGCACGACCCGGTCCACCATTCCGTGCCGCTCCAGGAACTCCGCCCTCTGGAATCCCTCCGGCAACTCCTGCTTGATGGTTTCCTCGATGACCCGGGGACCGGCAAACCCCACCAGGGCCCCGGGCTCCGCCAGGATGACGTCCCCCAGCATGGCGTAGGAGGCGGTGACGCCACCGGTGGTGGGGTCCGTGAGGATGGAGATGAAGGGGAGTCCCTCCTCGTGGAGTCGAGCCAGGACGGCGGAGGTCTTGGCCATCTGCATCAGCGAGAAGATCCCCTCCATCATGCGGGCCCCCCCGGAGGCGGAGACCACCAGGAAGGGGGTCTTCCTCTCCAGGGCGAAGCGACCGGCCCGGGCGATCTTCTCTCCCACCACGGAGCCCATGGACCCACCGATGAAGGAGAAGTCCATCACCGCCAGGGCCACCGGGATCCCGTCCGAGAGCCCATGCCCCGACAGGGCGGCATCTCCGGACCCGCCCTTCCGATGGGCCGCGTCCAGCCGGTCCCGATAGGGCTTCAGGTCCACGAAGCCAAGGGGATCGCCGCTCCGGAGCCCGGCATCCAGTTCCTGGAAGGTCCCTTCGTCCACAAGCAGATCCACGTACTGCCGGGCGGAGATCCGGTAATGGAAACCGCAGTGGGGGCAGACGTTGAGGTTCTGGGCCAGCTTCTCCCGGGGGAGGATCTCGCCACAGCCGTCACACTTGTAGAACACGTCTCCAGGAAGATCCCGCTTGTCGGACGCCTGCAGGGGTTTCTTTGGCTTCCGGAACCAGGCCATGGGGGCTCGAAGTCTCTTGGGGGAGTGGGGAGGGCCGGGGCGGAAGACACGGGCTAGCCGTCATCCACCACCCTTACAGCCGTCGCCAGGGCGATCCAGCTCACGACCAGGAATGAGCCGCCGTAGCTGATGAACGGGAGGGGGATCCCGGTGATGGGCACCATGCCCACCGTCATTCCGATGTTGATGAATACATGGACCATCCAGGCTCCGAAGATACCGAAGAGCACCAGGCCGGCAAAGGGATCCGGAGCCTTCTCCGCCATACGCACGAGGCGGTAGAGGAGGTATCCGAAACCCAGGAGGGCCATCGCGGCCCCGATGAATCCCAGCTCTTCGCCCACCACGCTGAAGATGAAGTCCGTGTGCTGCTCCGGCAGGAAGGCCAGGCCCTTCTGGGTCCCCTCGGTGAACCCCTTACCGAAGATCCCCCCGCTTCCGATGGCCACCTTGGACTGCACCAGGTGCCACCCGGCGCCCCGGGGATCCACGGACGGATCAAGGAACACCAGGAGCCGGTTCTTCTGATAGTCTGCCAGGGAGTTCCAGAGGGGCTGCGCGATGGTCCCTGCCGCCACGTTCACGAGGACGGCCGCCACCGACTCCGCCAGGAAGAGCCGGTACCGATAGAGGTAGAGTCCCCCCACCAGCAGGAGGATGTAACCCGACCAGACCAGGGTGCTGAAGCTCAGGATGAGCGCCAGCCCGGGGCTGGCCAGGAGGAGGAGGAGGGGGAGCGGTGTGCCGGCCCAGTAGAGGGCGGCGAAGAGGATTCCCACAAAGGCCAGCGCCGTGCCCAGATCCGGCTGCAGGAGCACCAGGAACATGGGCACCGCCACAAGCGCGGAGGGGGCCACAAGGTCCCGGAGGGCGGCGGGGGCCTCGGACCTCACCGACAGGTAGCGGGCCAGGGCCAGGATGGTGGCCAGCTTGGCCAGCTCCGCCGGCTGGATCCCCACCGGCCCCACCCGGATCCAGCTCTTCACGCCAGCAGCCGTCCCCGCCCCGGTCCCCACGATGAGGGTGGCGCCCAGGAGGATCACGGTGAACACGTAGGCCGGAAAGGCCCCCCACTCCACCCACCGGGAGGGGACCCGGCTGGAGACGATGAAGAACCCGAGGGCCAGGGCAAACCAGACCAGTTGGCGTTGCCAGGCTCCCCCCACCACGGAATTGGGGACGTTCACCACCCCGGCGGAGTAGATCATGGCCACACCGAAGATGGACAATCCCATCCCAGCCAGGACCAGCCCCGGATCGCCAGCCACCCGAAGGACGCGTTCCACCCCGACCCCTCAGCGCCCCGAGGGTCCCGGAGGCGACAGGCCGGCAGCTCCCTGCCCGGGAACCGCGTCCGGCTCAGGGGCGTCCCCCGCCCCTGGGAGCGGGGATCCCACCCGACCCGCCCAGGGGGCGGGTCTTCCCGCCATGATATGCTCCCGGAGCGTCTGGATGGAGTCCACCGGAATTCCGTGCTTCCGGCGGAGGTAGAAGTCCGCCGCCTTGGCCGCCAGCGGAGCAGCGGTGGCCGATCCCCCCACCCCGAACTCGGCCAGGGCCACAATGACGATCTCGGGGTTCCCCCCCCAGGGGCCCGCCATTCCGGCGAACCAGGAGTTGGGCCTGCCCCGATCCGAGGTCTGTCCGGACCCCGTCTTTCCGATCAGGTCCCAGTACTGGAGGGACGACATGTATGCCGTCCCCCCGGGGGCCGTGACGGCCTCGAGCCCCAGGCGGAGCGCCCGGATGGAGGCCGGGGATAGATCCAGCTTCCACCCCTCTCCCGCGGAGACCCCCCGCCGCAGCGAGGGGGTGGGGGCCGAGCCGTCCCCGGCCAGCGCCAGGTAGAACTGGGCCATCTTCAACACGGTCTGGTCGTTCGGCCCCTGCCCGATGGCCATGGAGAGGATTTCCCCCTCCTGCCCCCTGTATCCGAACTGCCGCTCCCAGAACCCCATATCCTCGGGGAATCGCCCCGCAGCTTCCCGGGGAAGATCCACGCCGCACTGGTTCCCGAATCCCATGGCGTTCCCCTGCTCCAGGAACCGCTCCAGGCCGATCTTCATCCCCAACTGGTAGAAGTAGACGTTGCAGGAATGGGCCAGGGCCTGGGTCAGGTCCTGCGATCCATGCCCGGCGGCATTCCAGCAACGCCGCCACTGCCCGCCATAGAAGATCCCCCCGTTGCAGGGGACGGCCATCCGGGTCTCGGGAGTGATCACCCCCAGCTCCAGACCGATGGCCGCCGTCACCGTCTTGAAGGTGGACGCGGGAGCCTGCAGCCCCATCACCGCACGGTTGAAGAGCGGGAGGGCCGGATCGGTGTTCAGCGCCTCCCAGGTCTCCCGGTCGATCCCTCCCACGAAGTCGTTGGGATCGTAGGCCGGGTGGGAGTACAGCGCCAGGATCCCACCGTCCTCCGGATCCAGCGCCACCACGGCTCCCGTCAGGGAGTCAGGAAATATGCTGTGGATGAACTGCTGCAGTTCCAGGTCGATGTTCAGGTGGAGATCCTCACCGGGGTACGCAGGCGCAGCGGACTCTCCCAGGAAGGAGCCAACCACCCGCCCCCGGGCATCCACCTCCACGAGGCGAACCCCGTGGCTCCCCTGCAAGCCGGGCTCATAGAACCGCTCCACCCCCTCCTTTCCCACCACCATTCCCTGTTCGTACTCCAGAAAGCGCTCCTCCTCCAGCTCCCCAGCCGAGATCTCCCCAACGTAGCCCACCACGTGGGCGACGGCCTTCCCGTGGATGTACCGACGCTTGGGCCGCATCTCCAGGAGCACCGATGGGAACTGGGCTCGCCGCTCCTCAAGCGCTGCCACCATGGCGGGATCGGCGTCCGCGTAGAGGAGCACAGGCTGACCCGGAGCTCGTCGGGAGTTCACCAGGAGGGTTTCGATCCGGGCGTCATCCAACTCCAGGATCGGCTGGAGCCGGGAGAGGAGGGCCCGGAGGGAATCCTGGGGAGCTGGAAGGAGGGAGACGGACCACCCGGGGACATTGTCCGCAATGACCAGTCCGTTCCGGTCGAAGATCGTCCCCCGGGCCGCCGGCACCAGCTGCGGACGGAGGCGATTCATGTCGGACCGGAGCACATAGTCGTCATTCCGGAGCACCTGTGCCCGGAAGAAGGCCACCATCAGGAGGAGGATGAGGGTGGACATGATGACCACCGCACCCTGGGCCCGGGCCCGCTTCACCAGTGGATGGTACTCCTCGCGCATGGACTCACTCCAACAGACTCGTGACCTGCATGACTCCGGCATCGGGCCGGAAGGGTCAGCGGGGGGGACTCTCGGCCCTCCATCCCCCACTGACGAGGACGGCAGCAAAACCCACCACCGCAGCGTACACAGAGGCCGGAACGCCCTGCAGCAGAAGGGTTTCCACGAATGGTCCCCGGACCGTGGAGCCGGCCACCATCCAGTGCAACAGGGTCCGCACCCAGGTTCCAACCGCAAGATACGACATCATGAAGAGGACCGAGTCCCCCACGAAGAAATCCCGGGTGCGGGCCCCTGCGATCCCCAGCAGCGTGAGGGTGATGGTATTCGCCCCGAAGGCCAGGAGCGAGAAGGCGTCTTCCATGAGTCCGAACAGGAAGCCCATGGCGGCCCCCGTCCCCACACGCACTTCCCTTGATCCCAGGAGGAGCGCCACCGTCAGGAGGTCCGGAACCCAGCCCCCCACCCCCACCCCCACCTGCAGGAGCAGATGCAGCAGGACCAGGAGCGAGACCACGAACCAGAGACCCGGGTTTCTCATCCTCCGGGTGTTCCGGCGGGTTCGACCCCCTCCTCCCCCCCGGGAGGCGGCGGCTGGAGCGAGTCCCCCGCCGGGAGCCAGAACTCTTCATTGCCCCGCCAATCCCGATCCACCAGGACCTGGGCGTCGGTCACCCCCGCGGGCACCACGGAGGGACGCAGCCAGTAGCTCCGACGCCACCCCCCTTCGGACGCCGCCTCCTCCACCACCACCCCCACCGGGATCCCCCGGGGATACACTCCACCGGCCCCTGAGGTCACGATGAGGGTGCCGGGTTCGATCCTCTCGTGGAACGCCGTGCCGCTGAGGAGGAGGCGGTCCTCCTCGCGGAAGCGGCCGCGACTGGCCTCCACGATCCCCAGAAGCTCCCCGTCCTCCGTCATGACCCCCGCGGCGAAATCCGGGTGCGTCCAGTCCATGGCCAGGGACGACCGACCACTGCTCTCCCGCACCAACCCCACCAGGCCGCTGCGGGTCACCACCGGAGCCCCTGGCTGGACCCCGTCCAGACGCCCTGCATCCAGCATGAAGGTGCTCTCTGAGCCGGAGGTGCCAGGGCGGACCACCGTGACGGCCGTGAAGGAGGCGCCGGCCTTCTCCGCCAGCTCAAGGAGCCCCCGGAGGCGACGGTTCTCATCGGCCAGGGTCCTCTGCCGCGCCACCACGGCCACCAGGGAGTCGAGCTCGCTTCGCAGCAACTCCACCTCCACTCCCCGGGCCCGACCCCGGGCCAGGGTTTCCTGTAGCGCGATGAACGGACGGAGAAGGCTCCCGCGGAGGAGGGAGGCGATATCCTGCTGGACCCCGGGAGACAGCCCCCTGAGGATCAGGGCCACGAAGAGGAGAAGGAGGGCAAGCGCGCCCTGGCGTCGCCCCTGGACATCCCCGTTCTCTGCGGCATAGGGCGGCATTCAGGCTGAACCTCGGACCTCAGGTCGACAGCACGGCCCTGTACTTCTGGACGTCGTCGAGGATGCGGCCCGCTCCCCGCACAACACAGGTGAGGGGCTCCTCGTCCACGTGGATGGGAAGATTGGTCTCGTGGGCGAGGAGGCGGTCCAGTCCCCGGATCAGGGCTCCGCCCCCGGTCATGACGATGCCCCGATCCACGATGTCCGAAGAGAGTTCAGGAGGCGTGATCTCCAGCGCCCGACGCACGGCTTCGACGATGGCCTGGATGGGCTCCTGGATACACTCCCGGATCTCCTGGGAATGGACGGTCACCGTCTTGGGGATCCCACTCACCAGATCCCGTCCCTTCACCTCCATCGTCCGCTCTTCACCGAAGTCGAAGGCCGACCCGATCTGGATCTTGATGGCCTCCGCCGTGGGCTCGCCGATGAGGAGGTTGTAGTTCTTCCGGAGGAAGGTGACGATGGCCGAATCCAGCTCGTCCCCACCCACCCGTATGGAGGTATTGGAGACGATTCCGGACAGGGCGATCACCGCGATCTCGGTGGTGCCTCCACCGATGTCGATGACCATGTTCCCGGTGGGGGTCTCTACGGGGAGCCCCACGCCGATGGCGGCCGCCATGGGCTCGAAGACCATGTAGACCGCCTTCGTACCGGCCGCCATGGCCGACGACCGGACGGCCCGGCGCTCCAGTTCCGTGATTCCGGAGGGCACACCCACCACGATGCGGGGCTTGATCCGGAAGATCCGCTTCGCCGTCACCTGCTTGAGGAAGTGCCGGAGCATCATCTCCGTCACGTCCACGTCGGCGATCACCCCGTCCTTCAGGGGCCGAACGGCTTCGATTCCCTCGGGGGTCCGCCCCAGCATCCGTTTGGCTTCGAGGCCGATCCCCATGATCCGCCGGGAACCCCTCTCCACCGCCACCACGGACGGTTCATTCAGGACAATGCCCTCACCCTTCACATACACGAGGGTGTTGGCCGTGCCGAGGTCCATCGCAATGTCGTTGACCGGAACGAGGCGCCCGGAGTTGAACCAGCCTGCCAAGGGTCGAACCTTCTCTCCAACCCCGGAGGGATGGGCGGGAGGAACGGAGGGAGCCGTCTAGACCGCTATCGGCCTGATCAGGGATCGCCGGAACCTACACGGGGGCAGGGTCCGAGGCAAGGCGGAACCCCCCGCCCCGTGGGGGCCTGGAAGGGGCAGGCAGGAGGTCATCCGCGCCCGGTACTGCCGAACCCCCCTTCGCCCCGGATGGTGCTTGAGAGTTCTTCAACCTCCTGAACGGCGGGAGCCTCGAATCGGGCGAACACCAACTGGGCGATCCGCTCTCCCCGGGCCAGGACCACCTCCTCCTGTCCGGCGTTCAGGAGAAGCACCTTCAACTCTCCCCGGTAGTCGGGGTCGATGGTTCCCGGCGCATTGGGCACCAGGATCCCATGGCGGGCCGCAAGCCCCGAACGGGGCCTCACCTGGCACTCCATCCCCTCCGGGAGTTCCATCTCCAGGCCGGTGGAGACCGCCCTGATCGCTCCGGGGGGAAGAACGAAGTCCGGCTCCGCAGAACGAACGTCGTACCCTGCCGACCCGGGGGTAGCCCGGGTCGGCAGGGGGAGGTCCGGGTTCGACGCCAGCCTCCTGAATCGGACCACCGTCATCGACTCACCCGGCCACGTAGGAGCCCACCGGGACGTGGTCGAAGCCGAAGGCCTCTGCCACCCCCGGATATGTGATGCTTCCCTCCACCACGTTCACCCCCTTCAGCAGCCCCGCATCGGCGCGGCACGCGGCCTTCCACCCCTGATTGGCCAGGGTGAGGGCATACGGGAGGGTGGCGTTGGTGAGGGCCAGGGTGCTGGTCCGGGGAACGCCCCCGGGCATATTGGCCACGGCATAGTGGATCACGTCGTCCACGACATAGACCGGGTTGTCATGGGTGGTGGGACGGATGGTTTCCACACACCCCCCCTGGTCCACGGCCACGTCCACGATCACCGACCCCGGGCGCATGGTGCGGAGGTCCTCCCTCACCACCAGGTGGGGGGCCTTCTTCCCTGCCAGGAGGACCGCACCCACCACCAGGTCCGACGTCTCCAACTGCTTCCGGATGGCATACCGGGTGGAGAAGAGGAGATTCACATTCGCCGGCATCACCTCCGCCAGCTGACGGAGCCGGGGGAGGGAGACGTCCATCAGGCTCACCCGGGCTCCCAGCCCCGCCGCCATCCGGGCCGCATGGGTTCCCACCACGCCGGCCCCGAGGATCAGCACCTTGGCGGGCAGGACGCCGGGGACCCCACCCAGGAGGATGCCGCTTCCGCCGGAAGCCTTCTGCAGGTACTTGGCCCCTTCCTGGATGGACATCCGCCCCGCCACCTCCGACATGGGGGTCAGGAGAGGGAGTTCGCCCGAGGGGAGTTCCACCGTCTCGTAGGCGATGGCGGTGGCTCCGGACGCCATCACCGCACGGGTGAGTGCCTCGGAGGCCGCGAAATGGAAGTAGGTGAAGATGAGCTGGCCCGAACGCATGTGGGGCCATTCCGCCTCAATAGGCTCCTTCACCTTCATGATCATCCCGGCCCGGCTCCACACCTCGGCGGCTGAGGCCACCAGCTCCACCCCGGCGGCCTCATAGAAGTCGTCGGTGAAGCCGCTGGCCACCCCCGCCCCGGCCTCCATGATCACGGAGTGCCCCGCCGCTGAAAGCGTTTCCGCCCCGGCCGGGGTCAGTGCCACGCGGTACTCGTGTGTCTTGATTTCCCTGGGAATCCCGATAATCATCACGCCCACCTGTGCTTGTAGTGTTTCTCCCGGGGCACCGTCCGCGCCCCCCGGTCCCTCATGGGGCCGTGCCCACGTCCTGTGGGTCCGGCCCTGGTCCCAACTGCAGCACAAACTGCCGCTCCGGGTCGAACGACGCCTGCGCCGCAGCCAGGACCTCCTCCTCCGTCACGGCGTCCACCCGGGCCAGGAGTTCGTCCAGGGAGAGGAACTTCTCGTCGTGCAGGGCAAACCCGGCCAACCTGTAGAGGCGGGCCCCGGTGCTCTCCAGCGACAACATGATCTGCCCCTTCACCTGGCTCTTGGTCCTGGCCAGCTCCTCGCCGGGGAGACCCTCCCGGGCCACGCGGCCCAGCTCTTCCCGGATGGCATCCACGGCCTTCTCCCCCCAACCGGGGCGGGTGCCCACATACACTCCCGAGATCCCCCCGAGGGAGTAGAAGCTCTGGAATGTGTAGACTGTATACGCCAGCGCCAACTCCTCCCGGACCCGCTGGAAGAGGCGGGAACTCATCCCTCCGCCCAGGGCTGCCGAGAGGAGGATCAGGGGATACCGGCGCATGTCGGTTCGGGCGGGTGTGGGGGCGCCGAAGACGATGTGGGTCTGGGCCGCGTCCCGCATCACTGCGGAGCCCCCCCGGTCCAGGGGGGCAGGGACCTGCCCCGAGGAGACGATCCCTCCGGAGGACAGCCCGCCGAAGAACCGCTCGGCCAGTTCCACCATCCGCTCATGCTCCACATTTCCAGCCGCCGCCACCAGGAGATTCTCCGCCCGGTACCGGGACTGGTGGAGATCACGGAGCGTCTCCGCCTCCATCCCCGCCACCGTCTCCCGGGTGCCCAGGATCGAGTGGCCGTAGGGATGGCCATTCCAGAACGCCTCGGCATGGAGTTCGAAGACGAGATCGTCCGGTGTGTCGTCCACCGTGGAGATCTCCTCCAGGACCACCTCCCGCTCCAGCTCAAGGTCCTCGTCCCGGAGGAGGGGGTGGAGCACCATGTCGGAAAGGACGTCCATGGCCTCCACCAGGTGCTCGTCCAGCACCCGCGCCTGGAAGCTGGTGTGTTCGCGGCTGGTGTAGGCGTCCAGCGACCCCCCCAACGCCTCCAGCGCCAGCGCCAGTTCCCTGGGAGACCGTCGCTCCGTCCCCTTGAAGACCATGTGCTCCAGCAGGTGGCTGGCCCCCATGGTGTTCGGGGTCTCGTGGGCCGACCCCTGCTTGACCCAGACCCCTGCAGAGACCGAGCGCACGGACGGAATGGTCTCGGTGAGGATCCGGACCCCGTTGGAGAGGACACTCTCGGACATACGACTCCCCCCCGGCGGAATCGATGATCCACCGGAGGGGAGTCGTCCGCCATCCAGGCGGCGGACGGCCGGAGGCACGGAAGGGATTCCATGCCTCCGGCGCTGCCGGAAGTCCTGCATCAGGCGTCGGCGTCGGGGGTCGGGGATTCCTCAGCCAGAGCGGCCTTCCGGGAGAGCCGCAGCCTTCCCTTCTCGTCGATGGCCAGGAGCTTCACCCGGGTGATGTCACCCTTCTTCAGCACGTCCTCGGTCTTCTCCACCCGCCCTTCCGCCAGTTCGGAGATGTGGCAGAGCCCCTCGACTCCGGTGATGATCTCCACGAAGGCCCCGAAGGTGGTGGTGTTCTTCACCGGCCCCTCGTAGATCCGCCCCACCTCGGGCTCCTGCACGATGGCCTCGATCATCTCCCGGGCGCGGATCCCGGCCTCACCCGACACCGCGGCGATCTTGACGATCCCCGAATCGTCGATGTCGATCTTGGCTCCGGTCTCCTCCTGGATGGCCCGGATGGTCTTCCCCTTCGGCCCGATGATCTCGCCGATCTTCTCCGGGTTGATCTGGATGGAGATGATCCGGGGAGCGTACTGGGAGAGCTCCGTCCTGGGCTCGGCGATGGTGCCATCCATGATGTCCAGGATGTGCATCCGGGCCTTCCTGGCCCGCTGCAGCGCCTCCTGGAGGATCTCGGTGGTGAGTCCATCCACCTTGATGTCCATCTGGATGGAGGTCACCCCGTCCCGGGTTCCCGCCACCTTGAAGTCCATGTCCCCCAGGGCGTCCTCCAGCCCCAGGATGTCGGTGAGGATCGCCACCCGGTCCCCGTCCTTGATCAGTCCCATGGCCACACCGGCACAGGCCGCCCGGATGGGCACCCCGGCCTCCATCAGGGCCAGCGACGCACCGCAGACCGACGCCATGGAGGACGAGCCGTTGGACTCCAGGACGTCGGAGACGACCCGGATGGTGTAGGGGAACTCATCGTAGGCCGGAAGGAGGGGCTGGATGGCCCGCTCCGCCAGGTTCCCGTGGCCGATCTCCCGGCGGGAGGTCCCCCGGATGGGCTTCGCCTCGCCCGTGGAGAAGGGAGGGAAGTTGTAGTGGAGCATGAAGGACTTGGAGGTCTCCGTCATGGTATCGATGGAGTCCACCCGCTGCTCGTCCGCTGAGGTGCCCAGGGTGACCACCGCCAGCGCCTGGGTCTGTCCCCGGGTGAAGAGGGCGGAGCCGTGGGGCCGGGGGAGGACCCCCACCTCACACGAGATGGCCCGCACGTCGTCCAGCCCACGGCCATCGGCCCGCTCACCGGCGGAGAGGACCTGCTCCCGCATGGTCTTCTTCTCGATGTTGCGGAGGATCTCGTTGATGTCCTTGGCATGATCCCCGTAGGCCGCATCCTCCTGGAGGAGCTGGTCCATGACGTGCTCACGCACGGCGGCCATGGCCTGACTCCGCTCCTGCTTGTCCTTCAGGTTCAGCGCCTCGGCCACCCTCTCCGCCGCCAGCTTCGTCACCTTGTCGCTGAGGGTCACATCCGGATCGGCGGAGGTCCACTCCATGTCCGGGATATTGATGTCCTTGATCAACTCCCGCTGGATCTGGCAGAGCTCCTTGATGGCCCCGTGGGCCACCTGCAGTCCCTCCAGGATCTCCTCCTCCGGGACCTCCACGGCACCACCCTCGACCATGAGGATGGCATCCTCCGAGCCCGCCACAAGGATCTCCAGGTCGGAGTACTCGAGCTGCTGGAAGGTGGGGTTGATGACCCAGGTGCCCCGGATCCGCCCCACACGCACCGAGGCCACCGGGGTGTTGAAGGGGATCTTGGACACACATAGCGCCACCGAGGCCCCCAGCACGGCCAGGACGTCGGCGTCATTCTCCTGATCGGCGGAGATCACCCAGGCCACCACCTGGGTCTCGTGCATGAACCCCTCAGGGAAGAGGGGGCGCAGCGGACGGTCGGTCAGCCGGGCGGCCAGGACTTCCTTGTCCGAGGGGCGTCCCTCCCGCTTGATGAACCCCCCGGGGAACTTCCCGGCGGCGTAGGTCTTCTCCCGGTACTCGATGGTGAGGGGGAAGAAGGGGAGGTGGGTGGGGCGATCCTGCACGGTGGCCGCCACCAGGATGACGGTCTCCCCGTACTGCACGAGGCAGGAGCCCTGCGCCTGCCTGGCCATCCGCCCGATCTCGAGCGTGAGTGGCCGTCCTGCGAACTGCCGTTCGATCCTCTGGATCATGTGTGTTTCCATCCCTGTTCACCACGCAAAATGAATGACGGACGGCCCGCCCTGGTGAGGACGGGGCGCCCGGGGGCCCGTACCTGTCGTGGTGAAGCCGGGAGAGGCCGGAGACTCCGCCCTCGGGCGGGGGTCCGGTGAATCCCCCGGTTCGGCGACAGGGAAAACAGAAACGGCGACCGGGCCCCTGCCCGTCGCCGTTTCTTCCCGCAGATCAGTGGCGGAGACCGAGGTCCGCGATGAGTGCGCGGTACTGCTCCACGTCTGTCTTGCGGAGGTATTCCAGGAGACGCCGCCTCCGTCCCACCATCTTCAACAGCCCCTGTCGGGAGTGGTGATCCTTCTTGTGGGCGCTGAAGTGGCTCCGGAGATCGTTGATCCGGGCGGTCAGGAGGGCGATCTGTACCGGGGCGCTTCCCCGGTCGGTCTCGTGGATCTGGTACTTCTTGACGATGTCTTCCTTCACGATGGTCATGTCGACCGGAGCCTCCGCAAGAGTCTTGCGCTGCAGGGGAAGCGAGACGGGAGACCGGATTGACTCCCTGTCCACTAGCCCTCTAACCTAGAGGTGTAGCGTCCTGTCAGCAACCCCGCCCGAGGCCAGGACGACCCGCACCCGGGCCACGTCACGGTGCATCTGGGCGATCAGGGCGTCGGCGGAGTCGAACCACTCCACCCCCCGGATCTTCTGGATGAAGTCCACCCGGACCCGCTCACCGTAGAGGTCCCCCTCCCAGTCCAGGAGGTAGACCTCCGTGGAGGGAGGGGATCCTTCGAAGGTGGGCCGGGGGCCCAGGTGCAATGCCCCGGGCGCCCCCACCAGGCCAGCCCCGGAGACCCTCACTGCGTAGATCCCCGGGGGAGGAAGCAGCTTCCGGAAGGGCCCGGCATCCAGGTTGGCCGTGGGGAATCCGAGACCAGATCCCCTCCCCTCTCCCCGCACCACCTCGGCCAGGAGGGAGTATGGACGCCCCAGCCCCGACCGGGCCACCTCCAGCTCCCCCTGCTGCAACGCCGTCCGGATCCGGGTGGAGGACACCGCATCCCCGCCATTTGTCACCGGCGGGACCACATCCACCGCGAATCCCCGCTCCCTCCCCACGTCCCGGAGGGTCTCCACACCCCCCGACCTGTCGTGGCCGAAGCCGTGGTCGTACCCGATGACCAGTTCGGTGACGCCAATCCGCTCCACCAGGATCCGCTCCACGAACTCCCGGGGGCTCAAGCGGGAGAGGGCCGTGGTGAAGGTCAGGAAGACCACGAAGTCCAGCCCGGTGGTGGCCAGGAACTCCTTCTTCTCGTCCGGCGTCGTGAGGACCTCCGGAGCCATGTCCGGGCGCACCACCTCCAGGGGATGTCGATCGAAGGTGACCAGGACACTCCGGGAGCTGCGGGATGCCGCTCGCCCCACGATCTCCCGGAGGACCTCCTGATGCCCCCGGTGGATCCCGTCGAAGGTCCCCACCGTCACCACGCTCCCCCGCCCATCGGCAGGAATCCCCGCGTCCTGGAGGATCAGCACGTTGCCAGCACCTTCCGGGGGAGGAGGCGGCCATCCCGTGCCTCCCCCATGGCCACCAGTTCGTCAGCGTGGAAGATGGCCACCGGGTCCCCCACGCCTTCGACCCCTCCCCGGGGATCCAACACGGCCTGTCCACGGCACAGGGCGGTCACCGCCGCCTCTTCCACATCGACGCAGGCGAGGTGCCCGAGGGCGGTGCGCACCGGGAGCCAGGCCGTGGCCAGCGCCCGGGGATCATCCAGGGAGTCTCCCGAAACGGCACCCTCCACCGTGTGGGGGCCGATGGCGGTGCGGCGGAGTGCGGTCAGGTGCCCCCCCACCCCCAGCACCTCCCCCAGATCCCTGGCCAGTGCCCGGATGTAGGTGCCGCTGGAGCAGCGTATGCGAAGGCGAAGATGGGGCGGACTCCACTCCAACAGCTCCAGCTCCTCGATCTCCACCTCCACGGGAGCCAGATCCACCGGCTCGCCCCGACGGGCCTTGAGGTAGGCGGCCTCTCCTCCCACCTTCTTCGCCGAGTACGGAGGGGGGGTCTGGAGGATCCGACCCCGGAACGCGGACAGGGCCGCCTCCACCTCCTCCACCTGCAGATCGGCGGCCCCCTCCCGCTGCGACACCACCACGCCTTCACAGTCGTCGGTATCGGTGCGGATTCCCAGGAGAGCCTCGGCCTCGTAGCTCTTGGACATCCCGGTGAGGACCTGAGAGAGCCGGGTGGCGGGGCCCACACAGATCAGGAGGAGGCCGGATGCGAAGGGATCCAGCGTACCGGTATGCCCCACCCGGCGGGTCTTGAGGACCCTGCGGACCCGCCCCACCATGTCGTGGGATGTGGGTCCCACCGGCTTGTCCACCCGGAGGATTCCCTCCTGGCCCTCGTTCATGTCCCGGGCTCCTCCGGCGCTTTCGGTTCGGGGTCCTGGAGGTCCCCGGAGGCGTCGGTCCCCGACTCCCCGTCGCCATCCCCGATCTCCTCCTCCTCCGGCGGGAAGCCACCCGGCGGCACCACCTCCCGGAGAATGGCGGCGATACGGGCCGCGTGCTCCCCGCTGTGGTCCAACTCGAAGCGGAGCTCCGGAACCCGGCGGATCCGCATACCGTCACCCACGGCCCGGCGGATGAAGGGGCCGGCGGCCTCCAGCCCCATCAGGGCCTGCTCCACCTCGGCCTCGCCCCCCGCCACCCGCACATAGATCCGGGCGAGGGAGAGGTCGCTGGTCACCGAAACGTCCGTCACGGTGACTCCCACCACCCTGGGATCGCGGACGCCCGTGCGGAGAAGCTCCGCGATGTCCCGCTTCAACTGTTCGTTCAGACGGGGGAGTCTGCGTCCCGCCATGGTACGGTCTCCTCACCACGGAAAGAAAAAAGGCGCCCGGGCTGGCCGGGCGCCCTGGGGAACGGCGGAGGGAGGCACACTCCGTCAACACCATTCCCGTCGGGTGTCCACGATCACCGCCCGGGACTCCCCTTCCATCAATCGGTCCACCCCGTCCAGGAGGGAGTCGGCGGCCCCCCGATCGGAGGCCACCAGCGCCACCGTGAACTCCGCCCTCCCCCACGTGTCTTGATGACCGGTTTCGGCCACCGAGACGTTGAAGCTCCGGCGGATCCGATCCTTCAGCGACCGGATCACCATCCGCTTCTCCTTCAGGGAGCGGCTCCCGGGGAGCATCAACTGCCAGACACCCACAGCAACAACACTCATGGCTTTGGCACCCCGGCTCCAGGGAGCCCCCCGATCATCCGATCAGCCGATCAGCCGCCCCGCCCCTGCTGCGCGGATCCGGCCAGGGTACGGGCCACCTCTTCCACCGAGAAGCACTCGATGACGTCCCCGACCTTCAGGTCGTTGTAGTT
>CAYQVI010000044.1:0-18932 GCA_964420725.1 uncultured Gemmatimonadaceae bacterium | reverse complement strand
TCCGCTCCCAGCCCCACGGGACGTTCAACCTGCTCTTCAACAGCATCTTCCTGGGAGCGGCGCAGTCCCGGCCGATCTCCCAGGACTGAGGGGGCGACTCCCGGGGGGCGTCGCCCCCCGGGAGTCCGCGCTGGTGGAACGACGAAGGGGGTGGCCGGATCGTGTCCGGCCACCCCCTTCGTTCATCCCCGACCGATGCGCCACCTGGGAGTCCCGGCCGACCCGGGGTTCTCCGGAGAGCCCCCCGCCGGGGCCACACCCCTCAGAAGGAGAGGGCGTACTCCTCCTTCCTCGAACTGAAATAGAAGGTCCGGTTGACGTCGGCGGAGGGGTTCCGGACCTGGAGGACGTTCCGCTGCTCCGGATAGAGGTCCACCATGATCTGGTTCCGGACCACCAGTTGCCGGATGGCGGAGGACGCCCGGTACTCCACGATATACCAGAACATGTCGTCCTCCTCCCCGCTCTCCAGCACCCGTCCGACTGGACGGTCACCATCCGCCTCCAGGATCATCACCTGCTGCAGATAGGCCCCCACCAGGGAGTCGGCCCTGGCCGTGTGCTCGATGCGGAAGCGCTGGTCCTCCGTCATGAAGCGGATGGCTTCCTGCAGGTCGTCCCAGAACATCCGCACCCTGAGGGTGATGACGGCGCCGTTCACATCCACCCGTCCATGGCTGAGCTTCAGGGGGTGGGCCACTGGAAGGGAAGGGGGGGCGGAGGGCACAACGGCTCCCCAGGCTGCCGGAGAGGGCTGATCCCTCGAAGGGGAAAGCGGTGCCGGAGCGGCCAGGGAGAGGATCATGATGCCGATGAGGGGGGTGGAGACGACCATGATGCAGACCTGCCTCGAACAGCGGTTGGCCCCTGCAGTGTGCAGGGACGGATGGAAAGCGGCTTGACCCTGAATGCTCTTCCTACCCCGCACACTGCGCAAGGTGCGGGAGGGGGGGGATGGACACACACCTGGGCCCGGTCCTTACTGGCATCCCGATGGACGTGAAGGTTATTCTCGTTGGCGTCGGGGGGAGGGGGCGGTGGCCGGGCCCTCTTCCCCTGGAGACGCCCCACCCTGCGACCTCCGGACGCAGCGGCCCCTTCTCCTCTCTGTCCAACGGGCGAGTGGATGGATGAAACCGGCACCGGCCCGCTCTCACCCTCGGCCACTCCGGGCCCCCTGGACGCCCGGCGCCCGGGGGTCCAGGGGGCTCTGGACCTCCTCGTCCTGGAGAGCATCCGTCCCATTGCCGGGGTCCTGGCGCTGCTCTACGCCGGGTTCGCCGTCGCCTTCGCCCTTCTGGCGGATCCGGACGACGCTCCCCTCCTCATGGCTGCGGCAGCCGGGACCTGCGCCCTCCTGGCCATCCTCTGGCTGGGTCTACGCCGTTGGGTGGTCTCGCCCTCCAGTGCCCACGCCATGGCCACCGGGCTGGCCGCTCTCGTCCTGGGGAACAGCTTCCTCCTCCTGGTGCTCACGGGCGAACCGAGGCACACCGCCCCCCTGGTCCTGGTGGTGCTGGGGATTGGCGTCCTCTTCCTGGACGCCGGCTGGTTCGCCCTGGTGGTGTCGGTCACAGTGGCGGGGTGGGCCGCCACCGTGGTCACCTCCCCACCCCATCCCGATTGGGGATACTACGGTGTGACGCTGGGGGCCGCCGTCCTGCTGGCCTCCACGGTCATGGCGGTTCGGATCCGGACCATGCGAGGGCTGGAACAGCTCAGGAGACGGGACCGGATCCGTCAGTTGGAGCTGGAGAGCGCCCTGGTCCGGACGGAGCGGGCCAGGCAGGGGGAGGTGGAGGCGAGACGGGCCCTGGAAGAGGCTGTCCGGGAGGCCAGGGCCAGCGAGGAACGGTTCAGGCGGCTGGCGGAGGCCACCTCCGAGGGGGTGGCCATCATCCAGGACCAGCGGATCGTGGAGGCCAACGGGCGGATGGCGGTGCTCCTGGAGCTGGGGCGCGACCACCTCCTGGGAGCCGACTTCGGTGCATTCCTCCGTCCGGCCAGGGATGGGGTGGAGCCGGACGAACTGTTGACCACCGTCCTGGAGTCCGGGAGTTCGGTGAGCGCCCGGGAGGTGGAGGTCCGTCGGGGGAGCGGAGGGGTCTTCCCCGGCGAGCTGTCGCTGGCCATGACGGTCCATGGAGGGAATCCCGCTTTGGTGGTGGTGCTGCGGGACGTGACGGAGCCTCGACGGCTGGAGGCCCTCCTCCGGGACGAGGCCCGGGAGGCCGAGGCAAACAGCCGGGCCAAGAGCGCCTTCCTGGCCACCATGAGCCACGAACTCCGGACGCCGCTCAACGCCGTGATCGGTTTCGCCAACGTGCTCCGGAAGAACACCCCCGGAAACCTCGCCGAGCGGGACCTGGACTACCTGGGGAGGATCGTGGCCAACGGGAGGCACCTCCTGTCGGTCATCGAGGACATCCTGGATCTGTCGAAGATCGAGGCGGGTCGACTGGAGGTTCAACTGGACCCGGTTCCCGTGGGGGAGTTGGTGGATGAGGTGGTGTCCTCGCTGGAACTGCAGGCGCAACGCCGGGGGATCGGGCTCCGGTCGGAGGTCGTCCCCGGCCTGGTGGAGCTGAAGACCGATCGTCAACGGCTCCGTCAGATCCTCCTCAACCTCATGGGGAACGCGGTGAAGTTCACAGGCGAGGGTGGGGTGACCGTACGGGTCCTGGGCGAGACGGGGGAGGCCCCGTCCGCCATCGAGGTGGAGGACACCGGAATGGGGATCCCAGCCGAATACCTGGCCACCATCTTCGAGCCCTTCCGTCAGGTGGACGACAGCACCACACGCTCCTTCGGCGGAGCCGGGCTGGGGCTGAGCATCTCACAGTCTCTCTGCCAGCTCCTGGGATACCAGCTTGCCGTGCGGAGCGAACCGGGGAAGGGATCGGTCTTCACCGTCCACCTCTCCCCGCCCCCTGCGGGAATCAGCCCTGCCGAGGCCGGGGTCGGAAATCATCGGGGGAGCCCTTCACCTTGATCTGCAGGGACAATTCGCCGAAGATTTGAGGTTCACACAAGTCCTGCAGTCGCCTGCGACGTCCGTCGCCCACCATTCCTCCGGATCCGACACGATCGTGCGGCAGTTCTCGCCGGCCGCTTCCCCGGAACGGTCCTTGCCAGGTTCCGCGTTCCTTCGCTCCATCGCGAGGACCGCGCGCACCGTCACGGTGCATACCGGCCAGATCGGGCTCCTTCTGGGACAGGTCTTCATGGCCACCGTGCGGATGAAGGTCTCCTTCCGGGCGGTTCTCTACCAGCTCTACATCATGGGGGTTCAGAGTATCCCCATCGTGACGGTCGCTGCGGTCCTGGCGGGAATCGTCACGAGCCAGCAGGGCGGCTACCAGTTCCAGAGCACCATCCCCGCGTACGTCCTGGGGAGCGTGGTCACCGCATCGGTTGTGCTGGAACTGGGTCCGGTCCTCACCGCCATCGTGCTGGTGGGGCGGGTGGGAGCCCGCATCACCGCCGAGCTGGGGACGATGAAGGTGTCCGAGCAGATGGATGCGTTCCATGCGCTGGGCCGTGACCCGGTGGCCGTCCTGGCCGCTCCCCGGATCCTGGCAGGGCTCATGGCCGTACCCATCCTTGTGGCGATGGCCAACCTCATGGGTGTCCTCTCCGGGATGTACGCCGCCCGCCTGACCATCGGCCTGGGGTACGAGAGCTTCCTCTACGGAGCCCGGCTGTTCTGGCACTCCTGGGACCTGCTCTACTCCATGATGAAGGCGGTGGCCTTCGGCTTCCTGATCCCTGTGATCTCCGTGCATATGGGGCTGCAGACGGAGCATGGGGCGGCAGGGGTGGGGAAGCAGACCACCAATGCCGTGATGTTCATGACCGTCTGCATCCTGGTGGTGGACGCCCTCTTCCCCCCCCTGTTCCTCCAGTGATCGAGTACCGCCGACTCTGGAAGGCCTTCGACGCACCCGTCCTGGCGGGGGTGGACCTGACGGTGCAGACCGGGGAGATGTTCGGGATCTTCGGGCCCTCCGGAACCGGGAAGAGCGTGCTGCTCAAGACCACCATCGGCCTCGTGGTGCCGGATCGGGGCGATGTGGTGGTGGATGGCACCTCCGTCTACTTCGGCGGCGGCCAGTCGCTGGCCAGGATCCGCCGGAGCGTGGGGTACGTCTTCCAGAATGCCGCTCTCTTCGACTCGTTGAACGTCTCGGAGAACGTGGAAATGGGAATTCCCGAGGCCGAGTTGCCCGGCCTGGCGCGGACCGAGGTCCGCCGACGGGTCTTCGAGGCGCTGGAACGGGTCAATCTGGCTCCCCGGGAGGTCCTGGGGCGCATGCCGGCGGAGCTGTCGGGGGGGATGCGCAAGAGGGTGGGGATTGCCCGGGCCATCGTGGGGCGGCCCCGGACGCTCCTCTGGGATGAACCCACCACTGGGCTGGACCCGGTGAATACCGCCGCGGTAGAGCGACTCATCGATCAGCTCTCCCGGGAACTGGAGGTCACCTCGGTCATCGTGACCCATGACATCGAGGGAGGGCTGCTCATGTGCGACCGTGTGGCGATGCTGGAAGGAGGACGGCTCCGGTTCTGCGGTACCCCTGCGGAATTCAGGGCCAGTGACGATCCGGTGGTCCGGGCATTTGTCGATCGAGCGGCTGCCGAGGCGGCCCTGGACGTGGTGGATAGAGGATGAGCGAAGTGAACGAGCAGGGACGGCGGGGGCCCACCGACGAGGAACTGGCCCGGATGGCGCCGCCCACCACGGGCGGCCGGGAAGTGCGGGTGGGGTTGTTCGTCCTGATGGGGATCATCGGGCTGCTCACCATCCTCTTCCTGATGACCGATCCGGCCACCTTCCGGGGGCGCTACCGTCTGGTGACGCTGGTGCAGGATGCCGGGGGGATCCGCAGTGGCGATCCAGTGCGGATGCGGGGGGTCAATGTGGGTCGGGTGAGGGGGTTCGACCTCACGGGAGACGGCGTGATGATCGGGTTGGAGATCGACGGGGAGTGGTTCATTCCCCAGGACTCCCGCACCGAGCTGATCAGCGGAGGGCTCCTGGGAGGACGCACCGTGGACGTCCTTCCCGGGTCTTCGGATCAGCGCGCCCCTCGGGGGAGCGTCCTTCCGGGGGAGCTGGTGCTGGGGACCCTGGAGCAGACCGACGACCTGGGGAACACGGTCCAGGATGTGCTGGCCCGGGTCCAGGGGCTCCTTTCGGACACGACGATGGGGGCCATCCAGGGGAGCGCCCAGGAGTTGGAGACGCTCCTGGAAGAATTGACGGCGGTGGTGGGGGGGCAGCGGGAGGAGCTGGGTGAGTTGACCTCGTCGCTGAACCGCACGGCGTCCGAACTGGAAGGGGTGACCACGGAGGCCTCTCCCGGCCTCGCCAGAGCCCTGGCGAGGGCCGACTCGGTCATGGACCGCCTGAACCGGACCTCAGGCACGCTGGACGAGGCCACGGTGGCGCTGCGCTCCATCCTGGGTCGCATGGAGCGGGGAGAGGGCACACTGGGACTCCTCTCGCAGGACGAGTCCCTCTATCGGAACCTCAATACGGCGGCGGAGAACGTTTCGCGGCTGGCCGAGGATATCCGGATGAACCCCGGGCGGTATATCCGACTCTCCCTGTTCTGAGCCGGTCCCGCCGTCAGGGCACAGCCCCGGGTCGAGGACCGCCCCCATGGGTGGGTCCGGCCCCCCGGTGAGGGGGCTCCCATCCGTCCGGCAGGGCTCTTTCGGCAGGGGAGGGGCTGGAGCGGACAGCGACAAGGGCGGGTCCCCACATGGGGACCCGCCCTTGTCTTCACCACTGCCCGGCATTCCCCCGGGATGGGTTGGGCCACCCCGGGGCGCCTCCTCCGGGTCATCCCCGGAAGAGGCGCGGACTCACCACCCGGGGGCCAGGTTGAAGCCCCAGTGCCACCCCTTGTCAGGCCGCTGGAAGGGGAACGCGTAATAGGCTTCCAGGATCAGCATCCCCAGGATGTTCACCCGGCTGGACACGCCGGCACTGGCCACCGGCGCCCCCAGGGCATTCGCCTCCCGGGTCCACCGGAGGTCCGGCTCCACCTCGCCGTTCCCACCGGCCAGGGGCGAGCCCCATGCCATCCCGATGTCGGCGAAGCCCAGGAGCTCCACCGGGATGTACGGGAGGTTCAGGAGCCCGAAGTCCTCGGTGCCGATCACCGGAATCCGGAACTCGAAGTTGGCCACGGCCATCCGGGATCCGAAGAGGCGATCCAGGATGGCGCAGGACGCCCCCTGCTGCAACAGGGAGGGGTCGCCCACGCACTCCTGGGGATCCACACTCTCCTGGGCGTAGCCCCGGACCAGGGTCTCGTAGCCCAGGAAGAGGGGGAACACCCGGTTCGACGAGGCATCCCTTCCGTACCGTCCGTAGTGCATCCCCCGGAATGCGACGGTGGTGGCCCTGTGGGGGGAGAAGTACCTGCGGAAGTCCGCCAGGAGGGCCTGGTAGTTCAGCGACCCCACGGTGGTCTCCACCTCCAGCCGGTACCGTCCGCCCCGGACGGGGGAGGTGAACCCGAAGAAGGAGTTGTCCCCCACCAGCGCGACGCTGGCCTGACCCAGGTTCAGGGGGTTGCTGGAAGGGAGGCTCTCACGATTCTGGTCCAGCACGAAGCGTCCCGACGGATCCAGGGTGAAGAGGTCCGCCTCGGTATCGTAGGAGTAGCGGGTGAAGCCCAGGCTCCCCTCCACCCGGCGGGTGGTGGAGAAGGGGTAGGCGATGAGTCCGCTGGCCTGGGTCAGGAAGAGCCGATCCCGGATCTCACGGTAGACCAGGTTTCCATCCTCATCCCGTGCGTAGTCGGCGAAGAATCTCAGGTAGGGAACCCGGGCAACCCCTCCCCCCCAGTTCCACCGGTTGCGGAGGTTCTGGTAGACCGCCTGCCCACCGATGTCCTTCAGCGTCCCCTGGGCCTGGAAGGCCAGTGCCAGGTTCCGATCCCCCAGCATGTCGCTGAAGTAGGCCACCGCCCCACCCCCGGCATAGGAGCCGAACCGGTCCACCCCCACCCCGATGGAGGGAGGCGCGATGTAGTCCAGCGACAGCCCCTCGTCGTAGTTGGAGGCGTCCGCGGTCGAGAAATACCCAGGCGCCTCCAGACCCGTCCGGGGGTCATCCAGATAGGTCGCCACCCGGGAGGGCACCCTGGGCTCCGCCGGGGGGATCCGGCGCCCGTCGGGCTGACCGGGGGAGCCGGCCACCACGGCGGTCCCTGCCGTACGCTGGGAGTCCAGGGCGTACACGTGGAACTCGAAGCCGTCGAAGACGGAGAACACCAGGGTCCCGGTGTTCCGGGCCACCGTCATGGCCGGAGACATCCCGGTGATTCCGCTGACCCCCGTGGCCACACGGGTGACCCGCTCGATCTGGCCGGACTGGAGGTCCGCCCTGTAGATGTCGCTGAAGCCGTCCTGGTCCGAGATGAAGAAGAGCCCCCGGCCATCGGGGGTGAACTGGGGGTTGGAGTGCTTCACATTCCCGAACAGCTCCATCACCTCGATCTCCCGGGTCGCCACATCCATGAGGGCGATGCGGAAGGTGGAGTAGGTGAGCAGTTCAAAGTCGGTTTCCGGTCCCCGGTCCGACGCGAAGGCGATGGTCCCACCGTCGGGGGACCAGGTGGCCTGCATGTCGGCATGCCGGTCATCGGTGAGCTGCACCAGCTCGTTGGTGCCCAGGTCGTAGAGGTAGAGGTCGGACATCCCCCCCACCTGCCCGGTGAAGACGATCTGGTTGCCATCGGGGGACCACGCGGGATTGGTTACCTCTCCGATCCCCCGGTCCTTCACCCGGATCCGCCGATCCGTATCGCCATCCCGGGTCGCCACGATGACCATCTCGTTGGCCCCGTTGGCGAAGGTGACGAAGACGAACCGATCCCCGTCCGGGGACCAGGAGCCCGAGGAGTCGATGAAACGCAGGGCGTCGGCGTGGGGATCGGAGTTGGCGCTGCTGAGCTTCCGGACGATCTCTCCGGTGGTGGCGTCGGCAATGAAGAGGTCGATGGTGAACAGGTCCTTTTCGGACATGAAGGCCACCAGCCTGCCGTCGGGACTCACCGAGGGAGCCACGTTCTGCCGTCCTGCGCCTGTGGCGGGGGCCAGGAGCAGCGTCCCCACCTCACCGGGGGCGCTCCGGCCATCCATCAGGGGCCGGTACTCCTGTCGGACCTGGTCGTGCCAGAGGGTGGAGAGGGAGTCGGACTCCAGGCCCAGGATGGACTCCAGCGCCGCGTCCCACCCCATCCGGAGGGAGCGCCGGTAGAGATCGAAGACCACTTCGTCGCCGTAGGTGCCCCCCATGTAGGTCCAGAACGCCTGGCCGAACCGGTAGGGGAAGTACCTCCTCTCGCGGGTCATCTGCTCGATGGTGGGAAGGTCGTCCCGGAGCATCGCATCCCGGAGCCACATGGCGGTGTGGGAATCCACACGCCCCACCGAGAGATACTCCGCCATTCCCTCCACCATCCAGAGAGGGAGACGCACCAGTCCCTGGAGGCCACCGCCTCGCCTGGACTGGGCAATGTTGTACTGGAACGCATGGATCAACTCGTGCCCCAGGACATGGTCGGTACTCGCGTACGACCCGGCCAGCGGCATGATGACCCGATTCTTCAGTGACTCCGTGACGCCCCCGGTCCCCTCGCCAATGGTCCCCCCCAGCGTATTGGTCTGCTGGAAATCAGGGTGGTTGGCGTAGAGGATGAGCGGCTTTCGCTCCTCGAACTCATGCTGGAAGGCCCGGGCGAAGCGCTCATACCAGCGCTCCGCCATCCGGGCCGCATCCTCGATGGCCTCCGAGGCCTCGGGATAGAAGTGGATGTTGAAGTGGGGGGTCTGGAGGACCTGGAAGTCGAACCGGTCGTACTGGACCTTGTTCCGTCCGAAGTACTGGGCCTCCGCCACGGGCGGTGCAAGAAGGAGCAGCAGCAGTGGCACGATCGCCGCCGACGCCAACCGGAGAGGAGTGCCGAACGCGGGTCGGGACAGGGAAGGTTGCATGATGGAAATCCTCTCGGGCGCGTGCTTCCCTGGGGGCGTTGGAAACACGCCTTGAGCGGGACGCGGGTCAGATGCAGTTCGGTACACGAGCCATCACCGGATGATCCGGGATGGGAGTATGTATTTCGTAAACGCTACAGGTCACCCGGAGTTCCCGGGGGACCTTGCGCCCCGACGGATCGCTGAACCTCTTGCGTGGGGGGGAAGGCGGAGCAGGAGCCCTTCCTACCCCCCTTCCCCCTCTGTGAACACTCCCCCCTGGGATCCCTGGAATGGACCTGGAAACCGTGGAAACACCCGTGGCGGTTGTGGATCTTCCCACCGTCCGGAGGAATGCCGAACGGGTCTCCGCCTATGCCGGGCAACATGGCATCGGGTGGAGGCCCCACGTGAAGACCCACAAGAGCCTGGGAATTGCCAGGATCCAGCTGGAGAGCGGTGCCCGGGGGCTGACGGTGGCCACCCCCCGGGAGGCGGAGGTCATGTCCGGCATCTGCGACGACCTGCTGCTGGCCCACCCCCCCGTGGGCGCCGCCCGGATCCAGAGGGTACTGGCCCTTCCAGCCTCCGTGGATCTCACGGTGGCGCTGGACGATGGTGGGGCCCTGGACACCTTCGCCGCTGCGGCGGCGGCGGCGGATCGACGGGTGGGGGTGCTCCTGGAGGTGGACATGGGGATGCGCCGGGTGGGGGTGGACGATCTGGATGTGCTGGTGGAACTGGCAGATCGCTGTGCCTCCCTCTCCCACCTGGACTACCGGGGCATCCTCTTCTATCCGGGTCACATCCGGGATCCCGGGCCCGCCGGTGAGGCGGGGTTCCAGGAGCTCCGCCGTCGCCTTGCACGGACCCTGGAGGTGCTCCATGGAGCTGGACTCCCTCCCCGGGTGGTGAGTGGCGGATCCACCCCCCTCCTGTACCGGAGCCATGAACTGGAGGGGCTCACCGAGATGCGCCCGGGGACCATCATCTACGGCGACCGGGAGGCGCTGGCTGCAGGGGTGGCCCGCCAGGAGGATCTGGCGTACACCATCCTGGCCACCGTGGTGAGCGCCCCCTCCCCGGGGCGAGTGGTGGTCGATGCGGGCTCGAAGGCGCTCTCCCGGGAGGAGTTCCGGGGAGCTGGAGGGGGGTACGGCGCCCTGGTCTCCCCCGCCGGGGTGCTGGTGGGGCGGCTCTCGGAGGAGCATGGGATCCTGGAGCTGGGTGGCCGGCACTGGGCTCCGCAGGTGGGGGATCGAGTCCGGATCGTTCCGAACCACGTGTGCGTCTCGGTGAACCTCCAGGACCACATCGTCGTCCTCGACGGGGACGGGGTGGAGGCCTGGCCGGTGGAAGGGAGGGGGCGGCTGCCGTGGACGCCGGGGGAGGGTGACCTGTGACCCAACTCCTTTCGATTCCTTCCCAAAAGGGGGCAAAGTGACCCGCTGACGCCCACCCAGGGGCTGGCACGCTTCGTTCATCTGTGATCAGGTGGCCGCCCATCGGTGGCCGCCCGGCAGGGCCGATCAACCCATGGCACCCCGTACGGGGGAGGACACGCATGAAGTCCACGATTCTCGTCGCATCCGATGGAACCCCCGGGGCCCTCGGAGCCCTGCGGATGGCCGCGTCACTCCAGGAGCGGGACGGCGCCCGGGTGGAGGTCATGGGGGTGGTGGAGCCGATCCCTGCCTTCGATGTGGGGATGATGATCACCATTCCCGAGAGCGGGCTGGCAGAGGCCAGGCGGGAGGGATTGGAGCGGGAGATCCGGGAACAGGTGGCGGAGGTCACCGGCGACGCCTCCTCCTGGCCCGTGGAGGTGGACGCCGGGATCCCAGGGCCCCGGATCGTCGGGAAGGCCAGGGAGATGGGGGCAACCCTGATCCTCCTGGGGCTGGGGAGGCACCGGGCGGTGGATCGGCTCCTGGGTGGGGAGACCGCCCTCCAGGTGGTGCGGCTGTCCGGCTGTCCGGTGCTGGCCGTCCCCGGGGCCGGGGGGATCATCCCCCGGACTGCGATGGTGGCGGTGGACTTCAGCCTCCATGGCGAACAGGCTGCCCGGGTGGCCGCCCAGCTCATCGATCCTCCCGGGACACTGATCCTGGCCCACGTGATGCAGGGTCTTCGCTTCCTCCGGGATGTGCCGGAGGACTGGGAGGCTCGGTACCGCTCCGAAGTGGAGGTTCGCCTGGAGGAGTTCCGTCGGACGCTGGACGCGAAGGGGGTGGAGGTCCGAGCCCGGATCCTGGAGGGAGATCCCGCTCGCGAGCTCCTGGACCTGGCGCAGGAGGAGGGGGTGGACCTCCTGGCCGCAGGAACCCACGGACATGCGTTCGTCGCCCGGATCCTCCTGGGGTCTGTCTCCACCAGGCTCCTCCGGGGGGCCACTGTGGCGACGTTGGTGGCTCCCGCCCAGACCGGGGTTCCATCCGCAGAGGCAGGGGGAGCGCGGGAGGAGCATCCGTGGGGCACCCTCCTGGACCAGTTCACCCGGTCCCACGCCGGAAGGCCCGTGACCCTGGAGTTCGTGGATCCGGAACTGGGGGCGCAGATCAGCGGGCGAGGATCCCTCCTCCGGGGGGTGGACTATGATTCCCGGTCCCATGCGGTGCATGTGATGTTGGGGCCCCTGGGTGGAACCGAGGGGCACGTCACCCACTCCATCCGCGCACCCCAGAGTGTGGAAGTGGCGGGGGCTGGGGGGAGGCACGAGGTACTCCGGGTGGGGCTGCCCCGGGGGGAGATCCTTCTCCGGATCGACACCGCCTGAAGCACGGAGGGCCCTCCCCACGTCATCAAAGGCGCCCCCCGCCCCGGCACTTTACAGTGGGGTGGGGGGCGCTCACTATACGGGCCGCTCCTGCGCGGACCCGGGTTCCGGTCGACTCCTCCGCGCGCACCCCGTCCCCTCCCATCCCGGTGCCCCGACTTCCTTGACGCAGCCCCTCCTCTCTCCCGACCGCGTCGTCCAGCTCCTGCGATCCATGCGCCAGGTGCGGATCCTGGTGGTGGGGGACCTGATGCTGGACCGGTACATTTCCGGCGTGGTTGATCGGATCTCCCCGGAAGCCCCGGTGCCCGTCGTCCGGGTCAGGGAGGAGTCCTGGGCGGTGGGAGGGGCGGCCAATGTGGCGGCCAATGTCCTGGCCCTGGGTGCCTCCTGCGATGTGGTGGGATGTGTGGGGGAGGATGACGCCGGCGGGGTGCTGCGGGACGCACTGGCGTCGCTGGGTGGACGGTTGGAGGGGGTCATCCGGGACCCGTCCCGTCCCACCACCCTGAAGACCAGGGTCCTCGCCCGGAGTCAGCAGGTGGTCCGCTTCGATCTCGAGGACGACCGGGACGTCTCGGCGGACGTGGCGAGCCGCCTCGCATCCGCTGTGGAGCAGACGCTCCCGGCGGTGGATGTGCTGGTCCTGGAGGACTACAACAAGGGGGTCCTGGTTCCCGGACTCATCGATGCGGCCCTGGAGGGGGCCCGCCGCCGGGGGATCCCCAGCATCGTGGACCCGAAGCGTCGCAACTTCTTCGCCTACGGTGGCGTGACGGTCTTCAAGCCGAACGCCAAGGAACTGGAGGAGGCCCTGGGCGACTCCCTGAGGCCCGACGATCCCCACTGGATGGAGGAGGTCCGGGCCCGCCTGGCGTGTCAGGTCCTGCTCCTGACGCGGGGGGAGCGGGGAATGACCCTCCGTGGCGGCGACGGCGAACACCTCCACGTTCCTGCGGTGGCCCGCTCGGTCTACGATGTCTCCGGGGCCGGTGACACGGTCACGGCGGTGGTGGCGTGCGCGCTGGCGGCGGGAGCTTCCCATTCCGAGGCGGCGGTCCTGGCCAACCATGCCGCCGCCATCGAGGTGGGGAAGGCGGGGGTGGCCACGGTCTCTCCCGACGAGATCGCCGACCACGTCGCCTCTGGCTCCGCCGTCTGACCCGCTGGTCCCCAGCATCCCCTGCGGCCGCTCTCCATCGCCGCCCCTTCCACCAGAACCCATGAAGGAGAATCCCATGTCGGAGATCCGCACCATCCACACCGATGAGGCTCCCGCTGCCATCGGTCCCTACGCCCAGGCCGTCACCGTGGACGGATGGCTCTATGCCTCCGGTCAGATCCCGCTGGATCCCGTCTCCATGGAGCTGATCACGGGCTCCGTGGCCTCCCAGACCGAGCAGGTGTTTGCCAACCTCCGTGCGGTGCTGGCTGCCGCCGGTGCCTCACTGGACCGGGTGGTGAAGACCACGGTCTTCCTGGCCGATATGGCGGACTTTGCCGAAATGAATGAGGTCTACGCCCGGCACTTCGCCGACCATCGTCCCGCCCGGGCCACTGTCCAGGCTGCGGGGCTTCCCCGGGGTGTCTCCGTGGAAATCGAACTGGTGGCCCGCCTGGCGGGGTGAGCCGTCCTGAGGAGGCGTTTCCTCCACCCGGGCACCACCCGAGTGGCCTGGGGCGCCAGTCGGCGGGGGAGGGGCGGGGACCGGGGCCTTCCGGCCCCCGCCGCCCCGGCGTTCCCCTCCGGGACTTGCCGGGGAGCGGTGGTCGGTCAATCCTTCAGATGGGTTTCCTCTTCCTCGTCATCAAGGGTGGTGCCATGGCGCCGACCATTCGTTCGAGCAGAACCGGCAGTCCTTCCGGTGCGGGTTGGTTCCGATCCACCCTGGTCCTGATGTCCCTGGCCTTCCTGACCGGCTGTTCGCTCTTTGAAGCCGGGCAGCCGGAGCGGATCCAGGTGCTGGTGGAGGGAGATCCTGGACAGGAGGCTCGACTGGTGGTGTCCCAGGAGTTCCTCCTTTCGGCGCTGGAGGATGGGAGCGAGGGGATCGGAGTGACCTTCGGGTCTTCGGACACCCTGGCAATCACCCTCCCCTTCGACCGGAGCTTCAACCTTGCCCCCACCTTCCAGTTCGTGGCCCGGGCCTACGGCCCGGCAAGCGGGGACACCATCACGGTGCGGATGCGGGTCCTGGTGGATGGAGAGCAGCGCTACAACCAGACCGGTCCGGTGGAGGAGAACTTCCTCCAGTTCATCTACCTCTTCCAGTGATCACGACCTCCATGGACCGGACCGGCCGATGACCCCCGGGGCTGCGTCGGGGTCGCCCGTCTCCACCGGCCCCACCCCGGGGGCCGGGCTTCGCCGGAGAAGTCCGCTACGCATGCGGCTGGCCGTGGCCCTCATCCTCCCGGTCCTGCTGGCGGGGTGCAGTGCAACCCGGGCCGATCCCATGGGGGGACGCATGGGGAGCGGAAGCGCCAGCATCCAGCTCAGGGTCACGAACCTGGGGTTCAACGACGCGACGCTGACCGCCATCACCACCGGCAACCGGGTGCGCCTGGGGGTGGTGCCCGGGAAGACCAACCAGAGCTTCACGATCCCCTGGGTGGCCCTGCAGGAGCTGAGGGTCCAGATCAGCGTACTGGCAGGGGGGAACCACACCACCCCCTCCGTCACCGTGAACCCGGGGGAGAGGGTGGAGCTGCTGATCCAGGAGAACCTGCGCTCCTCGCAGTTGCGGCGGTAGGCGCCTCCCTCAACTGATGGGAGGGCGTCGCTTGAGGATGAACAGGCCCTGCTTGTGGCTGGTCACCAGGATGTTGCCGCTGGGGAAGAACGGGTAGTTGCTCCAGGAGCCGTCGAAGAACCCGGGGACCGGGGGCGCGAAGGGGGCTGTGTCGAAGAACCCCACCTCCCGGGCATTCAGCGGATCGGAGATGTCGATCACCCGCAGCCCGGCGGCGTAGTTGGACTGGTACATCAGGTCACCGACGATGTAGAGGTTGTGGTCGGTGGCGCTGGTCTCCCCCAGGTACTCGCCGGCGTAGATCGGGTCCTCCAGGTCGGATACATCCCAGATGAGCGTGCGGGTGCGATCCGCGAGGCCGTTCATCTCGTCCAGCTCGTCGTTGACGAAGATGTACCTCTGGTCCTCGGTGAGCCAACCCTGATGGATGTAGGCACTACTGGGCATGTTGGCGTTCCCGAGGATCACCGGAGCGGCCTTGTCGGTGACGTCCCCGATGCTCACCGACGTCTCTCCGTAGGCGAAGCAGATCTCCCGACCCTGGTACCGGACGTCCGGCCCGCGGTACACCACGCACTGGGCGTCATGGGTCTGCCCTGCTGCGCCCAGTCCGATGGAGGGGTCGTTGTAGCACCCGGCGAAGGTGGGATTCTTCGGATCGTTCATGTCGACGATGTGGAGCGAGGCGCAGGCACGGCCGCCACTGGAGTTCCCCATGGTGTAGACGAACCCCGTCTCCTCGTTCACCACCACGTTGTGCGAGCTTGCGATCTCGGAGTAGATGGCGTCGGGCTCGAAGGTGGGGGGGTTCGCCGGGTCCACCGAGCGGAGGCGCGTCAGGTCGAAGACCTGCATTCCGTGCTGACCCGCATTGTCCGCCACCACCACGGCATGGTTCCGGATCACCTTCACATCCCGCCAGGCCTGTCCCCGGCTCCCCTCCGTCTTCTCCATCTGACCCAGGTAGATGGGGCGCGCCGGGTCCGTGACGTCCACGAAGGAGGTCCCCTCGGAGCGCCCGACCACCGCGTACTCCCGCGCCGTCTCGGGATCCACCCATCCCCAGACGTCGTTCACCATGGCTCCCCGGGAGGCCCCCAACTGTTGCACCGGAAGCATCGCCACAAGGTCCATCTGCTCGCATGAGAAGATGGCGGCGCTCCCCTCGACGCACTCCGCCGAATCTCCGGTCACGGCCTCGTACCCCTCCATCTCACCTTCGAGGAGCCCCGTCTCGCTCCAGCGATCCCCCGTCCGCCGGAAGCCTACGGCCACGCCGGCTCCATAGGCATCCCCCGGGGACCCCACCACGGCAAGCTCCTCTGCGGCGGCCAGTGCCAGACCGAACACCGGCATGAAATCGGTACCAGGCCCCTGCACCAGTTCACCGGCGCCCCAGGAACCCCCAGCCTGCTGGAACCGGGCCACCGCCCCCAGGCGGCTCCGGGCATTGGGAGCACCCACCCAGAGGGTCCCACCGGCCAGCGCCACGGAGGTGCCGAACCCTCCCTCGCCTCCGGGGGGAGGGGTCAATTGCGTCCCGGAGGGCGAGGCTCCCTGGCCCACGTTGCTGAAGACGGTGACTGCGCCACGTCCACCGGAGGCCTGGGGGGTGCCCACCGCTGCGGTGCTCCCCTCGGCGGCCAGGCCGCACTCCTTGTAGGGATCGTCCGAGAGGAGTCCACCGGATGCGGAGAATGGGACCCCGGTCTCAAGGACTCCGGAGGGATTCCAACTCCCCCCACTGCTCCTGGTGAAGCTCTCCAAGACGACGGAGCCCCCGGCGTCGGCGGAGCAGACCAGGAGAGTCTCTTCCCCGGCGAAGGCCAGCGCCCCGCCGAAGCGGGGGCCCGACACCCCGGACCGGAGGAGGGCCTCCTCCTGGAGGGTGTTGCCGGACCGGCGATAGACCCGGACCCGCTCCTGGCCCTGGAGCCGCTCCACCACCGCTGCGCTGGTGCCGGAGATGGCCACCGCCCCCCCGATCCCAGAGGCTCCCTGGGCAGGATCCAGCCGAGCCGCCTCCTTCCATTCCCCGGCTTCCCGGACGAAGAGGTACGCGGCTCCCCGTCCCTCAGCGGCCCGGGGCGCTCCCACCAGCAGGGCGTCCCCGTGGCCGGCCAGTGCCCGGCCGAACCCGTCGGAGCGTTGGGCGTCGGAGGCGGTGAGGATCTGGGTGCGCTGCCACTCCTGGCTCCCGGTGCCGAACACGTAGACATGTCCGGGGCGCACCACGTTCTGGGGCTCTCCCACCAGGACGTCGCCCCCTGCCACCGTGGCGGCCCGGCCGAAGGCGGTGCCGAAGTCGTACAGCTGCTGGGCGGCCGTCGGGAGGGGAGAGAGGAGGAGGGTCGTCAGGACGACCGCGAACGCGCTACGGCAAGCGGAGGTGGGGCGGGGAAGGGGCATGATCCATGACTCGACTGTAGAGGGGAATCTGCATGAGATTGCCTCCCGGGGCGTCGGCTGACAAGGAGGATCGCCCCTGGGGCCAGGATCGAGCCGTACCGCGCTCAACCCTACTCGCCGTATGGGACCCAGATGTTCTTCACCTGCGTAGCGCGTTCCAGGAACTCCTCCCCCTCGCCGGGGCGAAGTCCCAGCCAGGGCCTCCGGCTCCCCGGCGACACCCACGTGTGCTTCATGTTTCCGGCGGCCAGACGCTCCACCCGGGCCCCCTCCCGGGGGTCGCCGAAGTGCCAGAGGCCGTCCACATCGTCGTGGGCCGCCAGGATCGGAACCAGCTCGGCAGTCCGCCCCGTGACGATGTTCACCACGCCCCCGGGAATGTCCGACGTGTCCAGCACCTGGTACAGGTCGGTGGCCGCCAGCGGGAAGGACTCCCACGGGATCACCACCACCGCGTTCCCCATGGCGATGGCCGGGGCAAGGGTCCCCACCACACCCAGGAGGGGATGGGACTCCGGCGCGATGATCCCCAGCACCCCCAGGGGTTCAGGCATGGCCAGGGTGATGTTCCGGAAGGGGGTGGCATGCACCCGGCCGTCCCACTTGTCCGCCCAGGCCCCGAAGATGAAGCATCGTTCCACCGCCGCCTCCACCTCCCGGGCGGCCTCCCCTTCGGAGGCCCCCGTCATGGCACGGATCCGTTCCACGAACAGCGGGCCCCGGGCCTCCAGGTTCTCGCCCAGGTAATAGAGGATCTGGGATCTCAGGTGGGCGGTGGCCGCCCCCCACTTCGGCTGCGCCGCCCGGGCCGCCTCCACCGCGTTGCGGAGGTCCTTCCGGTTCCCCCTGGGCACCTCCCCCAGCCCCACCCCACGGGGCGATACCACCTGCAGTGAGTATCCCTCGTCGGGGCGGGTCTGCTTTCCCCCGATGTAGAGCTTGGCGGTGCGGTCGATGGAGCCGGCACTCCCCGGCTGCCCGGTGGCTCCCTGATCCTCCCCGGAGGGGAAGAGCCCCTCCATCGGGGGAGGGGGCTCCGGGGTCGCCGCCCCATCCGGAGTGAAGGCCTCCCGTTCCCGGTCCCCCGCCGCCCAGGCCGGCTCCAGGTACTCCCGGAGCCCCTCGATCCCCCCCTCCCGGCCAAAGCCGCTCTCCCGGTATCCGCCGAAGCCCGAGGCAGCATCGAAGAGATTGGTGCAGTTCACCCACACCGTTCCCGCCTTCACCTTCGGGGCGATGTCCAGCGCCAGATTCACATTCTCCGTCCACACGCTGGCGGCCAGCCCGAAGCGGGTGTCGTTGGCCATCTCCACCGCCTCGGCGGGAGTCCTGAAGGTCATGAGGACCACCACGGGCCCGAAGATCTCCACCTGTGCCAGGGTGCCGGAAGGCTCCACATGGGTGCAGAGCGTGGGGGGGAAGAAGGAGCCGCCCTCAGGGACGTCCCAGGAGGGCTGCCAGATCCGGGCTCCCTCCGCCTCTCCCTGGGCCACCAGGCTCCGGATCCTCTCCAACTGGACCGGTGCCACAATGGCCCCCATGTCCATGGCCTTGTCCAGGGGGTCTCCCATCCGCAGGCGCTCCATGCGGGCCTTCAGCTTCGCCGTCAGGGCCTCCGCGGTTCCCTCGTGGACCAGGATCCTGGAACCCGCGCAGCAGACCTGTCCCTGATTGAACCAGATGGCGTCCACCACCCCCTCCACCACCGAGTCCAGATCGGCATCGTCGAAGACCAGGAACGGGGACTTCCCTCCCAGTTCCAGGGAGAGGTGCTTCCCGGTCCCGGCGGTCTCCTCCCGGATGATCCTCCCCACCTCGGTGGATCCGGTGAAGGCGATCTTCGAAACGTCCGGGTGACGCACCAGCGCCGCGCCGGTGCGGCCGTCCCCGGTGACGATGTTCACCACTCCCGGGGGCAGCCCGGCGGCCTGGCACAGCTGCCCGAAGAGGAGGGCGGTGAGCGAGGTGAACTCCGCCGGCTTCAGCACCACCGTGTTTCC
>CAYQVI010000043.1:0-19832 GCA_964420725.1 uncultured Gemmatimonadaceae bacterium | reverse complement strand
GAGCAGTTCGCCAAGGTGCTGGGGGGGATGTACCACCACCGGGTGGACTACCCCTCCACCCGGCACCTCACCCGGTCGCCCCGGGAGGAGGTGCCTGCCCCTGCTCCGGAAGCGGCGGTGCCCGGGGATCTCCACCCCTCCGTTGAAGGGGAGCCCGGGGGCTCCCGTCCGGATCCCGCCGGGGAGGTAGGGGAGCCCGGGGAGGGGGGCACCGGAGACGAGCCCGCCGTCACCCGGGCCGGTGCCCGTCGGGGTCCTCCCGGGGGCACCAGGTGAGCTGGGTCATCCATGTGAATGCCCCGGGGGTGCCCCGGGACACCCGCGCCCTCCTGAAGCGGGCCGCCCGACTGACCCTCTCCCGGGAAGAGGCCGGGGCGGGGCAGCTCTCCGTCACCCTCCTGGACGATGGGGAGATCCAGGCGCTGAACCGGGACTACCTGGGGCACGACCGGGTCACCGACGTCATCTCCTTCGCCCTCCATGGGCCGGGCGATCCCATCCTGGGGGACGTGTATCTGGGAGGGGCGCAGGCCGCCCGGCAGGCAGAGGAGGAAGGGGTCCCCCTCCAGGAGGAGCTGGTCCGCCTGGTGGTCCATGGGACCCTCCACGTCCTGGGCCATGACCATCCCCAGGGAGAGGAGAGGTTGGCTAGTCCCATGTTCCTCCTCCAGGAGGAGTTGGTGCGGCAGGTCCTGTGGGCCGGCGCCTCCGGGACCGCCGAGGGGAACCTGCCCCCCGGGGAGGGAAGGCCATGAGCGCCGTCGATCGGGCAGGGGGAGCCGCCCTGGACCCGGTGGACCGCCACGAGGAGGCGCTGGCCGAACTGGGGGAGCGGATCGAGGATGTGATCCGCTCCAGGGACCTCACCTCCCTGCAGGCGGAGCTGGAGGACCTCCACCCGTCGGACATCGCGGACCTCCTGGAGTCGCTGGACACCGACGAGGAACGGGTCTGGGTCCTCTCGGCCCTCCCCGCCTCGGTGGCCTCCGAGACGCTGGTGGAGATGGACGAGTCGGAGGAGCGCACCGGGCTCCTGGCGTCCATGGACCCCACCCTGAGTGCCGAACTCCTCCAGGAGATGGCGGACGACGACGCGGCGGACCTCATCGCGGCGCTGGAGCCCGAGGAGCAGGCCCGGGTGCTGGCGGCCTTTCCGGAGGAGGAGGCGGGAGATCTCCGGGAACTCCTGAGCTACGCCGAGGATACCGCCGGCGGCATCATGACCACCTGGCTGGTGGCGGTCCTACAGAACCTCACCGCGGGGGAGGCCCTCACCGAGGTCCGCCGTCAGGGGCGGGAGATCGAGGACGAGTTCTACACCGTGTTCGTGGTGGACGGCGAGGGGCGGCTCACAGGGATCCTCCCCCTCTACGACCTGGTGCTGGCGGAGCCGGACGTGACGCTGGCCGATCTGGCGGAGCCCGCCACGGTGGCGGTCTCCCCGGATACCGACCAGGAGGAGGTGGGCCGCCTCTTCGCCCGCTACAACCTGGCGGCCATGCCGGTGGTGGATGCCCAGGGAGTCCTCCTGGGACGGATCACCTTCGACGACATCATCGACGTCATCGAGGAGGAGCAGACGGAGGATATCCTTCGTCTGGCGGGTACATCGGATGCCGAAGAACTCCGGGGGGGATGGCTGGACGCGGTCCGTTCCCGCCTTCCGTGGCTGGCGCTGAACCTCTTCACCGCCATGGTGGCGGCGTCGGTGGTGTACTACTTCCAGGCCACCATCGAAGCGGTGGTGATCCTGGCAGCCATCATGCCCATCATCGCCGGCATGGGGGGGAATGCCGCCACCCAGGCCCTGGCGGTGACCGTGCGGCGGATTGCTGTCTCCGACGGGCCCCTGGACGACAACCGGGGCGCTGTGGCGAAGGAGATGGTGGTGGGACTCGCCAACGGTGCTGTCCTGGCGGGAATCGCCGCCCTGCTGGCGACCTTCCTCCCCGGAGGGAGCGGACGGCTGGGGCTGGTGGTCCTCATGGCCATGTGGGGGAACATCGTGGTGGCGGGGTTTGCAGGGGCCTTCATCCCCACCGTGCTGGACCGCTTCGGCATCGACCCCGCCGTGGCCTCCTCGGTCTTTGTCACCACCCTGACGGACCTGTGCGGGTTCTTCCTGCTCCTGGGTCTGGCCAGTTCGTTCCTCCTTTGATCGGGTTGACGACATGAGCCGATTCGGTCGTACCTGGTCCGTGGTGTGGCGCCTGGTCCCCTTCCTGGTGGCCTTCCTCCGGGACCGCCGGAGCCTGATCCTCCTGGGTCGTCCGGCCCGCCGGAAGCCTGGACACCACGAGCGGCGCGCGCAGAAGCTGGCCTCCACCCTGGCGGCGCTGGGGCCCACCTTCATCAAGCTGGCCCAGGTCTTCAGTTCCCGGGCCGACATCATCGCCGAACCCTATCTCTCCGCCATCGGCACCCTCCAGGACCAGGTTCCTGCCGTGCCATCCCGGGACATCCGGGAGGTGATCGCCCGGGAACTGGAGCAGCCGGTGGAGGCCCTCTTCGCCGGGTTCGAGGAGGAGCCCCTGGCCGCCGCCTCCCTGGGACAGGTCCACCGGGCCCGGGTCGGGAACCGGGACGTGGTGGTGAAGGTGCTCCGGCCGGGGGTGGAGGAGCTGGTGGCGCTGGACCTGGACGTCTCCTTCCGGATCCTCTTCTGGTTGAACATCCTCTTCCCGAACCACCATGTCCGGGGGCTCACCAACGTCTTCCGGGAGTTCTCGGTTCGGGTGGCAGAAGAGATGGACTTCCGGAAGGAGGCAGAGCACATCAACCGCTTCCGCACCGTCTTCGCCCGGGACCCCTGGGTGAAGGCTCCGGAGGTCTTCCCGCAGTTCACCCGGCGGCGGGTACTGGTGATGGAGTTCCGCCGGGGCACCAAGGTGGACCGGCTCCATGAGCAGTTCCAGCGGGGGACCCTCTCCTTCGACCGGATCATGGAACGCCTCAGCGCCGCCTATCTCCGGATGATGATGGTGGACGGGTTCCTCCACGCCGATCCCCACGCCGGGAATCTCCTGGTGGAGGACGACGGCACCATCGTCATCCTGGATTGGGGGATGGTGGTGGAGGTGCCACGCTGGACCCGGGAGACGATCCTCTCGGTGGCGCTGGCGGTGGAGCGGGAGGACCTGGATGGGATGATCAACGGGATGTACCAACTGGGGATGATCTCTCCCGAGGTCTCCCGTGGTGAGATCCGGGAGGCGGCCACCGAGATCCTGAAGATCATGGAGCGCTTCCGGAGCTCCAGCCAGGAGCGGATCCAGGAGATCGTGCAGGAGGTCTTCGACACCTTCTACACCTGGCCCGTGATGCTCCCCCAGGAGCTGGTCTACTTCTTCCGGACTGCCGCTCTGCTGGAGGGGATCGGGTTCCGGTATGACCCCCACTTCGACGGTCTGGGGATGATCCGCCGGGTGATCCGGAGCCACAAGGGAGAGATCGCGAAGACCACGGGGAGGGAGGCGGTGGCCCGGGCCCGTGACATGATGGGGGAGGTGAATCAGGTGGTGCGGGCCGCCCGGGAGCTGCTGGTGCGGGCAGAGAGGGAAGAGCTTCGTGTCCGGATGCACCCCCGGGATATCCAGGGACAGGAGCGCTTCTTCCACCTCCAGTTCCGGCGCCTCCTCCTGAGTGTGTTCGCAACCGCCACGGCGCTCATCACCGCGCTCCTCTTCATCCCCCTGCGGAACTGGTGGGTGCTGGGGATCGGCCTGTTTGCAGCCCTCATGATGTTCCTCCTGGTGCTGCTCATCCCCACGCACCTGCTGGAGAACCCGCTACGCCATGCCCGGGGGATCCGGCCGGAGCGACTCCCCTGAAGCGCTGGAGGGGCCATGACCCGGTTCCGGCAGGAGGCCGTGGCTCCGGGCCCTCCCCCTCACTCCGGGTGGCCTGGGACCCCCGTGTGGAGTACCGTGGAACGGTGACCCTTCGTCCGGTCGTTCCATCGCCACCTGGGGGGCTACGCCGCCTTCCAGGAGGACGAAGTGGGATCCGTGACCCGGGGGAGGATGACGGACCTGGCGGTCCTCAGCGACGACATCATGACGGTGCTTGCCCAGCGCATCCTGGAGGCCCGGGTGGAGAGCACCATCGTGGGAGGAGAGGTGGTGTACGAGGCCCCTCGGGGGAGCGATCGCACCGACCGGTGAGCGCCTGGGAGGGGTGGAGGGCCGGGGCGTGCAGTCCGCCCCGGCCGCTCCACCTCACCTCCGGCCGCTGCGGCGCTCCGCCAGCCAGTGATCCAGGCTGTAGCGGCCGGGGCCCATGACCGCCAGACCCAGGAAGACCCAGATGTTCTTGAAGGAGTGGGAGATGGTCCCCTGTCCGGTGACCACATGGTTGGCGGTGGCCACCACCATCACAAATGCCAGGATGGCAGACATGGGGCGGAAGAAGAGCCCGAACGCGATGAGAAGCGCCCCGCCGCTCTCGGCCAGCGCCGCTGCCAGCCCCCACCACCAGGCACCGAAGTCGATCCCGAGGCTCCCCATGGCCCCCCCCACACCCTCCCACCGCTCCCGCCCCCCGATGAGCTTCGGCCAGCCATGAAACCAGAAGAAGCCCAGGCCGAATCCCAACCTGAGGATGAGGGCGCCGAGATCGAACGCACGCGTGGCCTGGTGCTGGGCCATGGAATGGACTCCGGAGGGTGGGGGGGTGACGAACGATGGGCGCAATGACCCCCGTTCCCCCCCGACTGTTCCAGGACCTCCGCTCCGGCTCCCGCCGGGCACTGGCCCGGGCGGTCACGCTGGTGGAGAATCAGGCTCCTGGCTTCCAGGAGCTTCTCCACCAGGTCATGGAGCCTGGACCCCGGGGCCGGAGGATTGGCTTCACCGGACCTCCCGGAGCGGGGAAGTCCACCCTGGTGAGCGCCGTGGCGAAGGCAGCGCTGGCCGCCGGCGAGGAGGTGGCGGTCCTGGCCGTGGATCCCACGTCCCCCTATTCGGGAGGGGCGCTGCTGGGGGACCGGATCCGGATGCAGGAGTTGGCGCTGGACCCCCGCATCTTCATCCGGTCGATGGCCACCCGGGGTTCGATGGGGGGGCTGGCCGACGCCACCCTGGAGGTGATGGACCTGCTGGATGGATTCGGCTTCCCTCGGATCCTGGTGGAGACGGTGGGGGTGGGGCAGACCGAGCTGGATATCGCCGGAACGGCGGATACCACGGTGGTGGTCCTGGTCCCGGAGTCCGGCGACGGCATCCAGGCCATGAAGGCCGGACTCATGGAGATCGCGGACATCTTCGTCGTCAACAAGGCCGATCGACCGGGCGCCCGGACCCTGGCCCGGGACCTGAGGGGGGCACTTCATCTCCGGAGTTCCGGGGGCCGGGATTCCGGGGTCACCGTCCCGCCGGGGGCCGGGGGGGGAGGGGAATCCTGGGAGATCCCGGTGCTCCTCACCGAAGGGCGGTCGGGGGAAGGTGTCCCCGACCTCCTGGATGCCCTGGACGGGCACGCCCGTCACCTGGCCGCCTCGGGGGAACTCCATGGACGGCGACGGGTCCGGGCGATGGATCGGACCCGGCGCATTGTCGAGAGGGAGCTGGCGGCCAGGGCTCGCAGCGCCCTCTCCTCCCCGGAGGTGGCCGCCCGGATGGACCGGATCCTGGACGGTCCGGAGACACCCTACTCCGTGGCTGCGGCGGTGGTCCAGGAGTTGCTTCGACAGGGGAGGGAGGGGGAAGACCCCGCCCCTGACCTTCAACATTCCGGGGCTCCCGGGCATCTTCCAGGGGCAGGGAGTCTCCCTGCAGGAACGGAATGTGCCCCGGGAGGGGCGGATGGGGCGAAGTTGGAACGGTAATTCTTGCAGTCGGGGCCGATCTGGCGTATCGTCAATCCGGTCCGTTAAACGGGCGGAACACGGTGTCAACAGACCGGTAACCCGGTGTAGAGGCCTGGCGGTCCGCCGGGAGGCCCTCAACCACGTCGCGCCACATGGGGTCCATCGATGACGGGAGTCCAGCAGTGAAGCTTCTTGCAGTGGCCCTGTTGGGAGTCGCCATCGCCTTCCTGGGCGATCTCCAGGCAAACGGCTCCACCGCTGTCCCGGCCCCCGAACCGGGTCCTCCGGAGGCCCGGGAGGCCCTGGCCATGGCGGCCCTTCACTGGAACGGCACCAGCGTCTCCAATGAGTCCCTCACCCGCGTGGTTCGTCAGTACTGCGTGGTGTGTCACAACGAGCGGCTCCAGACCGGAAACTTCTCCCTCACAGGCTTCGATGTCGCCGCTCCCGGCGAGCGTCCGGAGATCGCGGAGAAGATCATCTTGAAGCTCTCCGCCGGGATGATGCCTCCGCCGGGGATGATCAAGCCCGCGGGGGACACCCTTGACGCCCTGCGGGTGGCGCTGGAGTCGAATCTCGACCAAATGGCTGCAGCAGACCCCAATCCGGGATTCCGGATGTTCCAGCGGTTGAACCGGGCGGAGTACCAGCGGGCGATCAGGGATCTCCTCTCCCTCGACATCGACGCTTCCGCCTACCTCCCGTTGGATACGAAGAGCGCCAATTTCGACAATATCGCTGACGTACAGGGGCTCTCCCCCACCCTCCTGGACGCCTTCTTCCGGGCCGCAAGCGACATCAGCCGTCTGGCGGTGGGAAGCCCCAACGCCACGGCCAGCGAGTCCACCTACCGGGTCTCCCGGTGGGCCTCGCAGACGGAGCGGGTGGAGGGGGCTCCCTTCGGGACCCGGGGTGGAGTGGCCACGGTCCACAACTTCCCCGCGGACGGCGAGTACGTCTTCACCGCCTCCTTCCACCACGAGACCACCGGGGCCCTGGTGGGGAACGGCCGGTCGGCACTGCTGACGGCGGAGGTCCCCGAGCAGTTGGAGATCTCCATCAACGGTGAGCGGGTGGCGCTGCTGGATATCGACCGCTGGATGCAGGTGTCCGATCCCAATGGTGTGACGGTCCGGTCGGAGCCCCTTTTCGTTCCCGCCGGGCAGCATCAGGTGGCGGCCGCCTTCGTGAAGCGGTTCGAAGGGCCGGTGCAGGATCTCATCTCCCCCCACGACTGGTCCCTGGCCAGTACCGCCATCGCGGGGACCTACGGGATCATGTCCCTCCCGCACCTCCGGGATCTGGTGATCGGCGGGCCGTTCAATCCCACGGGCGTTTCCGAGACCGCGAGCCGTCGGGCGATCTTCACCTGCCGGCCCACCACCGCCGGCCAGGAGCCCGCCTGCGCCCGGGAGATCGTCACCCGACTGGCCACGCAGGCCTATCGCCGTCCGCTGCTGGACTCGGATGTGACGGCTCTCATGGGGTTCTATGAGGAGGGTGCTGCCGAGGGGGGCTTCGAGGTCGGGGTCCGCACGGCTCTGGAGGCCATTCTGGCCAGCCCCCACTTCACCTTCAGGCTCGAGACCGAGCCGGAGGGGACGCAGCCGGGGGAGAACTACCGGGTGGGAGATCTGGAGCTGGCCTCCAGGCTCTCCTTCTTCCTCTGGGCCTCGGTGCCGGATCAGGAACTCGTTGCGCTGGCGCAGCGGGGCGAGCTCTCGGATCCGGAGGTCCTCGAGGCCCAGGTGCTCAGGATGCTCCAGGATCCCAGGGCCGAGGCCCTCGCTCCCCGCTTCGCGTCCCAGTGGCTCAGGCTTCAGGACCTGGAGAAGATCAGCCCCGATGTCCGGACCTACCCCGACTTCGATCTGCAGTTGAAGGCGGCCATGCTCCAGGAGACGGAACTGTTCTTCAACAGCCTGGTCCGTGAGGACCGGAGCATGATGGAGCTCTTCACGGCGGACTACACCTTTGTGAACGAGCGGCTGGCCCGTCATTACGGCATCGAGGGTGTGTCGGGGGACCGCTTCCAGCGGATCCAGTACCCTGACGAGCAGCGCCGGGGGATCCTGGGCCACGGTAGCGTTCTGACCCTCACCTCCCATGCCACCCGGACCTCGCCGGTCCTCCGGGGCAAGTGGGTGATGGAGGTGCTTCTGGACACGCCACCGCCGCCCCCCCCTCCCGGGGTGCCGGACCTGGAGCAGACGGACGGGATCCAGGAGGGGCGGGTGCTCAGTACCCGGGAGCGGATGGAGCAGCATCGGGCCAACCCGGCCTGCACCTCCTGCCATATGTTCATGGACCCCATCGGGCTGGCGCTGGACAACTTCGACGTGACCGGCCGCTGGAGGATCAAGGAGAACGGTCTTCCCCTGGATACCCGGGGTGACATGTATGACGGTACGCCGGTGCAGACGCCCGCCGATCTGAGGCAGGCGCTGCTCTCCCGGCCGACGCCGCTGATCCGTACGTTCACGTCGAATCTGATGGCGTATGCCCTTGGTCGGCGCCTGGAGTACTACGACATGCCGACGGTCAGGGCCATTGCCCGGGAGGCGGAGGAGGACGACTACCGGATGTCCTCCTTCATCCTGGGTGTGGTGCGGAGTGATGCGTTCCAGATGCAGCAAGCGTGGGCGGACGACAGCAACGACCAGTGACCCTGGGGGCGAGGAGGCCCGATCCAATGGAGTTCATTACAGGCAGGCACATTCACCGTCGGACCTTCGTTCGTGGCATGGGAGCCACCATCGCGCTTCCCTTCCTGGATGCCATGGTTCCAGCCCGCGCCCTGCTGGGTGGAGCGGCGGAAGAGAACCGGAAGCGTCTGGTGGCCATCGAGATGGTGCACGGTGCAGCGGGAAGCAACGAGTGGGGCGCCACGCAGAATCTCTGGTCGCCAGCCCAGGTGGGGCGGAACTTCGACCTTGGACCCAGCGCGCTGAAGTCGCTGGAGCCCTTCCGTGACCGGCTGACCATCGTCAGCAACACCGATGTCCGGATGGCGGAGGCCTTCGAGCCGCAGGAGATCGGCGGGGACCACTTCCGGTCCAGCGCCGTCTTCCTGACCCAGGCCCATCCCCGTCAGACCGAGAGCTCTGATGTCTTCGTCGGGCCCTCCATCGACCAGCTCTACGCCCAGCGCTTCGGTCAGGACACCCCCATTCCTTCGATGCAGCTCTGCATCGAGAATGTGGACCAGGCCGGGGGCTGCGCCTACGGGTACGCTTGCGTGTACACCGACACCATCAGCTGGGCCGGGCCGTCCCAGCCGCTTCCCATGATCCGGGATCCACGTTTCGCCTTCGACCAGCTTTTCGGGGCCGGTGGTACCGCGGAAGAGCGGGCCTCCCGCCGTCGGACCCAGGGGAGCATCCTGGACTGGATCGTAGGAGAGGTGGGGCAGCTCCGCCGTCAGTTGGGAGCGCCGGACCGGGCTCGCATGGACCAGTACCTGGAGAACATCCGGGAGATCGAGCGGCGCATCCAGATGGTGGAGGCCCACAACACCAGCGGTGAGCCCCGGGAGCTCCCGGAGGCTCCGGTGGGTGTGCCTGACTCCTTCGAGGAGCATGTGAAGCTCATGTTCGACCTCCAGGTCCTGGCCTTCGCTTCCGACCTGACCCGGGTCTTCTCGTTCAAGATGGGGCGTGACGCGTCGTCCCGCGTCTATCCCGAGAGCGGCATCTCCGACGGCTTCCACCCCGCCTCCCACCACGGGGGGAGCGAGCGTGGGGTGCTGGCCTTCAACGAGATCAACAAGTACCACATCGGGCTCCTCCCCTACTTCCTGGAGAAGCTCCGGGATACGACGGACAGCGGGGGGAACCTCCTGGATCAGTCCATGATCGTGTACGGTTCGCCCATGGGCGATGCGAACCTCCACAATCACCGTCGCTGCCCCCTCCTGGTGATGGGTGGGGCCGGGGGCCAGTTGGAGGGGAACCTGCACCTGAAGGCTCCCGACGGGACCCCGATGGCCAACGTCATGCTCAGCCTGATGCACAAGATGGGGATGGACGACATGGAGAACTTCGGGGACAGCACCGGGGAGTTCTCGCTTTCCGGTCCTTCGTCTGCCGTGGTGGGTTCCTGAGGAACGGGAGGATGGGGCCGATGCTGCTTCGACGCTGGACAGGTGGGGTGGTCCGCATGGACCTGGCCATGGCGCTCCTGGTTTCTGCCCTGATCTGGGGAGGAGTGCCCTCTGCACCGGTGGCTGAGGCCGCGCGCCAGGACGATGTGGAGTCGGTGCGGGCTCTCATCGCCGGGGGGGGAGATGTGGATGCCTCCCTGGGGGACGGGATGACCGCTCTCCACTGGGCCTCCCTCAACGGCAATCGGGAGATCGTGGAGCTGCTGCTGGAGGCGGGGGCCGATGTCTCGGTCACCACCCGGCTGGGGAACTACACCCCCCTCCACCTGGCCAGCGAGGCGGGGCAGGTGGGGGTGGTCTCCCTCCTTCTGGAGGCCGGTAGCGACGCGGGGGCCGTCACCAGCACCGGAGATGTGACGTCGCTCCACTTCGCGGCTTCCGCTGGGAGTGCGGAGTTGATCCGGCTGCTGGTGGGGGCTGGAGCCCAGGTGGACGCCAGGGAGTCCAGGTGGGGACAGACCCCCCTGATGTTCGCTGCGGCCGCCGGACGACTGGATGCCGCACGGGCTCTGGTGGAGGCTGGAGCGGATCCGGCCCTCACCGCCGACGTGCTGGATCTGGTGGCGCGGGAACAGGAGGACCGGGAGGCGCAGAGTCGGAGGGATGGAGGCGAGCCCGCCGCAGCCGCTGGGCCTCCCCAGCGGCAGCAGGCCCAGGAGCAGGTGGTGGTGGGACAGGAGGTGCTGGAGAGGGCACAGAACAACGACCTCATCGATCCTCTTTCATTCGCCGGACTCATCGGGGGGTACGGAGGACAGACCGCGGTCCTTCTGGCGGCCCGGGAAGGGCACGCCCGTGTGGTGCATGCCCTCCTGGATGCCGGTGCCGACATCGACCAGCGGAGTGCTGCCGACGGCCATACGCCGCTGCTGATGTCCATCATCAATGGACACTTCGACCTGGCCATGTCGCTCCTGGAGCGGGGGGCGGACGTCCTGCTTCAGAGCGATGCCGGGGCCGACCCGGTCTATGCGGCTCTGAATGCCCACTGGTTGCCCAAGTCCAGGCATCCCCAGCCCACGGATCTGCTCCAGCAGGAGACCTCCTACCTGGAGTTGATGGACGCGCTCCTGGAGGCGGGGGCAGATCCCAATGTGCGTCTCAACAGGTCGCTCTGGTTCGACACCTACGGGGATGACTACCTGGGTGTGGACCGGATGGGGTCGAATGCCTTCTGGCGGGCTGCCTACGCCACCGATGTGGAGGCCATGCGACTCCTGGTGTCCTATGGTGCCGATCCCAACGTTCCCACCATGAAGCCGCCGCAGCGGTTCCGGCGGGGCGGGGGCTCCACCGAGGATCTCTCGGGGCTTCCTCCGGTTCCGGTGGGAGGTCCCGGTGTCTGGCCGATCCACGCCGCCTCGGGAGTGGGCTACGGTGAAGGGTTTGCAGCCAATGTGCATCGCCATGTTCCGGACGGATGGCTCCCTGCGGTGCGCTATCTGGTGGAAGAGCATGGGGCGGATGTGAATGCCAGGGACCACAACGGGTTCACCCCCCTCCACCACGCTGCGGCCCGGGGGGACAATGAGTTGATCCTCTACCTGGTGGAAAAGGGAGGGGACGTCACTGCGGTGGCCCGACGTGGGCAGACCACGGTGGACATGGCCAATGGACCGGTCCAGAGGATCTCTCCCTTCCCGGAGACCATCGCCCTGCTGGAGAGCCTCGGGGCGAAGAACAACAACAACTGCGTCTCCTGCTGAAGTCCCCCGGGACGCTGGGAATGGGTGCACAGGGCCCCGGAGAGAGATCTCCGGGGCCCTGTGCCATTCCATGGGCCCCCTTGCATGGTCCACAACTTGGTCCATATTGACCAATATGAATGAAATTGGCGACAGGGGGCCAAGCAAGGCCTACGTGGCCCTCATGGGCGATGTGGTGGGATCCCGGGAGGTAGAGGATCGGGCCGGACTCCAGCGGCGTCTGGTGGAGTTGCTGGAGGAGCTGAACCATCTCCATGGTGAGCACCTGGTGGCTCCCCTCCGCCTGGTGAGGGGCGACGAGTTCCAGGGTCTGCTGGGTCATTTCCGTCCCGTTGTCCCCCTTCTCTCCGCCATCGAGGACGGTCTCCACCCCGTCCGGGTGACCTTCGGGGTGGGTCTGGGAGGACTCTCAACCGATCCCGGCCCCGATGTGGGGGCGCTGGACGGGCCCGTCTTCCACCGGGGTCGGGAGGCGCTGGAGGAGGCTCGACACCAGGATGTCTGGGCCCGGGTCCAGGGTTTCGGTCCGGTAGTGGATGCGTTTCTCGGATCCCACCTCGCACTGATGGAGGCCGTCCGCTCCCGCTGGACCGAGACCCAGCGTCGCTACGCCCGGGGGGCCCGCACCGCCCTCCAGCGGGAGGTGGCCAGGGAGTTCGGCGTCTCGGAATCCACCGTGAGCAAGAGCCTGACGGCGGCCCGGTTCCATGTGGTCATCGAGGGGGAGGAGGCCCTGGCTCGTTTCCTGGACGAGATCGCGCCCATCCAGGGGGTCCAATCCGCCCCCTCCCAGGGGAGGATCTACTGACTCCCCTGGATGCATTCTCCCTCCCTGCCGGCATGGCGGCCCTCCTCCTGGCTGGCCACATGCTGGGGGAGTTCGTCACCGGTCCCGAGGGCGCCGGCGATCATCCCCGTGGAGGGGAGGCCTACCTCCGCCACGGGGTCGCCCTCCTGGTGTGGCATGTCCTTCTCCTGTTCCCCCTGGCCCAGGCCGTCGGGATGGACATCCTCCTGGCTGCCCCGTTGGCTGCCGTGGGGCACGTCATGGTGGACCTGGTGAGCGATGAGCTTCCGTTTCCAGATTCGAAGCGGTTGGAGCGCCTGCTGGTGGACCAGGCCGGCCACTTGGTCGTTCTCTGGTTGAGTATGGTGCTGGTGCTGTCCCGGCTTCCGCCCCTCCCCACCTCCGGGAGTACCGTGAATCTCCCCGCCGTGGGGCTGGTGGTGGCCTCCTTCGCCTTCAACTGGGGCGGGGGGGCAGCCATGGTGCAGGGAGTGCTGGCCCGTTTTCGGCTGGAGGAGGACCCGGCGGGACAGCATGGCGAGTCGGTCCCCGGAAGCGGCCGGGCCATCGGGATCCTGGAGAGGATCCTCCTCCTCCCGCTGGTGATCCTGGGGGAATGGGGTGGGATCGGGCTCATCCTGGCGGCCAAGTCGCTGGCCCGCTTCAAGGAGCTGGATTCCCGCCCCTTCGCCGAGTACTACCTCATCGGCACCCTCACCAGCGTGGTGGTGGCCACCGGCACCGGCCTGGTGGTGCGGGCGCTACTGGGGATCTGACCCCATCGTTCACTCCCTCGTCCCGGGGGCGGCTTCCGGGGTTCAGGGGCCGGGTCTACCTTCCCTGGGGGAGTTCCCCCCTTCACCCATTTTCGTTCAGGAGAGATCTGGTGCCTCCCTCCCAGCCTGCGGCGGATCACGCCTCGATGGCATCCCACTCCGGTGGCCCCGTCCGGGCGGTCCTCCTGGACGCGGGGAACACCCTGGTCTTCGTGGATCGCCATCGGGTCCTGGAGATCTACCGGAGCCACGGCGTGGAGGCCGACGAGACGGTCTTCCTGGAGGCGGAGTTCCAGGCCCGGGAGGTCCTGATCCAGCGCATCGGTGAGGGGGGGACTGGCACGGAGGCCCACGTATGGCGGGGCTACTTCGAGACCCTCTTCGCCAGATCCGGGGTGCCTGCGGAACGGATGGAGCAGGTGGGTGAGGCGCTGGTGCGGATCCACCGGGAGGAGCACCTCTGGACCTGGGTGGAGCCGGGGACCGGAGAGGCACTCGAATTGCTCCGGGATGCGGGATACCGCCTTGCCGTGATCTCCAACGCCGACGGGCGGATCGAAGGGCTGTTGCAGAGCCGGGGGCTCCGGGAACACTTCGAGTTCGTCATCGATTCCCAGGTGGTGGGTGTGGAGAAGCCGGACCCCAGGATCTTCGCGGCCGCAGTGGAGCGGATGGGTGTCGCACCGGAGGAGTGCCTCTATGTGGGCGATCTCTATCCCGTGGATGTGCTGGGCGCCCGGGGGGCAGGGTTGCAGGCGGTCCTCCTGGACCCCATGGACCGGCTATCCCATTACCCTGTGGATCGTCTCCGCACCGTGCTGGATCTTCCCCGGTATCTCTCCGGCCCGGGGGGCGGGGAGTGAGGTCCCGGTTCCCCCGGGGGGGAAGGGATGGGGGGCGGGTCCCCAGGCACCCTTGCCACGACTATCTTTCCGTGCTGTGCCCCGACGGGCGCCGGGGTCGCATGTGGGGCCCCGGGGACGCCGAATCGAAGAGGTGAGACGACGATGATCCAAGGGGAGCGCAGGGTGCGGGTCCTGGTGGCGAAGGCCGGACTGGACGGCCATGACCGGGGAGCAAAGGTCATCGCCAGCGCCTTCCGGGACGCGGGGTTCGAGGTGATCTATACGGGGCTCCACCAGACCGCCGAGATGGTGGTGGCTGCAGCCCTCCAGGAGGACGTGGACGTGGTGGCCCTCTCCATCCTCTCCGGGGCCCATATGACGATCTTCCCCCGGGTGAAGGCGCTACTGGACGACGCGGGAGCCCAGGACATCCTCCTCACCGGAGGGGGGATCATTCCGGATGAGGATGCCGAGGCGCTCCGTGAGATGGGGGTGGGGCGCCTCTTCGGCCCCGGGACCCGCACCACCGAGGCGGTGGACTATGTCCGGGGGTGGTTCCAGGAACGCATCGATCAGGAGGAAGTGGTTTGACCGCACCGGTGGAGAGCTCCGTGGTGGACGTGCCCTCGGGGCGCCTGGCCGAACTCGTCGAGGAGCTCCGGGACCTCCGGGGAACCCTGAAGCTGGGGGGCGGGCCCTCCCGGATCACGAAGCAGCACGAGCAGGGGAAGCTCACCGCCCGGGAGCGGATCGACCTCCTCCTGGACCCGGGATCCCCCCGGGTGGAGGTGGGGCTCCTGGTGGCCCATGACCTCTACGACGGCCAGGCCCCCGGGGCGGGGGTGGTCACGATGGTGGGCACGGCGCAGGGGCGGGAGATCGTCGTGGTGGCCAACGACGCCACGGTGAAGGCGGGCTCCTGGTGGCCGGAGACCATCACGAAGATCCTGCGGGCGCAGGAAATCGCCATGCGCTGCCGGGTCCCCATCGTCTATCTGGTGGACTCGGCCGGTGTGAATCTCCCCTACCAGGGGGGGGTGTTCCCCGGTCAGTACGGCGCCGCCCGGATCTTCTACTACAACTCCATCATGCGCCGCTACCTCCGGGTTCCGCAGCTCTCGGCGGTGATGGGGCCCTGCATCGCCGGGGGTGCCTACCTGCCGGCCCTCTCCGACGTCATCGTCATGGTGGAGGGAACCAGCTTCATGGGGCTGGGGGGACCGAACCTGGTGAAGGGGGCCACCGGCCAGACGGTGGACTCCGAGAGCCTGGGCGGTGCCCGGGTCCACACCGAGATCAGCGGGGTGGCCCACTACCGGGTCCCCGATGACGCCGCCTGCCTGGAGAAGCTCCGGACGCTGATCCTGGGGCTCCCCCGGGAGCCGGGGCTCCGCCCGGTGCCCGAGGTGACGGCCCCGGTTCCCGCTCCCGGACGGGATCCGGTGGATCTCTATGGGATCCTGCCCCCGGATCACCGGCAGCCCTACGACATGCATCAGGTGCTGGCGTGTCTGCTGGACGGGGGGGAGTTCGAGGAGTTCCAGTCCGACCGGGCCCGGGAGATGCTGTGCGGTACCGGCACCGTGGGGGGGATCCCGGTGGGGGTCATCGCCAACGCCCGGGGACTGATCAAGGACCCCTCCGGCGGCCGCCCCCGCTTCGGGGGGATCGTCTACACGGAATCGGCGGAGAAGGTGGCCTACTTCATCGAGACGATGAACCGGCACCGGATCCCCCTCTTCTTCGTCCAGGACGTGTCCGGCTTCATGGTGGGCACCGAGGCCGAACACTCGGGGATCATCCGGGCCGGGGCCCGCTTCGTGGAGGCCATGGCCACCGCCACGGTCCCCAAGCTGGTGCTCACCGTGAACCACGCCTCGGGAGCCGGATACTACGCCATGGCAGGGCAGGGGTTCGACCCCGACTTCATCCTCTCCCTCCCGTCGGGACGCATGGGGGTGATGGAGGGGGACAGCGCGGTCATGGCCCTCTTCTCCTCACAGATCGAGGCGCTGAAGCGGGAGGGGAAGGTCCCCGACGAGGACCTGAGCACTCGCATGGACGAGGTCCGGGCCGAGTACGACCGGCAACTGGACGCCCGCTTCGCGGCGGCCCGGGGGTTCGTGGACCAGATCGTCACCCCCGAGGAGCTCCGTCCCGCCCTGATCCTCTGCCTCAGGACCTCCATGAACAACGCGGGTCCCCACGTGGGGCCCTTCCATCTTCCTGCCGGAACCCTCTGACTCCGGCCCTTCAACGCCTTCATCCCTACCGACGGGAGACCCCATGCCCATCCCCTCCAGACGGATTCGCCTGCCATGACCGGTGCCCGGCGAGACCTCGTCCGCGTCGCCTCCGGCCAGGGATTCTGGGGTGACGACCTGGAGGCCCCGGTCCGACAGGTCCGGGGCGGTCCCGTGGACTACCTCATGCTGGACTACCTGGCGGAGGTGACCATGTCCATCCTCCAGAAGCAGCGGGGGCGCGATCCGTCGGCCGGCTACGCCCGGGATTTCGTGTCGCTCATGGAGCGGATCTTCCCGGACTGCGTGGAGAAGGATGTCCGGGTGGTGACCAACGCCGGCGGCGTGAACCCGGAGGGGTGTGCGGCGGCGCTGGTGGAGGCCGGTCGCCGGGCGGGGGTCCGGGGGGCGAAGGTGGCCATGGTCACCGGGGACGACCTCATGGACCGGTTGGACGCCCTCCTGGAGGAGGGGCACGTCCTGGCCCACATGGAGACCGGTGCCCCCCTGGCCTCCATCCGGGAGCGGGTGCAGAGCGCCAACGCCTACATCGGCGCCCGCCCCATCGTGGAGGCGCTGCAGAAGGGAGCCCGGGTGATCGTCACCGGGCGCTCCACCGACACCGCGCTGACCTACGCCCCCCTGATGCACGAGTTCGGCTGGTCCCCGGACGACCACGACCGGATGGCCGCAGGGGTGGTGGCGGGGCACATCAACGAGTGCGGGGCCCAGGCCAGCGGCGGGAACTGCATGCACGAGTGGTGGACCCTCCCGGACATGGCGGGGGTGGGGTTCCCCATCGTGGAGGCCTCCCCCGACGGGAGCTTCGTGGTGACGAAGCACCCCGGCACCGGGGGTCGGGTCTCGCTGGCCACACTGAAGGAGCAGATCGTCTACGAGATGGGGGACCCGTCCAGCTACATCACCCCGGACGTGGTGGCGGACTTCACCACCATCCACCTGGAGGAGGGCGGCTCTGACCGGGTCCGGGTCTACGGGGTGAAGGGGCGGGAGGCCACCGAGTTCCTGAAGGTGTCCATTGCCTATGCCGACGGGTTCAAGGCCGCCGGGACCCTGGTCTATGCCTGGCCGGACGCCGCCGCGAAGGCCCGGGCCGCCGGACAGATCCTCCGGGAGCGCCTGGACCGTCTGGGGCTCCGGTTCGACGAGATCCGCATCGAACTCGTGGGATGGGACTCCACCCATGGGCATCTGGCCGGGGAGCCTCCAGCCGACATCCCCGAGGTCCAGCTCCGGGTGGCCGTCCGGGCCCGGGACCGGGCTCCGGTGGAGCGCTTCAGCCGGGAGATCGCCCCCCTGGTCCTCACCGGCCCCCCCTCCGTCACGGGATTCGCGGGGGGACGCCCCGCCGTGCAGGAGGTCATGGCCTACTGGCCCGCCCTGATCCGGAAGGAGGCGGTGGAATCCCACCTGGCCGTCTCCCTCCTGGAGGTCTGATCATGCCCCGGATTCCCCTGGTTTCCCTGGCCCACACCCGCTCCGGCGACAAGGGCGACACCGCCAACGTGGGGGTGATCGCCTATGACCCCCGGGACTACGAGCTGCTGAAGGAGGCGCTGGACGTCGCCAGCGTGAAAGCCCACTTCGGTCCCCTGGTGAAGGGGGAGGTGGAGCGCTTCGAGCTCCCCAACCTGGGCGCGCTGAACTTCCTGCTCCACGGGGCACTGGGCGGGGGGGGTACGGTGTCACTGATGACCGACGCCCAGGGAAAGGTCTTCTCTACCGCGCTCCTCCGGATGGAGATCGAGGTCCCGGACGAGGTGGCGGAGCGGGCCCGTGGGAAGGGTCGGCTGCCGGCGGGGTGGACTCCCGGCACAGGTCGTCAGGGATGAGCCCCGGCGGGTGGTCCTCCGATCCGGAGGGGGCCGAAGGCGAGGGCGTGGTGCTGTATCACGCCACCGGGGGGGTGGCCACCCTCCTCCTGAATCGCCCGGACAAGCGGAACGCCCTGAACGGCGAGGTGGTGGCGGCGCTGAAGGCGGGACTGACAGCTGCAGCCCTGGACCCGGAGGTCCGGGTCGTCCTGCTCCGGGCCCGGGGGAAGGACTTCTGCTCGGGGGCGGACCTGGCGGAGCTGGAGCGGATCGCCTCCCTGGGCCCCGAGGCCAATGTGGAGGACGCCTCCGCCATGGGGGATCTCTTCATCGCCCTCCGGCGCCACCCCAAACCCATTGTGGCGGCGGTCCACGGCAGGGCGCTGGCCGGGGGGTGCGGCCTGGCCAGCGCCTGCGACCTGGTCCTGGCCCGGGAAGATGCCTCCTTCGCCTACACGGAGGTGCATCTGGGCTTCGTGGCCGCCATGGTCATGGCCATCCTCCGGAGGAAGATGGGGGAGGGGCGGGCCTTCGAGTTGGTGGCGCTGGGGAACCGCATCACGGCAGCCGAGGCGCATCGCCTGGGGCTGGTGAACCGGGTCATCCCCTCCGCCTCCTGGCCGGAGGATGTGGATGCCTTGGTCGCCGAGCTGGCCTCTCGCCCCCCCTCGGCGGTCTCCCTCACCAAGCGCCTCCTCTACGGACTGGACGGTGTGGGGTTCGAGGATGGGATTGCCCGTGGAGCGGAGGTGAATGCCCTGGCCCGGATGACGGAGGCCTGCCGCGAAGGGGTGCGGCGCTTCCTCTCGGACAAGCGGTGAACCGGTCCGGCCTTCCATGTTCCTGAACCGATCCAGACTCCGGGCCCCCGATCCCCTCCTCGAGGCCCGCATGGCGCTGTTCGTCGCCGGGGCACTGATGGGGTTCATCGGGATCCTCCGGGACGGGGAGGGGTGGTGGGTTCCCACGGCCATCGGTCTCCTGGCTGCGGGGATGGTCCTCTCCATGGTGCGGTCCGTGCAGAGGCGCCGGATGGAGCGGGCGGAGGCGGAGATTGAAGAGGGGGAAGGGGAGTCCCGGGCCCCGGAGGATCTCCGCACATGATGGACACGCCCCGGGTCATCGCCCCCCACCGGTTCTTCACCCGGTCGGAGTGGGCCCGCCTCCGGGCCGACACGCCGTTGACGCTCACCCAGGAGGATCTCCTCAGGCTCCAGAGCCTCAACGACCCCATCTCCCTGGACGACGTCACCCAGATCTACCTCCCCCTGTCCCGGCTCCTGAGCCTGTACGTGGCGGCCACCCAGGGTCTCCACGATGCCACCCGGACCTTCCTCCAGATCGAGGACGGCGTAACCCCCTTCATCATCGGGCTGGCGGGCTCCGTGGCCGTTGGGAAGTCCACCACCGGACGGGTGCTCCGGGCCCTCCTCCAGAAGTGGCCCAACACGCCGAAGGTGGATCTCATCGCCACCGATGGATTCCTCCTCCCCAACAAGGTGCTCCGGGAACAGGGGATGATGGAGCGGAAGGGCTTCCCCGAGAGCTATGACCGGGTGGCCCTCTCCGCCTTCCTGGCGGACATCAAGGCGGGAAAGCCCCGGGTCACGGCTCCGGTCTACTCGCATCTGGCCTACGACATCGTCCCCGGCGAGACCATCACCATCGACCG
>CAYQVI010000042.1:0-20220 GCA_964420725.1 uncultured Gemmatimonadaceae bacterium | reverse complement strand
GACCCTCCCCCGGTCCCCCAGAGGCGCCGTGCTCCGGTTCCAGCCGTTCCCCCTCCCCCCGTTGTTCCTTCTTCCCCTCGCCCTTCTGGGAATCCAGGTGCCGGATGCGGGTGCCCAGGAGCGCCCCCTGGCCCTGGTGGGAGCCCGGATCATTCCCATCGCCTCCGGGCCCATCGACGACGGGGTGCTGGTGGTGCAGGACGGGCGGGTGGTGGCGGTGGGCCCCCGTGGGAGTACCAGCATTCCAGGAGACGCCGAGGTCCGTGATGTGACGGGGCTCTGGATCATGCCCGGGCTGGTGGACACCCACTCCCACCTGGGTCGCAGTGACGGGGGGGATCGTTCCTTCCCCATGCAGCCGGAGGCCAGGATCCTGGACGGACTGGACGCCCGGGACCCCGGGATCCGGAAGGCCATGGCCGGGGGGCTCACCACCGTCAACGTGATGCCCGGCTCCGGGCACCTGATCAGCGGGCAGACGGCGTACATCAAGCTCCGGGGCGCCGCCACCGTGGAGGGACTCCTCTTCTGCGAGGATCCCCTCCGGGACATCTGCGGCGGACTGAAGATGGCCAACGGCACCAACCCCATGGGCGCTCCTCCCTTCCCCGGGACCCGGGGGCGGGCCGCCGCCCTGGTCCGGGAGGAGTTCCGCAAGGCGGTGGAGTACAGGGAGCGGGTGCGATCCGGTGAACAGGAGCCCTCCCGGGCCACCTCCCGGGACCTCCGGATGGAGCTCCTGGGGGAGGTCCTGGACGGGCGGAGGATCGTCCACATGCACAGCCACCGCCACGACGACATCCTCTCGGCGCTGCGCCTCCAGGAGGAGTTCGGCTACCGGCTGGTGCTGCATCACCTGAGCGACGGACACCTGGTGGCGGACGAGATCGCCGCCAATGGAGCCGCAGCCTCCATCCTGGCCCCGGACGCCCCCGGTGGGAAGGAGGAGGCGCTGAACGCCACCTTCGCCGGAGGGGTGGCGCTGGAGGAGGCGGGGGTACCGCTGGCCTTCCACACCGATGACGGGATCACCGACTCCCGCTTCTTCCGTCGCCTGGCGGGGATGTACGTCCGCGCCGGGGTAAGTCGGGAGGGTGCCCTGGAGGCCCTCACCCTGGCGGGCGCCCGGATGCTGGGGCTGGAGGAGCGGGTGGGGTCACTGGAGCCGGGGAAGGATGCGGACTTCATCCTCCTGGACGGAGATCCGCTGAGCGTGTACACCCACGTGCAGGAGACCTGGGTGGAGGGGCAGAAGGTCTTCGACCTCTCGGATCCGGCGGACCGGACCTTTGCCGTGGGGGGCCCCGGTGCAACCCGGAGCCCCGGAGACACCTCGCTCCAGGAGGGGGGACGATGAGCCGGGTGGTGCGGTGCGCCGGCCGTCTTGCCCGGATTGGATGGATCGTCCTCCTCGCCCTCGGGGGCGTGACCGACGGTGTGGCGGCCCAGGTGGCGATCCGTGGGGACGTGGTGCACACGGTCTCCGGGGAGCCCATTGTCAACGGGGTGGTGCTCATCGGTGTCGAGGGGCGGATCGAGGCGGTGGGGCCCGTCGCCTCGGTGTCGCTCCCTGCCGGAGTCCGGGTGCTCCAGGCCGCCGTGGTGACCCCGGGGCTGGTGGATGCCCATACGGTGGTGGGGCTCTCGGGGATCCTGGGAGGGACCCAGGACCAGGAGCAGCTGGAGCGCTCGGCCCCCATCCAGCCCCAACTCCGGGCGATGGATGCCTACAATCCCAGGGAGCCGCTGGTGGAGTGGGTGCGGAATCTGGGGACCACCACCATCCACACGGGTCATGGACCCGGGGCGCTGGTGAGTGGCCAGACCATGCTGGTGAAGACCGTCGGAGGGACCCTGGACGCGGTCCTGATGGACTCCATCACCACCTACGCCGCCACCGTGGGAGCGGAGGCGGTGGGCTCCGGAGGCGGTTGGCCCGGCACCCGGGCCCGGGCGGTGGTGATGCTCCGCTCCTTCCTGCTCCGGGCCCGTGAGTCGCTTGACCGGGGAGACGCGGACGGGGCGGACCTGGCCCTCCTGGAGGGGCGTCGGATCCTCCGGGGAGAGGTCCCGCTGATGATCACGGCCCACCGGGTGCCGGACATCCTGACGGCGCTCCGCCTGCAGGAGGAGTTCGGCTTCCGCCTGATCCTGGACGGGGCCGCCGAGGTGGGGCAGGTCCTGGAGGAGGTGCGGGCCTCAGGGGTTCCGGTGATCGTGCACCCCACCATGGCCCGTCACCAGGGGCCTCTGGAGCAGGCCAGCTTCGAGACCCCCCGACTCCTCCATGAGGCCGGCATCCCCTTCGCCATCCCCAGCGGCTTCGAACCCTACTTTCCCAAGACCCGGGTCCTCCTCATGGAGGCCGCCATGGCGGCGGGCTACGGGCTCCCCTTCCACCGGACGCTGAGGGCCATCACCCTGGATCCGGCGGAGATGCTGGGGGTGGCGGACCGGGTGGGGTCGCTGGAGGTGGGGAAGGACGGCGATGTGGTGCTCTTCGACGGGGATCCCTTCGAGTACATCACCCGGGTCTGCGGGGTGGTGATCCAGGGGGAGATTGTCAGCGAGACCTGCCGCTGAGGAGGTGGGGGGGAGGCGGGGAGAGGCCCCGGTCGCTGGGAAGAGGGGGAGGGCGGAGCCCAGTTTCCACGGAGCTGAACAGAGTTCTTGCGTCCCGATGTCGAATCGCCCTATCCTGGCGGAGAGTCGTTTCACCTTCTCCACGGGGGTCCATGGCCGAGGTCGAGTTCCCCCGATCCCCCCGGTTCCCCGGCATCGATGTGGTGGACGCCGTGGTGCTGGGTGGAGGCCCTGCGGGCTCCGCCGCCGCCCGGATCCTGGCGCAACAGGGTCACCGGGTCGTGTTGCTTCCGGGCTCCCCTCCCCCCCGGCGTGTTCCCGCGGAGTCCCTTCCCCCCAGTATCCGAAAACCACTGCAGGCCCTGGGCCTCCTCGCCCCGGTGGAGGCGGCGGACTTCCTCCCCTGCCGGGGAAATGTGGTGGCCTGGGGAACGCCTCGGGCGGAACGCCGGGACTTTGCCCCGGGGGAGATCGGGTGGCAGGTGGACCGGGAGCGGTGGGATGCCCTTCTCCTCCAGGGAGCCCGCTCCGCAGGAGCCCGGATCCCCCCGGGAGCCCGGGCGGTGGAGGTGGAGTCCGGGGCAGGTGGCCGGGAGCGATGGCGGATCCGATGGGCGGGACCGGACGGGGCCTCCGGTGAACTCCGGACCCCATGGGTGCTGGATGCCACGGGCCGCACCGGGATCCTGGCCAGGCGGGGATTCCGTCGACCCCACGACGGCCCGGCCTCCACCGCCCTCCTGACGGTGTGGCACCGCCCGGGAGGGTGGCCGGAGGATGAAGGCGGCCACACGGTGGTGGAATCCTATCGGGAGGGGTGGGGGTGGTCGGTCCCCCTCCCGGGCGACCGGAGGCTGGTGGGGTGCGTGGTGGAGCGCCGGTCCGGAGGGCGACGGGGGGGTGGGAGCCCACTGCCGGCCCTCTTCCGGGAGGAGATGGAGCGGACCATCCACCTCCGACGGATCGTGGAGGGCGCCCTGCCGGCCTCGACCCCCTCGGCCTGCCCGGCCACCCCCTACGACGCCGTCCGGTACGCGGATCCGGGACTCCTCCTGGTGGGGGACGCCGGCTCCTTCCTGGACCCCCTCTCCTCCTTCGGCGTGAAGAAGGCGCTGGCCTCGGGGTGGCTTGCCGGCGTGGCCGTCCGAACGGCCCTGCGCACCCCCGCCATGGAGGAGCACGCCCTGGCCCTCTTCGACCAGCGGGAACGGGCCGCCCACGCCGGACACAGGAGCGGGGCGCTCCTCCAGTATGGGGAGGGGGCGGCCGCCCACCATCACCCCTTCTGGACCCGGCGGGCCGCAGGACCGTCCCGGACCTCCCCTGCCCCGGGAACCCCGCTTGGCGGCGATGTGCCCCCCGCCGACGCCTCGATGCTGGCCGGAGATCCCCGTGTGCACCGGGCCTTTTCCGAACTGAGGAACGCCCGGGAGGGACGCCTCCGCCCGGCCCCGGGCCTCCGACGGGTGGCCCGTCCCACGGTCCGGGGAGAGGAGGTGGTCCTGGAGGACCATGTGGCCTCCCCCGCCCTGCCGGGGGGGATCCGCTACTTCCGGGCCGTGGACCTGTCCCACCTGGTCCAGCTCGCCGCCCACCACCCCGAGGTACCCTCTCTCTACGAGGCCTACCAGGGGCGCACCAACCACGACCCCGTGCCACTCCCCGATTTCCTGGGCGCCCTCTCGACCCTGCTGGGTCTGGGCATGCTCGAACACTGTGCATCGACCTGACGGACCCCGGAGACCATCCATGCCCCTGAATGCCACCGGCAGACGATCGACGCTCTTCCTGGCGTCCCTCCTGGCCCTCCTCCTGGCACCGGGCAGGGGGGCGGCCCAGGCTCCGGGGGAGGGCTTCGCCGTCACCGATCCGGATGTGGTCCGGAGTTGCGGCTCCTGCCATACCGTGGATCCCAACGGGATGATGGGGCGCATCTCCTACCTGAGGAAGACGCCCGAGGGATGGCAGACCTCCATCCGCCGGATGGTGAGCCTCCACGACGTGCGGATCACCCCGGAGGTGGCCCGGCGGGTGGTGCGGTACCTGGCGGACAACCACGGCATCGCCCCGGAGGAGCTGGAGCCCGCCCGATTCGAGGTGGAGCGACGGCTCATGGACTGGCGGTATGACGGAGACGAGGACACCCGGGAGACCTGCGGCGTCTGTCACTCCCTGGGTCGGGTGATCTCCCAGCGCCGGACCGAAGAGGAGTGGAAGCTCCTCACCGAGACCCACCGCACCCTCTATCCGCTGGTGGATCGACAGGCCTACCGGAACGCCGGGCCACCCCCGGCCGGCTCGGCCCAGCCCAGGACCCACCCCGTGGACCGGGCGGTGGAGCACCTGGCCCGGGCCTTTCCCCTGAGGACCCCGGCGTGGGCAGCCTGGTCCGCGAATGTACGCCCCACCCGGCTGGAAGGGCGATGGCTCGTCCAGGGGCACGATCCCGCCCGGGGTCCGGTAACCGGGGAGGTGGTGATCCGGGCCGTCCCCGGGGAGGTGGACAGCTACACCACCTCCACCCGGTTGGTCTTCCCCGGGGACGGGGGGACGCTGGAGCGCACCGGTCAGTCGGTGGTCTACACGGGCCACCAGTGGCGGGGGCGCTCCAGGGCGGGAACCGGTTCCGAATTCCGGGAGGTGCTCTCGGTGGACCGGGGGTGGGAGACCATGGATGGGCGTTGGTTCACGGGGGCCCACGATGAGTTGGGAATGGATGTGACCCTCCACCGGGTGGGTTCCGAGCCCGTCCTGGCAGGGATCCATCCCCGGGCCCTCCCCACCGGCTCCACCGGGCTCACGGTGCAGATCCACGGGGCCAACCTCCCTGCCGACGCCAACGCAGGAGAGTTGGACCTGGGCCCTGGCATCACGGTGCGGGAGCTGGTCCGGGAGTCGGAGGGGGTGATCCGGGCCCGGGTGGATGTGGCTCCCTCGGCTCCTGTTGGAGAGCGGGATGTGCGCCTGGGCAACGCCTCCCTCCCCGGGGGTGGCGTGGTCCACGACGCCGTGCACAGCATCCGCATCCGTCCCCGGGCCGGAATGGCCAGGGTGGGGGGTGTGGTGATGCCCGCCCGCTTCCAGCAGTTCGAGGCCGTGGCCTTCCACAACGGGGTGGATGGAGAGCCCGGCACGGACGACGACCTGGAGTTGGGAAGGGTGGAGCCCGAGTGGAGCATCGAGGAGTACCCGGTGACCTACGACGACGACGACCGGGGGTTTGTGGGCTCCATCGACCAGAGGGGATTCTTCACCCCCGCCCCCGACGGACCCAACCCGGATCGTTCTGCGGAGCGGAGCAATGTGGGGGACGTCTGGGTGGTGGCGGCCTTCACCCCCCCGGGGAGCGACACCCCTCTCCGGACCCGGGCCCAGCTCCTGGTGTCGGTCCCCGTCTACATCGAATGGGATGCATGGCCGGACCGCCCGCTGACCCCCGAACCCGACCGAAGCCCGGCTACACCCCGAACCCCATCTGGAGATCTTCGATGAGCCGCCTTGCCCTCCGGGAGTTCCACGGCTTCGAGGCTGCAGGCCAGCGCTTCCTCTACCTGGTGCCCAGTGCAGGGGTGGTGCGCCTGGACGAGACCTCCGCCGCCGTGCTGGACTCCCTGGCCTCGGGACCCCGTCGCAGGGACGAGGTGTTGGCTTCGCTGCATGGCACCTTCGACCCCGCCCCCCTGGACGCCGCCATCACCGAACTCCTGCAGATCCGGGCCATCGGACCTGCTGCGGCACCTCCGGAGAAGACCCTCAAGGTCTTGCCAAGCAAACAGTTCCCCCTCACCACCATGGTGCTGAACGTCACCAGCAAATGCAATCTCGCGTGTACGTACTGCTACGAATACGGAGAGGACCGGGTGGTGGAGCCCACCAAGCCCATGCCCCGCTTCATGGACGACGCCACCGCCCGGCAGAGTGTGGACTTCCTCTTCCAGCAGTCGGGGGAGAACCGGGTGATCTACCTGAACTTCTTCGGCGGTGAGACGCTGCTGAACTTCCCGGTCCTCCAGCGCACCCTGTCCTACGCCCGGGAGCGGGGGGCGGAGACGGGGAAGCGGGTGGAGTCCAGCATCACCACCAACGGGACGCTCCTCAAGCCGGAGATCATCGAGTGGCTGGCGGAGAACGACGTCACGGTCACCATCTCCATCGACGGCCCGAAGGAGGTCCAGGACCAGTTCCGGGTCTTCCACAGCGGGAAGGGGAGCTACGACGTGATGCTCCCGAAGGTGAAGGAGCTCCTCCAGCGGCACACCAGCCGCCCCATCGGTGCCCGGGTGACCCTCACCCGGGACAACCTGGACGTGGAGGGGATCTTCCGGCACCTCACCGAGGAGGTGGGCTTCCAGGAGGTGGGTTTCGCCCCCGTTACCACCTCCCCGGGGCGGGACCACGCCATCGGGGACGACGGCTACGGGAGGATGCTGGGGCAGTTCCAGAACCTGGCGAGGGACTTCCTGGAGGCCGCCGTGGAGGGGCGCTACCACGGCTTCTCCAACATCAAGGAAACGCTGGAGGAGATCCACAAGGGGGTGAGCAAGGCCTACCCCTGCGGTGCCGGGCTGGGACTGATGGGGGTGGCCACCGACGGTGACGTGGCCCTCTGTCACCGGTTCGCCGGCTCCGACGACCACCGGATCGGCTCGGTGCACGAGGGAATCGACGCCGGCCGACAGGCGGAGTTCCTGGACCGGCATCATGTGGCCCACAAGACCGACTGCAGCCGGTGCTGGGCCCGCCCCCTCTGCTCCGGGGGGTGCTACCACGAAGCCCATGTCCGATACGGCGATACGGGGCACGCGAACCTGCACTACTGCGACTGGATCCGGTCGTGGACCCACACCTGTCTGGAGGTCTACGGGGCGCTGGCGGAGCGGCGCCCGGAGTGGTTGGCCCGCTTCGACTGAGGGGCGGAACGAAGGGACACGGCACACGCACCGAACGATCATGCAGTCCGGCACCACAGGGAGGAGATGTGAAGCATATCCACGCGGTGAATGGGAAGGCCAGGCGGATCGAGGCCTGGGTGGAGGAGGAGGAGCGGAAGGCGGCGCAAGCCGGCTCCGGGGACGCGGACACTGCTCCCGGGTCGGCGGCGGGGCACCTTCCCCCGGACCACGATGTGGTGGGGCTGGAGAGCCGCCCCCCGGAGGAGCCCCACATCCCCCTGGGGTGCACCCTGATCTTCTCCCCGGGGTGGGAGACCGACAGCCGGGGAGGGACGGCAGGGCTCTGCCAGCCGGTGGAGCGGGATCTCTTCGACTGCCACCTGGGGTGCTTCTGGCCGGCGCAGGTCCCCGATCAGTTGAACCACGCTCCGGACTGGACCTCCAAGTGTGCGGCGGCCCAGAAGGACTGGCGGAACGTGGATCTGGTCTTCCCATGAGACGCCCCCTCCTCGGTGCCCCCGGACTCCTGGGAGCGGCCCTCCTCCTCTCGGCCCTGGCCTCTCCGCTGGAGGGGCAGGCCATGGGGGGGGCGGTCCCCGGCGGAGACGGCATCCTCTACATCGGCACCTACGGTCGGGAGATCGTCCGCCTGGACGAGCGCACCGGAAACCTCCTCCCCCCCATCCCCATGCAGGGGATGCCCCGGACCATCGTCCCGAACCCTGCAGGGGACCGGTTCTACGTTCTGGACACCTCCTACGAGAATGTGGAGGTGGTGGACGTTCCGGAGGGGCGGGTGGTGGACCGCTTCACCCTCTCCGACGGCCCCACCAGCCGGGTCCGCATCTGGGGGATGACGCTGGATCCCCGGGAGCGCTACGCCATCTTCCTGACAAAGCGCTACCGGGCCCGGCCGGACCGCTACCAGGTGGATGAGCCGGTGCTCCTCCGTTGGGACCTGGAGACGAAGCAGGTCTCCGACACGATCCCCTGGCCCGGAGGGGACGTCCGGGACGCAGTTCGCCTGGTGTTCTCCCCGGATGGGGGCCTTCTCTACTTCTTCGCCGGGGACGCCATCCTGGCGCTGGAGACGGAGGGGTTCACCGAGGTGGACCGTTGGGAGTACCAGACCGCCCTGGACGACGGGATGGGGCGCTTCGAATTCGGCTTCCCGGCGCAGTCGTGGGGGGACCCGGAGGAGTTCGTGGGGCTCTTCCGGAGCACAGACATGATCCAGGGGCGGAGGACCATGGGAGTGGCCTCGGTGCGTCTCTCGGACCGCCAGGTGGAGTACACCCCGCTGGGACCCAACGAGTCGGTCTCCTTCACCCTGGCTCCAGGGGGGCGGATGGCCTACGGCCTCCAGCAGGAGGTGGGAAACTGGCATTTCTGGACCTTCGACCTGGAGGCGGGGCGCGTGGCAAACCGGGCGCGGTTCGCCGGGCGTCCCCGGATGTCCCTGCAGGTGAGCTCCAACGGACGGCTCCTCTACATCTACAATGCCGGCAACACCATCGACGTCTACGACGCGGACAGCTACGCACTCCTGAGGGTCATCCAGCTCCCCGGCGACAATACCACTCCCCTCTTCATCCTCCCCGGCGACTCCCGGAGCGGGGGCGAGGGAGAGGCGGGTGGTGGGAGCTGACGGGACCCCCACCCCGGGGGGTGCAGAGGGGCCTCCCCCCCGCCCTCCGGTGACCCCGGGGCGGATCTGGCGGCTGGTGGCGGACGAGGAGTTCCGCCGGGCTCTGGTGCATGTGCGACCCTATGCCCGGCGGCTCCTCCTGGTGCTGGTCCTGAGCCTGGCGGGAACGGGGCTCTCCCTCTTCCTGCCATACCTCTCCCGGGCGCTGGTGGACGACGCCCTGGTGGGGCGGGACCCCCAGGCGCTGGTGCGCATCGTCGGGCTCTTCCTCCTGGTGACGGTGCTGAGCTTCGGGGTCAATGTGGTCAGCGGCCTCCGCTACACCCGGGTCTCGGCGGAGGTGCTCTTCGACATGCGCCTGGCCCTCTACCAGCATCTCCAGCGCCTCTCCCCCCGCTTCCACGCCCGGACACCACTGGGGGAGATCGTCTCCCGGCTGAACAACGACATCAGCGAGATCCAGCGGGTGGCAGCGGAGACGGCGCTGGCCTGGGTGGGACACCTCCTCTTCCTGGTGGGGGCGGTGGTGGTGATGCTCTGGCTGGATGCCCGCCTCTTCGCCGTGAGCCTGCTCCTCCTCCCCCTGAGCCTCTGGGCCATGGTCCGGTACCGGCGGCGCCTGGAGGGGAGCGTCACCGAACTCCGGGCCCGGAGCTCCGACATCGGGTCGTTCCTCATCGAGACGCTGCAGGGTGTGCGCCTGGTGGTGGTGTCCAATGCCCAGGGGCGGGAGACCACCCGCTTCAGGGCGAAGAATGACGCCTTCATCCAGTCCCTGATGGAGATGCAATGGCACCGGTACCTCTCCGGGGGGCTGCCGGGGCTCATCCTCGCCGGGGGGACGGCGATGGTCTTCCTCTACGGCGGTTCCCGGGTCATCGGAGGGGCCATCTCCCTGGGGACCTTCGTGGCCTTCATGGCATACCAATCCCGCCTCATGTCCCCTGTGCAGGGGCTCATGGGGCTCTACGCCAACCTTGTGACGGTGCGGGTCTCGCTGCGCCGGGTGCATGAACTCCTGGACACTCCGCCGGAGGTGGAGGAGTCGTCTGATGCCCTTCCCCTCCCCGAGGCCACCGGGGAGGTCCGGATGGAGGGGGTGACCTTCACCTTCGGTCGGGGCGAGGGGATCCTGGAAGGGGTAGACCTGCACCTCCGCCCGGGGGAGACCGTGGCGGTGGTGGGGGCCAGCGGGAGCGGGAAGTCCACCATGGCGGATCTCCTGGTGCGGCACCTGGACCCGGACGGGGGGCGCATCCTCCTGGACGGACACGACCTCCGGAGCCTGCGCCTGGCGGATCTCCGGCGCCACGTGGTGGCGGTGGACCAGGAGCCCTTCCTCTTCCATGCCTCCCTGGCGGAGAATGTCCGGTACGCCAGCCCAGACGCCTCCCCGGAGGCGGTGGACCGGGTGCTCCGGGAAGCCGGACTGGGGGCGCTGCTGGATACCCTTCCCCAGGGGGTGGACACCGTGGTGGGGGAGCGGGGGCGCAGCCTCTCGGTGGGGGAGAGGCAGCGGCTGGCCCTGGCCCGGGCCCTCCTCTGCGATCCCGCCGTACTGGTCCTGGACGAGCCCACCGCTGCCCTGGACCCCGCCTCCGAGGAGGAGGTCATGCAGAGCTACGGGAGCGCCACCCGGTCCCGGACCACCCTTCTCATCACCCACCGGGCCACCGTGGCGGGAGGAGCCGACCGGGTGGTGGTGCTGGCGGGGGGACGCATCGTCCAGGAGGGCCCCCCGGACCTGCTGGCCACGGTACCCGGTCCCTTCCGGCAACTCTTCCAGCGGGAGGCGGCCCGGGGGGAGGAGGCGGGGCTCCCGTCATGAAGTCCCCCGGCGAAGACGGTGGGGAGTCCCCCCCCCATGAGGAGCCGCCCCCCGGACGGGGAGCCCCGGAGAGAACTTCCCTCCCGGCGGGCGGCTCCACCTCTTCCCCCTCCCCCGGTGGGCCAGGACTTCTCCGGCGGGACCACCCCCTCCTCCACGGTCGGACGGGGAAGGGGGTGGTGGTGGCGGTGCTGGACAGCGGGGTGCACCGGTCCCACCCCCATGTGGGGGGGCTCCTCTCCGCCCACGCGGTGCCGGAGTACCCCGATGCGGTGGATGTCCTGGGGCACGGCACCGCAGTGGCCGCCGCCATCCATGAGAAGGCCCCGGATGCGGGGATCCAGGTGGTAAAGGTCTTCCATCGGACCCTCTCCAGCACCATCACCACCCTTCTGGACGGGTTGGAGATGGCCTCTGCCCGGGGGGCTCGCCTGTTGAACCTCAGCCTGGGGACGTGGAAGGAAGAGCATGCCCCCCTCCTCCAGAGAGCGGTGGACGCAGCCCGGGAGCGGGGGTGCCTGGTGGTCTCCGCACTGGAGCGGGAGGGGGTCACCTGGTACCCGGGGGCGCTGGACGGGGTGGTGGCCGTGGTCATGGACCCCCTCTGCCCCCGGGAGGGCATCCGCCTCGAACCCCATGGAGAGGGCTTCCGGATCGCGGCGTCGGGATTCCCACGCCCCATCCCCGGGGTGCCGCCAGAGAGGAATCTCAACGGCGTCAGCTTCGCAGTGGCCAACACCACCGGAGTCCTGGCCTGTCTCCTGGAGGGGCGGCCGGAGATCGTGGACACGTCCGCCCTCCACACCCTGATGCAGGAAGGGGAGCCTCCCTTCCGGGAGACTCCCCTTCCCCGGGGATGACCCACCCCGGGAAACCCGCGACGTCTTGCAGCAGCCCGTGCCTCAGCCCCCCTCTTCCCCGGCAGGAGGTGGGGAGGCGGTCCCTGTGGCGATTCCCCGGCTCTCCATCCACCGGAGGGTGGCATCGTGGAGGGGAATGGGAGCCGTGGGGAGGAGGCTCAGGTCGATCTGCACTGCAATGGGGTGGACTCGCTCCAGCGCCTCCCGCTCGTCGGCCAGGATATCCAGGAGCGAGGTGGCCACCGCGTCGTCCAGATCATCCCGGGCCACGATCCAGTTCACCAGACCGGCGGACTGCACCGGCTCGTCGGTCCCCCGGTAGACCCCCCCGGGAATCGTGAACGGGGAGTAGTAGGGATAGGCCGCCACCAGCGCCTGCAGATATTCGTCCTCGATCCCCAGCAGACGGGCGCTTCCGGTGGTGGTGGCCTCCAGCACGGCGGCGGCGGGATAGCCCACCGAGATGATGGCGGCATCGATGGAGCCGTCCGCCAGCGCCGAGGCGGACTCGGTGAAGGAGAGATACCGGACCTGGATGTCGTCGTACGTCATTCCGTAGACCTCCAGGAGCTGCCGGGCCAACTGCTCCGTGCCACTCCCGGGAGCCCCCACCGAGATCCGGGCCCCCCGGAGTTCACTGATGGACCGGGCCGGCGAAGCCCCCCGGACCACCACGTGGGTGATGTTCGGGTAGGTGGGGGCCACCGCCCGGAGGTTCGGCGCCGGGGAGGCGAAGTCGCCGGAGCCCTCATAGGCCTCGATGAGGGTCAGGGGGAGGATGAAGGCCAGGTCGATCTGATTCCCTCTCAGCCGATTGGCGTTCTCCACCGAGCCGCCGGTGACTTCCGCAGTGTACTGGCGGACGGAATCCCGGGCGGAGAGGCGGCTGGCCAGAACCCCTCCGATGGGGTAGTAGGCCCCCCCCGTCCCCCCGGTGCCGATGCTGAGGAACTCCCGGGAGCCGCCGCCTCCCTCCCCGCAGGCGGGGAGACCCGCCACCAGGGCGATGAGGGAAGCGAGTGTGCGCAGGTTCCTGCCTGTTGAGCCGGAGGAACGTCCCCCCGGGTTGATCTGCGAGGTATTGCTGGACAGCATGTCGAGGTCGTCCGGTTCGGGTCGGGAGGGCATCGCGCCCCTCCGCTCAGTGATGGTCGGTGATCAGGTTCAGCCGCCGCAGGTACTCAGACTCCCGCAGTGGGAGCCACCCGGACCTCCACTCCCCGGGAGGACCAGAGCCAGACCGTGAGGCCGGCCAGCAGGATCAGGCCGGCCACATCCGTCACCGTATCCGGGGAAATGAGCGCTATGGCGGCCACGCCCATGAGCACCCTCTCCCAGACACTGAGGTTACGGACGGCGAAGCCCATGGTGCAAGCCGCCAGCGCCCCTACCCCCAGCGACCCCGTCACCAGCGTGGACAGGATCTCCCAGGTGGTCCCATCCAGGATCAGCGCCGGATGGTACACGAAGAAGAAGGGAATCAGGAACCCCGGTAGCGACAGGATCGCCCCGTAGATGGAGGTCTGCATGGGCGCCGATCCGGCAATCCCGGCGGCGGCATACGACCCCAGCGCCACCGGCGGCGTCACATTGGACAGGCAACCGAAGTAGAAGATGAAGAGGTGCGCGCCCAGAAGGGACACACCCAGCTCCGTCAACGCAGGAGCTCCCAGCGCCGCCAGCACCACGTAGGCCGCGGTGGTGGGGAGCCCCATCCCCAGGATGATGGAGCCCAGGGCGGTGAGCAGGAGGGCCGGAAAGAGGTGCCCCCCCGAGAGGTCGATGATGAGTCCGGACATCCGGAGCCCGATCCCCGTGAGGGAGGCCACCCCCACCACGATCCCTGCCGCGGCACAGGCCGCCGCCACCTGCACCGCTCCCGAGGCCGCCTTCATCAGGGCGTCCACCATCGGGCCGGGAGAGAGGCGGGTCTCCTTCCGGAGGAAACTCAGGGCAATGGTGCACATCACCCCCCAGAAGGCCGCCCGCATGGGAGAGCGCCCCATCCCCAGGAAGACCACGATGATCCCCAGGGGAAGGAGGAGGTGGAGACGGTTCAACACCGCTTCCCGGTTCCGATCGGGGTTCACCTTGAGCCCCATCCGACCCGCCCTGAAATGGATGGCGGCCAGCAGGGCGAGGTAGAACAGGACCGAGGGGATGACCGCAGCCGCCGCCACCCTGGGATAGGGGATGTTGGTCCAGGTGGCCAGGATGAAGGCACCGGCCCCCATCACCGGCGGCATGAGCTGCCCGCCTGTGGACGCCGCGGCCTCGATGGCCCCCGCGAAGGCGGGCTTGAAGCCGGCGCTCCGCATCAGGGGAATCGTGAAGGTTCCGGTGGTGACCACGTTGGCCACCGCACTTCCGGAGAGGGAACCCATGAAGGCGGAGGCCACTGCGGCGGTCTTGGCCGGCCCCCCTCGGGTCCTCCCTGCCACCCGGTCGGCCAGGGCGATGAGGAGAGCCCCTCCCCCGGCCCGATCCAGGAGCGCCCCGAAGAGCACGAAGAGGTAGACGAAGTCCGCCGAGACCCCCAACGGGATTCCCCAGATCCCCTCGGTGGAGAGGTACAGGTGCTCCAGGATCCGCCCCGGTGTGTACCCCCGGTGGGCCAGGACCCCGGGAAGCCACGGGCCCAGCAGCGCGTAGACCAGCGCCATCCCGGACACCACCACCAGCCCCCAGCCGGTGGCCCGTCGAGCCAGCTCCAGGACCACCACCAGCGCCACCACCGCGAAGACCAGGTCCAGCGTGGTGGGGGCTCCGGACCTCCGCACCAGCGCCTCGTGCTGGGAGGCCAGGTACACGCACGAGAGGATGGTGAGGAAGGTGAGGGTCCAGGAGATGATCCTGGAAAGACGCCCCTCCCGGTCTCCTGCGGAGCGGACCATCTGGACACCCACACCCAGGAAGCCCAGGGTGGCCATGAAGGCCAGGTGGATGGGCCGATGCACCATCGCCGTGAACGGGGAGACCCCGGCGGCATACATATGGAAGACCGCAGCCGCGACGGCGACGCTCCGGAGGAAGTAGCTCACCATCCGGTCCATCGAGGCCGTGCTCACGAAGGCCGTTCCCCGAAGATCCCGCGCCCCATGACTGCGGACCTTGGACTGGAAGCTGCAGACAAGGGGGAGGCGCCCCCGGATTCACCGACACTGACAGAGGGCATGGCGACTCAGGGGGACCCGGAGATCCCCATCGAGGGAAGAAGCCTGGACGTGGCGGGGGCGTCCGGAGTTGAGACATGGACCCGACCGGTGGCCGGCTCCAGGGCAGCCTTCAAAATGCGGTCCGGGGCTCCGGCGTCAAGCGTGGTCCTCCTCCGCAGACTACTCGAACGCGTCGGCGATGGCCCTGGCGGCGGAGTCCAGCAGCTTCTCTCCCAGATCCGGCGCCATTCCCCGGGGATCCCCCAGGACGCCATTGGGCGTCACGGCCCTCAGTCCCTTTGAAAAGATTCGATCCAGCGCCTCCTGGTCCAGCTCCATCACCCTCCCCGCTTCCACCCTCCGGGGGCGGACCAGACCGGGGTGTAGCGCCATGAACTCGGACGACTCCGCGATATCCGCATGCCCTCCCACCCTGCTCCCCAGCCCCGCCTCCTCCTCGACCACGAAGCGCCAGAGTGCCACGGAGGCCAGGAGATCGGTGAACGCCAGCACCACGGCCTCCGGATTGACCCCCTTCACCGCCTCCTGGAGGCGTGGGAGCATGTCCTGGATGGGCTTGAAGTTGCCGCCGTGGGACGGGAGGAGACAGATGTTGAGGAAGCCGTGCCGGGCGAGGCTCACGGAATAGTCGTGCAGGATCGCCTCCAGGGTCTCCGGGCGCAGCGAGATGGTCCCGGAGAACCCCATGTGGTGTTCGGAGCAGCCGACGCGGATGGTGGGGGCCACCACCGCATCCCCCAGGATCCGGGCCACCCGCAGCCCCAGCGCGGTTCCCCGTTCTGCGTCCACCATCAGGGGAAGGTGGGGGCCATGCTGCTCCACAGCGCCCACAGGGACGATGGCGGTCACCGTCCCACGGGTGATGGCCATCTCCACCTCGGGCCAGGTCATGTGTTCCAACTGAAGGGGATCCGGTGAAAGGATCCCCCGCTTCCGATCATCGGGTCCAGCCATGCGATCCTCCAGGTCGATCCGGATGGGAGGGCGGAGTGCCGGGATTCACCCCAGGGCCGACGGGATGAGACGCCTCGGTGGGGCGGGTCAATGGCCCCGTTCCCGCTCGAACTGGCTGTCCAGCACACGGACCAGCTTCGACGTGGCCCCGCGTACGGCCGCATGGACGTCCTCGGCCTGTTCATCCACCGCGACGGGCGGCCTGCCTCCGACCCGGGCCTCGATCAGGCAGCGGGTATCCACCCCGCCCTTGTCCCCATTCACATCCGAGAGATGAACCTCCACCCGGGTGATCCGATCCCCGAAGCGCTTCAGCGCTCCCCGCACGGCGACCTCCACCTCGTCCACGCCTTCGGCATGGGCATCCATCGAACTGTCCGTATTGATCTGGATCTGCACGTTCCACTCCAATCCTGGGATCCTCTGTCTGGTACAGGAGGGGCACTCCCCCCGGACCCTCCAAAGGTGGCACAGGACGGGGAGGCGGCCAAGCGGGGCTTCGCCAGGAACACCCTGGAGGTACAAGGGCGGGACTGTACGGTGGCTCCTGCAAAAGCCGGTGTTACGATTTGTTGACAGCCATGAGTCCGCAGTCTACGCTGAATCCGTCGGAGTGCAGCAAGAGAGTGGTCGACGGTGATTCCACCCATGGAGTCACCCGCTCTCCCGACGGGTGCCTTGCCCGCTCCGGAGAGCCCCTCCCTCCTTTCTTGCCCCTCCGGCTCAGGCCACCCGTTCCCCAGCCGGGGAGGGCGGATCCCGGCGCCCGTCGGGATCCGCCCGGTGTCCAATCCACGCTCATGGAGGTCCCTCGTGAATCGTCGTCTGGTCTGGATGTCAGGCCTGGCTATTCTGGCGCTGCTCCTCCCGCCGGAACTGTCGGCCCAGGACCGCAGGGTGACCGGTCAGGTCACCCGGGCAGAGTCCGGTCAACCGCTACAAGCCGCCGAGGTGGCGGTGCTCAACGCAGGCCCGTTCCAGCCCGCCCTCACCGGTGCGGATGGTCGCTTCACCATCACCGGCCCCGCCGGTGAGATCCGCCTCCGGATCCGGGCCTTCGGATACTCCACCACAGAGGTGGTGGTGGCCCCTGGGCAGAGCGTCGCCAACATCTCCCTCACGCAGGACGTGTTCCAGCTCAGCGAGGTGGTGGTGACGGGTCAGGCCACCGTCATCGATCGTCGGAGTGCCACCACCTCCATCGCCTACGTGGGTGGAGAGGACCTCCGGCGGGTGCCCGCCCCCACCGTGCTGAACTCCCTCTCCGGGAAGATCACCGGGGTGAACCTGCAGACGAACTCCGGCGCCCCGGGCGGCGGGATCCAGATGCAGATCCGGGGGAACGCCACCCTTCTGGGGGGCTTCGACCCGCTCTACGTGGTGGACGGAGTCATCTACTCCAACGCCAGCATCCCCAGCGGGCGGGGGCTGGCCAACAACGCCGCGTCCTCAACCCTGGAGGCGGATGCGGTGAACCGGATCGCCGACCTCAACCCGGCGGACATCGCCAGCATCGAGGTCCTGAAGGGCGCCGCCGCATCCTCCATCTACGGCTCCAAGGCGGCCAACGGCGTGGTGGTGATCACCACCGTCCGTGGTACCGCAGGGGCTCCCCAGGTGAATGTGACCCAGCGCTTCGGCGTGTTCACCCCGCTGAAGCTCCTGGAGGAGCGCCGCTGGACCGCCGACTCGGCCGTGGCTCGATACGGCGCAGCGGCGCAGCCCTTCTTCCAGGGCAATGCGAACCCCTACTTCAACCAGTACGAGCAGGTCTACAGCAACCGTGACCTGTCCTACGAGACGATTGCCGATGTGAGCGGTGGGTCCGAGACCACCCGCTACTTCGTCTCCGGAAGCTGGAAGCACGACGAGGGGATCGAGCGGGGGACCTGGGCAGGGCGCCAGAGCCTCCGGATCAACGTCGACCAGGATCTGGGAGACCGCCTCAACCTGAACATCTCCTCGGCCTACGCCCGGAACGCCAACGACCGGGGCTGGAACAACAACTGCAACAACTACGGATGCCACGGCTACGCCATCGCGTACATTCCCAGCTTCGTCGACATCGAGCGTCGGAACGAGGACGGCTCCTTCCCCCGCCCCACCGTGGGCGTGCAGTCCAACCCCATCCAGCTCACCGAGCTGGGGGTGAATGACGAGGAGACGAACCGGTTCACCGGCGGCGGCACCATGAACTGGAACGCCTTCGAGAATGGCCGGCAGAACCTGCGGATCGTGGCCGGGGGCGGGCTGGATGTCTTCGACCAGCGCAACGACGTGTGGACCCCCAACGAACTCTTCTTCGAGCAGATCTCGGCACTGCCGGGTGAGTCGGTGGAGAGCGGGGGGCGAAGCCTCTTCTACAACTGGAACCTGAACGGCATCCACAGCTGGACCGCCGACTCCTGGTCGGCCTCCACCTCCTTCGGAGTCCAGTACGAGGATCGCCGCCTGACCACCTTCCAGATCCGGACCCAGAACCTCCTCCCCGGTCAGCGGAATGTGAACCGGGGGACGAACATCACGGCCAGTGAGAATCTGGAGCGGGAGCGGACTGTGGCGTTCTACGCCCAGGAGACGCTGCGACTCCTCCAGGACCGGCTCCTGGTGCAGGCGGGGCTCCGGGCCGAGCGGAGCAGCGTGAACGGGGATATCGACCAGTTCTACATCTTCCCCAAGCTCTCCGGCTCGTACCGCTTCCCCGGCCTCCTGGGCGAAGGGAGCGAGGTCAAGATCCGCGCCGCCTATGGAGAGACCGGAAACCAGCCCCGCTTCGGCCAGAAGTTCACGAACCTGAACACCCCGCAGTTGGGTGGCCAGCAGGGGATCACCGTCTCCACCGCCTCCGGCTTCCCGGACGTGGAGCCCGAGCGGCTCCAGGAGTTCGAGGGAGGGATCGACGGTGAGGCCCTCACCGGGCGGATGACGTGGGAGCTTACCGGCTTCGTCCGGAACACCACGAACCTGCTCCTGCAGCGGGTTCCGCCTCCCTCGTCCGGCTTCACCAGCCAGATCTTCAACGGCGGGGAGATCGAGAACCGGGGGATCGAGATCGCCCTGGGATACGCCCCGATCCAGTCGGCCGATCGTCAGTGGGTGAGCCGGGTGACCTTCACCCGCTACACCAGTGAAGTGAAGGACCTGGCGGGGCTCCCCCCCTTCTTCCCGGCGGCCTCCGGCTTCGGGAACCTGGGGCGGACCCGCATCGAGGAGGGGAAGTCCATCACCCAGATCGTGGGCTTCCCGCTGAACCCGGACGGAACCCGCGGAAGCTCCCTGGCGGAGTTGGGGAACTCCGCCCCCGACTTCCGGATGGGCTTCGTGAATGACGTGACCTTCGGACCCGTCACCATGTCCGCGGTGGTGGACTGGCAGAAGGGCGGAAGCGTGATCAACCTGACCAGCTTCCTCATGGACGACGGGCGGACCTCTGTCGACTGGGGAACGCCGGAATGGGCGGCCCGCTACCGGGGCTACCTCTCCGGGGCCATCGAGCCCTACATCGAGGATGGGAGCTTCGTGAAGCTGCGGGAGCTCTCGTTGAACGTGGACGTCCCCACGCAGTACGTGGACGCTTTGGGGCTGGGATCCCGGTACCTCCGACTGGGGGTGGTGGGGCGGAATCTCCTGATGTTCACCGACTACAGCGGCCTGGATCCCGAGGTGGCGAACTTCGGTGCGGCGGCGGTGCGAAACAACCTGGACATCGGTCCGTACCCCCCGACCCGTAGCTTCTTCTTCAACATCTCCGTGGGGTTCTGATCATGAACGCGATGAATGAATCGAACCGGAATCCCCGGATGTGGAAGCGGATGCGACCCCTGGGGCTCATGCTGGCGGGAGTCGTGGGGCTGAGCGCCTGCGGCGACCTGGACATTGTGAACACCAACGCACCCACGGTGGAAACCCTCACCGGGGCTCCCACCCGGGGGGTGCTGGGGCTGGCGGCCACAGGGGTGTTCACCCAGGCCTTCAGCGACGTGGGAACCGAGATCCAGTTCTACGCCCTGTACGGGCGGGAGGGGTACAACCTCCTGGGGAACGACCCACGTGAGACCGGGGAGCAGATCCGGGGGCCCCAGGACCCCACGGGACGCAACTCGGGGATCTGGACCGGCATCTACAGCGCCATCCGGACCATCAACACCTACCTGGCGGCCATCCCCAACTCCACGGGGCTCAGCGAGGCGGAGCAGCGGGCGTCCCAGGGCTTCGCCAAGACCATGAAGGCGTGGCACATCCACCGGCTGGCGGTCCGGACGGGGGAGCTGGGAATCCC
>CAYQVI010000041.1:0-20375 GCA_964420725.1 uncultured Gemmatimonadaceae bacterium | reverse complement strand
CAGGTCAGCATGGACGTCATCGGTAACAACATCGCCAACGTGAACACGGTGGGCTACAAGTCCTCCCGGGTCACCTTCGAGGAGGGTTTTGCCCAGCTCCTCCAGGGCGCCAGCCGGCCTCCAGGAGCCACCAACAGCGTCAGCGGCGGTGTGAACCCCGTCCAGGTGGGACTGGGGATGAACATCGGCTCCATCGACCTGCTCTTCACCCAGGGGAGCCTGGAATCCACCGGGGTGAACACCGACCTGGCCATCCAGGGCGACTCCTTCTTCGTAGTCTCGGACGGTGCCCAGAACTTCTTCACCCGCTCGGGGAACTTCCAGTTGGATGCCTCCGGTCGCATGGTGGCCTCCACCAACGGATTCGTCGTCCAGGGACGGGCCGCCATCGACGGGGTCCTCACCGACACCATCCAGGACATCACCCTTCCCTTCGGCCAGAAGTCGGCGGCCCGGGCCTCGGAGAACGTGACCTTCGCCGGGAACCTGGACGCCGAGGCGGAGATCGGGGACATCCGTGAAACCACCATCACCGTCTATGACGCCATGGGTGTCCGGGACGAGATGACGGTGAGCTTCGAGAAGACCTCCGGCACGGAGTGGGCCTACACCGTCACCATGGCCAACGGGACGGTGGTGTCCGGGGACACGGGGACCCTCACCTTCGACAACGAAGGGCGGCTAACGGCTCCGGTCCCCACCGATCCCTTCGTCTTCACCCCTGCAGCCGGTGCGGCGGATGTGACCATCGCCATCAACTTCGGGGAGGAGGACAGCATCGCGGGGCTGTCCCAGTTTGCCGCTCCCTCCACGGCGGTGATCCGGGAGCAGGACGGGTACAGCATGGGAGACCTGGAGCGCTTCTCCATCGACCAGACCGGAACGGTCACCGGGGCCTTCACCAACGGGGTCACCCTGGTGCTGGGGCAGATCTCCCTGGCCAGCTTCAACAACCCCGGCGGGCTGACCCGGATCGGGGACAACATGTACTCGGTGTCGGCCAACTCGGGCTCGCCGGTGCTGGGCGCCGCAGGAGAGGGGAGCCAGTCCAGCATCACCGCCGGGGCGCTGGAGATGTCCAATGTGGACCTCTCCCAGGAGTTCACCAACATGATCCGGGCGCAGCGGGGCTTCCAGTCCAATGCCCGGGTGATCACCACCTCCGACGAGATGCTCCAGGAAGTGGTGCAGCTCAAGCGGTAATCCGGACTCCCGGGGCCGCTCCACCCCAGGTCGCTCGCGCGAGTCGCGGGCGGTGGGTGGAGCGGCCTCCGGGACCCTCCGGTCCCCGGCAGTTCCCTCCCCCCCGCCCCGGCAGCTCCTGCCGCCCGCCCTCCCCTCCCTGCGGGCACCCCCAGACAGCAGTCGCACCAGGAACCATACAAGTCGTTGTCTTTCATATGTTTATGAATTTCCCCACCATGCCGCTCTCCCTGGTACGGCCCATGCTCTGCTGCTGTTCGGTCGCGGAAACCCAAGTGTCCGGAGAGAGGCATGGCCGAGGAAGAGACACCACCAGTGGAGGAAGCCCCGCCTGAGAAGGGGGGGATGATGAAGACGCTGATCATCGCCGCCGTGGCCCTGCTGGCCGGCGGGGGTGGCGGGATGTTCCTGGTGGGCCCCCTGCTGGCCCCCCGCTTCGTGGAGGCGGGCACCACGGAGGGGGTTGTCGAGGGGGAGGAGGGAGAGGAGGGGGCGGTGGCGGAGCCCCCTTCGGATCTCTTCACCCTCCGGGACTTCATCGTGAACCCCGCCGGAACCGACGGGACCCGGTTCCTGATGATGTCGCTGGCCATCGAGGTGGTGGATCCGAAGCGCATCAAGGAACTGGAGGCCCGGGATGCGGAGATCCGGAACGCCCTGATCCTGGTGGTGGGGAGCAAGACCGTCCGGGAACTGGCGGATGTGACGCAGCGGGAGGCGCTGGTTGTGGCCATCAAGAGCTCCCTGGACGCCGTCCTGGGGGCCGGGGTGATCCGGCGCATCTTCATTCCCCAATTCGTGATCCAGTAGCCCCATGTCCTCCGAGAGCCTCTCCCAGAACGAGATCGACGCCCTCTTCAGTGGAGGGGGCACCGAGACCGCCACGGCCCCGGCTGCCGGTGTGCCGGAGGTCCAGTTCTACGACTTCCGCCGGCCGTCCCGCATCTCCAAGGACCGGAAGCGCTCCCTGTCCGCCATGTACGGCATCCTGGCCAAGGGGCTGGAAGGGTGGCTCACCGGTCGCATCCGGGACCAGGCCACCGTGGAGGTGGAGAGTGTGGAGCAGCTCTCCTTCGGCGAGTTCACCCTGGCCCTCCCCTCCCCGTGCACCTCGTACATCCTGACCCTGGGAGCCCAGGGGGATGTGCAGGGGGTGATGGATGTCGGGCAGGAGCTGGCCTACCTCCTGGTGGACCGCTTCATGGGGGGCGCCAGCGACCCCATCGTGCTGGACCGCCCCCTCACCCCCATCGAGCGGATGGTGGTGCGGCTGGCGGCGGACCGGGTGGTCACCGGAGTGGATGAGATCTGGAGGGACCATGTGCAGCTGGACCTGGCCATCACCGGCTTCGAGACCATCCCGGAGATGCTCCAGGTGGCGGCCCGGGAGGACCCGGTCCTGGTGGCCAACCTCCGGGTACAGGCCGCCGGGGTGGACTCCCTGATCCTCCTCTGCCTCCCCTTTGCAGCTCTGGAAACCTTCTTCACCGGCGGCTCCGAGCGGCGCAGTGCCTCCATCCGGGGAACCAGCACCGAGCGAAAGCAGGAGCGGCAGGCGCTGGAGGGCTATGTCCGGGGAGCCAATGTGCTGGTGCAGGCACGGCTTCCCGCCTTCACGGTCCCGGTGCACACCCTGGGGAGGCTGCAACCGGGAATGATCCTCCACTCCGGCCTGTCTCCCGACAGCCACCTGGAGGTGCTGGTGGCCGGGCAGCCCCGCTTCGTGGGGGCCTCCGGGCGGGTGGGTCGGTCGCTGGCGGTGGAGCTCAGGGCCACCATCGAGGTCGCAAACAACCGGACCCACCGGTCCGGCTGAATCCACAAGGAGTCCGAGAAGACGATGAGCAACGACACCGAAGCGCCACCCATCGAGTCCGCCCCGGAGTTCCGGGACCTGGGGGATACCCCCCGGGCGGCCGGAGGCGTGGACCCCGACATCTCCCTCCTCATGGACCTCACCCTTCCGGTGGTCATCGAGCTGGGACGCACCCGGATGACCATCGAGGAGGTCCTGGCCCTGGGCCGGGGCTCCGTGGTGGAGCTGGACCGGTTGGCCGGCGAGCCCGTGGACATCTTCGTGGCCGACCGCCGCTTCGCCGAGGGGGAGGTGGTGGTGGTGGGCGAACAGTTCGGGGTCCGGGTCACCCGGATCCTCCCGGCGCAGCGCAGGGGCGAGGAGCTGGGATCCCAGTGAACGGAATGGCCTCCTTCCTCCCAGTGGCCGGTGCGCTGGCGGTGACGCTGGGGCTCTTCCTGGTGGCGGTGCGGCTCCTGAAGCGCACCATGCCGGGGGCTCCCGGCCGGCCGGGTGGGACCACCCCCCTCATCGTCACGGGGCGGGTGCATCTGGCCCCCCGACAGGGGATCGCCACGGTGGAGGCCGGAGGCCGGACCCTCCTGGTGTCGTTCGGCGAGGGCGGGGTGCGCCTGGTGACCGAGCTGGAGGAGTCAGAGGCCGGGGAACTGGAGGCCGCAGACGAGACCGGGGGAGCGATCGGTGGGGGAACTCACCGGTCCCTCTCCACCCAGGGCTTCGCCTCGGCGCTCTCCGGTGCCATGGGACGCCGGGGCCTCCGGGTGTTCCGGAGCCTGGCGTGGATCGGGCTCCTGGGAGCGACGGTGGCACTGGGAGGGCCGGATGGCCTGGAGGCGCAGGTTGCAGCGCCCCAGCTCCCCCCCTCCGTGGAGGGCTCCCGGGTGCCAGGGACCCCTCCCACCTTCGACATGAACATCGGTGGCGCAGGCGACGGCGAGGGACTCCGGGTCCGGGGGCCGGTGGGAACGGTTCTGTTCATGGGGGCACTCACCCTGCTCCCGACCCTCCTCCTGTTGATGACCAGCTTCACCCGGATCCTCATCGTCCTGCACCTCCTGAAGCAGGCGCTGGGGACCCAGACCGCACCCCCGGCCCACCTGCTGTCGGCCATGGCGCTGCTCCTCACCGCCTTCATCATGGGACCCACCCTGCAGGAGGCCAACGAGGTGGCACTGGTGCCCTGGCTGGACGGCCAGATCGACGAGGCGGTCATGCTGCAGCGTGCCTCGGGGCCCTTCCGGGAGTTCATGCTGACCCAGGTGCGGGAGGAGGATCTGGCGGCCTTCGCCGAACTCCGACCGGAGCCCCTGCCGGAGACGGTGGAGGAGCTTCCCCTGGTGGTGGTGACCTCGGCCTTCGTCACCAGCGAACTCCGGAGCGCCTTCCAGATGGGGTTCGCCCTGTTCCTCCCCTTCGTGGTCATCGACCTGGTGGTGGCCTCTGTGCTCATGAGCATGGGGATGTTCATGCTTCCGCCGGTGATGATCTCGCTTCCGTTCAAGCTCCTCCTCTTCGTCATGGTGGACGGGTGGTCGCTCCTGGTGGGCAGCCTCGTCCGCAGCTTCTACTGAGTCAGGCGACCCCGGACCATGCCCATCTCCCTGATCCTCGACCTCACCCGGGACGCCCTCTGGATGACGCTCCTCCTGTCGGGGCCCATCATGGCGGTGGCCCTGGTGGTGGGACTCCTCATCAGTGTGCTGCAGACGGTGACGTCCGTGCAGGAGCAGACCCTCACCTTCGTGCCGAAGCTGATTGCGGTGGGGGTCACCATCCTGGTCCTCATGTCCTGGATGATCCAGCAGATGCTCCGCTACACGACGGAGCTCTTCCGCAGCCTCCCGGGGCTGGTGGGCTGATTCCATGGTCCCGCTGCTGGCGCCGGAGATCACCTCCTCGGCGGCCCTGCTCCTGATGCGGATGACCGGCCTGGTGCTGGCCGCCCCCCTCCTCTCGGCCCGCACCATCCCCATGACCGTGCGGGCCACCATCGCCCTGGTCTTCACCGTCCTCCTCCTGCCGGCAGCCGTTCCGGCGAGTGGCGCCGCCGCCGTCCCTCTCACCGCCGCCAACTTCGTGGGGGAGTTCACCGTGGGACTCCTCCTGGGGCTGGGGGCCTCGGTGCTCCTGGGGGCCGCCGAGGCCGCAGGGGATCTCATGGCGGTGCAGGTGGGCCTTTCCGGAGCCAACGTCCTCTCCCCCTCGGCGGAGACCCAGGTCCCCATCGTGGGGCACATCATGGGGCTCATGGTCCTCACCGCCATGGTCACCACGGGAGCCCACCTGGTCCTCATCCAGATCCTGGCCCTCTCCCTGGAACTGGCCCCGGCGGGACAGCTCGCCGGGCTGGCGGAGGGGATTTCGGAGGCCGTGGGGATCGGGGCCCGTCTGCTGGGAGTGGGTCTCCTTCTCTCCGCTCCCGTGGTGGCCGTCAGCCTTGTGGGGAACGTGGCGCTGGGAATCCTCTCCCGGGCCGTCCCCCAGTTGCAGGTGCTCCAGATCGCCTTCCCTGTGCAGATCGCCCTGGGGCTCATCGTCCTGGGAATGACGGTCCCCTTCCTGGGGCCCCTCCTCTCGGTCTGGCCTGACGACTACGCCGGTTGGGCCGTCCCGCTCCTGGAACTCATCGGTCCGGGAGGGCGCTGAGCCATGTCGGAGAACGGCGGAGGGGACGACGGCGACAAGAACGAGGCGCCAACACCCAAGAAACGACAGGACGCAAAGGACAAGGGGCAGGTCCCGAAGAGTCAGGAGTTGAACGTGGCCTTCGGCCTCCTCACCGGGGCGCTCCTGGTGCAGGTGGGGGGCGGCGTGCTGGGACGGGCCCTGCGGGACATGATGGGGCACACCCTCCTCCAGGCCTCCCTTCCGGCCGTGGGGCTGGAGGGGATCGGGGGGCGGGTGGTCCAGATGGGGTGGCAGACCCTGGGGATCCTGACGCCGGTCCTCCTGGCGGCCACCGCCGTGACCCTCCTGGTGGCGGGGGCACAGGGGCGGGGTGTCCTCACCGTCAAGCCGCTGGAGCCCAAGTGGAGCAAGCTGAACCCCCTCAGCAACGCCAAGAACGTCTGGGGGACCCGGGCCCTGGCGGAGCTGGCCAAGAGCCTGCTCAAGCTCACGATCCTGGGGACCGTGCTCTGGCTGGCGCTCCGGGGCTTCATGGGACGCCTCCCCACCCTCATCCAGCAGTCCCCGGCCGCCATGGCCCGGGAGATCCAGGACACCTCGGTCCTCCTCCTGGCTTCGGCGGGGGCAGCCTACCTGGTGGTGGCGGGGGCGGACTATGCGTACCAGCTCTGGGATCACGAGAAGAAGCTCAAGATGTCCAAGGAGGAGATCCGGAAGGAGTTCAAGGAGTCCGAAGGGGATCCCCTGGTGAAGTCCCGGATGCGAAGCATGGGGCGGGCCATGGCCCGGAAGCGGATGCTGACGGAGGTGGCCACCGCCGATGTGATCATCACGAACCCCACCCACGTGGCGGTGGCGCTGAAGTACGACCCTGCCATCGCCCCGGCGCCGGTGGTCCTGGCCATGGGAGAGCGGAAGGTGGCGGAGCGGATCAAGCAGATCGCCGCCGAGGCCGGGGTTCCCAGGGTGGAGAACGTCCCCCTGGCCCGGGCCCTGTTGCGCACCGCCCGGGTGGGTCAGGCCATTCCGCCGGAGTTCTACGTGGCGGTGGCGGAGGTGCTGGCCTTCGTGATGAAGCAGAAGGGGCGTACACCTGGCCGGGGCCCCTCCGGGACGGGGACCAACCGGCCGGCGGCGAGCCGCACCGGAGGACCGGATGCCGCCCCCGGTGGGAACCGGAACGCCGGTGGATCGGGGGCCGGCGGATCGGCCGGGGGGGCACGGAACCGCTGGGGACCGGAGACCCCGGTCTCCGGGCTGGACGCCACCGTGGGGGACGAGGACGACTGAGGCGGGGAGGAGCTGGCCCCGGCACGGATGGAGCCCTCCCCGGACCGCCTGGACGGATTGCGCAGCGAGGCCCCACCCGCCATGATGCATGCATGCATGTGTATGCATGCATTCCGATCGCAGAGGAGACCTCGTGCGGACCACCATCGAACTCCGGAATGACCAGCGTGCCCGGCTGCTGGAACTCGCAGCCCGGCGTGGGGAGAAGGGGTTCTCCTCGGTCATCCAGGAGGCGGTGGACCACTACCTGAGGGAGGTGGACGCCCGGGATCGTTCGGTGGAGCAGGCGGTGGAGGCGCTGGGAAGTCTCCCGGAAGAGGGGGCCGCCGCGCTGCGGGAGAGGGTGGCCGACGCCCGGAGCCGCTGGCGTTGATCATCGTGGACACGGACGTCCTCATCGACGCCCTGGCGGGGATCGAGCCCCAGCGGTCCATGGTGGAGGAAGGGCTCCGGATGCGGCGCCTGGCGGTGCCGGCCATCGTCCAGTTCGAGCTCCTTTTGGGTACCCGGTCCGAGGAGGAACTCCGCCGGGTCCGTGACCTGCTCCGTCCCCTGGCTGTGCTGGACTTCCACCGGGAGGCTGCGGAGCAGGCCGCGGCGGTGGGTCGCCGCCTGGCCGGGAAGGGACTCACCCTGCCCATGGCCGATCTGGCCATCGCCGGGATCTGCCTCGCCATGGACCGCCCCCTCCTGACCCGGAACACGAAGCACTTCGGACGCATCGAGGAGCTGCGCCTGGCGCCCATGACGCAGTAGGTGCTTCCCGCCGCCGGCTCTCGCCACCGGCACCCTGTCACCCCCCCACCCTCTGCCGCCCCCCCGAGCCCCCTGACACGTGGAGCTTGCACGGATGGGCACGTTCCTCCAATCGTGGATGGAGGGGAGGGGGGTCCGCGTCCCATGCCCCGGCACCCCGTTCCGTCATCCTGTCCCGGGGATCCCCATGATGCGTCCGCTCCCCCTTCGCACCCCCGCTGCGCCGGAGCCCCCGGTCGCCCTCCCCCGGAAACCACGCAGCGCTCTCCACACCGGGGTGATCGACGGGGTGGTCCGGTCCCCGGGCCGCTCCCTGGAACCCGGCCTGCGCAACTCCATGGAGCAGCGGTTCCGGCACGACTTCGCCTCGGTCCGGCTCCACTCAGGGCCCGCTGCGGGAGCGGCGTCCAGGGCCCTGGGAGCTGCCGCCTTCACCGTGGGTCGCCACATCGTCCTGGGGAAGGAGGCGGGGCGGAGCCCCCCACCGGACCTGCTTGCGCACGAACTGACCCACGTGGTGCAACAGCGACGGGGGGGAGGTGTGGAGGCCGGCGAGAGCACCGAGGGGGAAGCCCGTCGGAATGCCCGGGGGGGAGCGGGATCAGGCCCACTCCCGGTGGGGCTGGGCGTCGCTCCCGGGACCATCCAGTGCCAGGATGAGGGAACCCTCGGCGCGTCCCGGGGCGGCGGGCCGAAGAAGGGGAAGCCGTCCAACAGCTACGGCTTCGAGGCCAGCTACAAGGTGCCCCTGGATCCTGGCCTCAACTTCGGGACGGTGGCCCTCCTGGACCACTTCGACCTGAAGCTGAAGGGGTCCTCCACCTCCGAAGAGCCGCTGCTGGATGCCACGGAGATCCAGAAGCTGCAACTCGATCTGGCGCTTCGTCTGGCCCGTCTGGAGCTCCTGAAGCTGAAGCTGGGCACAGGAAGCAACGCGGGGACACTCACCCTGGGAGGGAAGATCACCGGAACCGGGGGGCTCACCCTGGGCCTGGGCCCCGAGCCGGAGGGGAGCGGGACGCTGGGGGCGAAGGCCTCCCTGGAGGCGGGACTGAAGACGCCATCCCTCCTCCCCTCCTCCGCCGGAACGCTGACCCTGGGCCTGGGGGTGGCAGGGGAGGCCGGTGCCTCCCAGGTGCTGGGGCCGGAGGGCACGGCCACCGGGAGCCTGGGGGCGAAGGGGAGGCTGTCGCTGGGGTACGAATCCCCCACCATCCTGGGCGGAGCGGCGAAGGTGAAGGTGGGAGCCGAGGTGGGGGCGGGAATCGACTGGACCCGGACGACCGGCGAGGACCCCGCGGTTGCGGGAAAGCTCTCCGCCGGGGGATCGGTGAGGTTGGAGGGAACCGGAAAGGGGGTGGTCTCGGCGCCCTTCATCGAGTTCAAGGTGACCGGGGACACCACCCTGGACGGGGACCACCGCCGGATCGAGGGTTCCAACTCGTCCGTCACCGTGACCGGTGGGGTGGGCTTCCGCTTCGGGCCGTCCGGGAAGTAGCAGGTGCGGCGACCGAGCTGGATCCATCCCCGGAGCAGGATCCCTTCCCTGCCGCCGGGACACAGGCCGGGGCGCTCCAGGTGACGGTGCAGCTCCCGGATCCCCGGCTCAGCGCACCAGCCAGAGGGCCAGCCCACTCCCTGCCGCGGCGTAGGCCAGGGTCACGGGGAGGGTCCGGCGCAGGATCTCACCCTCCCGCCCCTCCAGCCCCACCGTGGCCCCCGCCGCGATGACGTTGTGGGGGCAGATCATGTTCCCCACGGCTGCGCCGAACCCCTGGGCCCCCACCACCCCCAGCACCGGTTGATCCAGGGCCAGTGCCGTCTCACGCTGCAGGTCGGTGAACAGGATGTTGGAAGCCGTAGCCGACCCGGTGACGAAGGTTCCCAGGGCCCCCACGAAGGGAGCCACCCCGGGCCAGAGGGGACCCGCCAGGGCCGCGGCCGTCACCGCCAGCGTCTCCGTCATCCCGGAGTGCACCATGGTGCGGGAGAGCACCAGCATCGCCAGCAACGCCGCGGCCACGGGGATCAGCCGGCGGGTCGCCGCCCCGATGGCGGCCTGGATGTCGGCCCGGGAGGACCGCTGCAGGATGGCCCCAGCCAGGAACCCCAGGAGAAGGATCGAGCCGGGGTGATAGAGGAGTTGGATGGAGCCGGTGAAGGCTCCGTAGAGCTCCCACTCCAGGAGCACCCCCTGCAGCGGTCCCGTCAGGGGAGGAATGAGTCGGGTGGCCAGCACCAACCCCAGCAGCACGAGGTAGGGTGCGGCGGCCCGGAGTACCTGGCCGGAGGAGGCCACTCCCTCCCCCCGGCCTGTGTCTCCCTGCCGTGGGGAATGCCGGAATCGGAGGAGCAGCACGAAGAGGACCCCACCCACCAGTGCACCCCCCAGCGTGGGGAGTTCGGGCCCGACGAAGGCCCACAGGAGGGTGTAGGGAACGGTGAAGCAGAGGAAGGCAGCCCCCGTCCAGAGGGCGACGGAGCGGACGCCTTCGTTCCCAGCCGCGGCGCTGCTCCGCTGCACCAGCCCGATCATCACCGCCAGCGGAAGCCAGCCCAGGAGGGAGTGATAGATCCCGGTGGCCCGGGCCAGCTCCAGCCCCGTGGCGCCGGTGGAGGCCATCTGCGGCAGGATCGGCGTACCCACGGCCCCGAAGGACACCCCCACGACATGGCCGATCAGGGTGATGGTCACGGCATCCACCGCCCTGAACCCGGCAGCGGTGAGGAAGGGCGCCGCCAGGGCCACAGAGGCGCCAAAGCCCGCAGCCCCCTCCATGAAGAGCACGAAGAACCAGGCCACCAGAAGGGCCAGGATCCGGGGATCCGGGGCGAATCCCGCCAGGGTGGTCCGGAGCACGTGGGCGGCACCGGTGCGGAGCTGCAGTTCGTGGATGCCCAGTGCCGGGCCGATGATCCAGAGGATGGTGAGGGAGGTGAATGCAGCCTCGGCCACGGTGCCCACCAGCCCCTCTCCCACCCCCACCCCCGGCACCCGGGGAAATGCAAACACAGCAATGCCGATCCCCACCGAAGTCACCGCCCCCACCGCTCCGGCCCGGGCCGCGGACCAGCGGACACCCAGCATCAGGACCAGGATGACGACGATGGGCGCGGCGGCCAGCAGCGAGTGCATCGCTCAGTCCGCGCCACCCATCAGGTCCAGCGCCACCTCGTGCAGTTCCCCGGATCCCGATTCGAATGCGGTGGCATTGGCCAGGGTGGTCTCGGCGATGTTCCGGAGAGCCTCACCGGTGAAGAAGCCCTGGTGCCCGGTGATGAGCACATTGGGAAAGGTCAGGAGGCGGGCGAACACGTCATCCTGGATGACGGTGCCGGAGAGGTCCTCGAAGAAGAGATCCCCCTCTTCCTCGTAGACGTCCAGCCCCAGGGCCCCGATGTGCCCGGTCTTCAGCCCCTGGATCACCGCCACCGTGTCCACCAGCCCCCCCCGACTGGTGTTGATGAGCATCACCCCCGGCCGCATCCGCCGGATGGCTTCGCCGTTGATCAGGTGATGGGTATCGGGGGTCAGCGGCAGGTGGAGTGCCACGATATCCGCTTCCCCGAAGAGCCTCTCAAGGGGAACGTACTCCACTCCGGCCTCCCTGGCCTGCTGATTGGGTTCCAGGTCATACGCCAGGACCCGGCACCCGAAGCCACGCATGATCCTGCAGAACTCCAGCCCGATCCTCCCGGTCCCCACGGCTCCAACCGTCCGCCCATGCAGGTCGAACCCCAGCAGGCCGTCCAGGGAGAAGTTCCCCTCCCGCACCCTGTTGTAGGCCCGGTGGAACTTGCGATTCAGGGTCAGGATCAGCCCCACCGCGTGCTCCGCCACCGCGTGGGGGGAATAGGCCGGAACCCGGGCCACCGTGACGCCGTGCTCTGAGGCAGCCCTGAGGTCCACATGGTTGAATCCCGCCGAGCGGAGGGTGAGGAGGCGCACCCCCGCAGACGCCAGCGTTGCGACGACCGGCTCGGAGAGCTCGTCGTTCACGAAGGGGCATACGGCGTCGAAGCCCTGCACCAGGGCCATCGTGTCCTCGGTCAGGCGCGTTTCGAAGTAGGTCAACTCATGGCCGTGCGCCGGGTTGGCCTTCTCCAATGCTTCCCTGTCGTAGGGCTTCGTACTGAACACAGCAATCTTCAATGGACCCTCCTGCAATCAGATGCCGCTGTTGGGGCTGGGCAGGGGTGGACGCCTCTGGACGCCCCTCCGACTCCCGGCCATACGGAACCGCAGACTCCCGGAGGGCATGGTCCCTGGGAAGGATGCGTCAGAGGAGCGCCAGCGCAACCGGCACCCGCAACCCCCACGCAACGGTCCGGATCCAGTTGGTCCGCACCAGCCTGCGGTGGAGCCCGCCGTCGAAGCCCGAGGCCAGCCGTCCGTGGAGGGGGGCTTGCAGGGTGGCGGTGGAGAGCCAGATCACCGCCAGCAGGGTCAGCCCCGCCAACGCCATCCTCTGGTCCCCCGTACCCAGCCTTGTGAGGGTAAGCCCCACAGCGGTTCCCAGTTCCAGAGCCATGGCGGGGAGGACCACCCAGGACGTTCGACGCATGTGGGCCTGCTGGTAGCTCCGGTAGCCCTCCGATCCCACTCCCGCCATCAGTGGATAGTGCACCACCTGCACGAAGACGATGACCCCGGTCATGAAGAGGGTCGCCGCCAGATGGAGAGGCGGGAGGATCGCATCGAGCGGAGGGATGGTCATGGCGCAGCGGGCTACTCCCGGGTGGGGGTGGCGTTCCGGGGGGGCTGGGCGACAGGGGCCGGAGTGGCCATGCTTGACCGTCGGGCTCCCGTTCCGGGGGAAGGGTGCACCCTGGAACCGATTCCCGCAGGAAGGGGGAGGACCTGTCCACTCCGGAGGACCGAGATGATCCAGGCGCTGCTCTGGGACGTGGACGGCACACTGGCCGAAACCGAGCGGGACGGGCACCGGGTGGCCTTCAACCGGGCGTTCCAGGAGCTGGGGATGCCCTGGCAATGGAGCCAGGCCCACTACGGTGCCCTCCTCCCCATCGCCGGCGGACTGGAACGGATCCTGTTCGACATGGCGAGCCGGGTGGAGCTGCCGGAGGTCCCGGTAGACCTGGCGGAGAGGGAATCGCTGGCCCGGAGCATCCACCGGCAGAAACACGCCGTGTACGGGGAACTGGTCTCTTCCGGGGTGGTGTCCCTCCGGGAGGGAGTGGTGGAGCTGATGGACGAAGCGGCAGCCAGGGGACTCCGGCAGGGGATCGTCACCACCTCCGGTCGCCGCAGCGTGGACGCGCTCCTCCAACGGCATCTCGAGGGCCCCGGGGGCTCCCGTCGCTTCGATGTGGTGGTCTGTGGCGACGATGTGGCCCGGAAGAAGCCGCACCCCGAGGCCTATGTGAAGGCGCTGGAAGCGCTGGGGGTGGACCCTGGCGGGGCGCTGGCCCTGGAGGACTCGCCCCCGGGGGTCGCCGCCGCCACGGCTGCCGGAATTCCCGTCGTCATGACCCGGAGTTTCTACTTCGCCGCCGCACCGGGGGATGGCGCGCTGGCCAGGGGGCCGGGACTGCATGTCCGGGAGGGGTGGGACCCACCCCCGGGCCGCCGGGAGGGACCGCAGCGGGTCACCCTGGACGACCTGATGACCTGGCGATCCGGGGAGCATCTCCCTCTGCCCTGATTCCTCCTATCCCCCCAGGAGCGCCTCCGCCACCCCCCGCTGCAGCGGCCCCACGTCCGGATAGAGACCCCGGGGATCGACGCCCCCGTTCTGCCGGTTCGTGAGGAGGACCACAGCCAGCCCCCGGGAGGGCACCCCCAGCACCCAGGTCCCGGTGAATCCCGTGTGGGCAAAGCTCCCGGGAGGGGCCCAGGAGGGGAGCTGCCACCCCAGCGCCTGTCCCGCCACCACCGGCTGCAGGAAGGCGTCGACGGTCTCCGGACGGAGGTACTGCTCCCCCCCGTGCACTCCCCTGTCCAGGAGGAGCTGCAGGAGGACCGAGAGTTCCCGGGCCGTGGAGAAGAGCCCCGCATGCCCCGCCACCCCGCCCCAGGCGTACCAGGCATTCCCGTCGTTCACCTCCCCCACCAGGGTGCGGCGCCGCCACCCGTTCCAGGCATGGGGGTCGCCGGGGATCCGGTAGCCGAAGGTGGGGTCGTGCACCATCCGGTGCTCGTAGGGGTTGCCGTGCGATGTGGCGGCCACGGGAGCATCCAGGGGCGCGCCCCGCCGCCGGAACCCCGTATCCCCCAGCCCCAGGGGGGCGTAGAGCTCCTCCCGGAGGAAGAGGTCCAGCGGCTCCCCTGCCACCTGCTCCACCAGCCGCCCCAGCACCATGAAGCCCAGGTCGGAGTAGCGCCTCCCCTCTCCCGGGGGCCACCCCAGGGGAAGGTCCCGTACGTGGGCCCAGGCCCCGTCGGGGGTGGAGGCATGGTACTGGACGGGAACCCACTGTTGCAGCCCCGCCGTATGGGAGAGGAGCTGCCGGGGCGTGATGACTTCCCTTCCGCCACCCCGGAAGTCGGGGAGGAGGCTGGACACGGGGGCGTCCAGCTCCAGCTCCCCCCGGTCCGTCAGGAGCATCACCGCCAGGGTGGTGGCCAGGACCTTCGTCACCGAGGCCAGGTCGAAGACGGTGGAGGTGGTCATGGGGACCGGGTCGGGACGGGGCACCAGGGCGCCGGGGCGGGATACGCCGGCCCGGGCAGCCCCGTACTCCCCCTCCCCGTACTCCATCGCCTGGGCATGACCGTACGCCTTCTCCAGGACCCGCTCCCCGTTTTGCAGCACCAGGAGCACGGCCCCGGGGATCCGCCCGGAGGAGACCCAGTCCGCCACCAGGGAGTCGGCGGAGTGGAGGGCGGGGTCGGGCTGTGGGGGGTCGGGCTCGCCAGACCAGGACATGCCCCCCCTGGAGGGCTCGCCCTGGATCGCGGACGACAGCGCAGAAGCCCCCAAGCCCGGAGGCGCGGTCGCCGCCAGACCCAGGATCAGCCACAGCCAGGAAGGTCGTCTGGACCAGTGCATCGGTGCCCGGGGCACCGATTCATCCCCCCTGAAGCGTGGGATTGTTGAAGCGCTCCACATCGGGGAGGGGCATGCACCGGGTGTCTCCGTACACCGCACCGTTGTGCCAGGGCGTCCCCGGCTCCGGGATCAGCGGTACGTCATAGCGGATCAGATCCCCGAGGTGGTGGCTCTCCAGGAAGAACTCCCGGGACCGCTCCAGGATGACCTGCTGTCGAATCTCATCCTCGTCGTTGCTCTGGAAGGGAGGGATCCCGGCTGCTGCATGGAGCTGGTTGATGATCCCCACCGCTGTCTGGCCTCCCGCCACCTCCGCCCGGATGAGGAGCGCCTCGGTACCCCTGGCCAGGCGAATGGGGCTGGCATCGGAGGGATACTTCGACGCGGTATAGATGCGGCTCTGCTGGTCCGCGCCGTTGGCACCAGTGTCCACCAGGGCGACCCTGGGATCCGGAACCCCGTCCCAGGTAAGGTCCAGGAACGGTGCCTCGATGGTCACCGTCCGGGCCCGGCTGTTCTGGACGAACACGTTGTTGGACGACCGGCCGGATGCCCCGCTGTAGCGAGCATTCCACACGAAGTCGGCAGGCACCTGTTCCGCATCCGCGACTGCGGCGGCGCCCTGTCCCATGTTCAACCGGGCCCTGGCCCGTCCCACCCGGGCCATGTTCAGGAGGTCGTTCGCCCCGGCCTGCGAAGCAGCCTCGATGGCCCGGGTGAACCGCTCCTCGGCCCGCTGGAAGATCTGGGCCCGGGTCAACTCGGGGCCGCCGTCGAAGGCGGCGGTGCAGAATCCCTCCCCCATGAGGACATGGGAATACCCGGAGTAGGCGGCGGCTGTAGCGATGAGCCGCCCCCGGTCCGCCACCTCGGCATCCGTCCACCCATCCAGCCTCTCCAGGGCATTGTCGGCACCCCAGCGGGCCGTGGAGAGGGGGGTGTAGGCCCCCATCCGGTCCTGGCAGGTGCTGGTGGCATACCAGCCGCCCTGGGGCGTCAGGGTGCGCCGGTCATAATCCCACTGCGCGGCGGTCTGCTGGGAATCCCTCAGCTCGGTTCCCAGGAGCCCCCCCACCAGGATGTAATGGGAGAGGGCGCACTCGAAGTCCGCGACGATCCCGTCCACCAGGAGCCTGGCGTTGGCCGGGTTCTCCAGGTCCTGGGCCAGCACCTGGCTGGGGGCCTCCACCTCCAGCAGACCATCGCAAGCCACCAGGGGAAGGCTCACGAGGAGGGCAGCCACGAGGTGTCCCCGGGCCCTCGATCCTTCGCTCGACATTCTCACTGGGCGCTCCTCAGAAGGTGAAGTTGATCGTCGTCACGAACTGGTGGAGCTGGGGCATGGCCTCCTGCTCGCTTCGCAGGTGGAGATTGTTCAGCCTGAACGACTCCGGGTCTGCCAGGGGCCAGTCGCTCCAGATGAAGAGGTTCCGGGCCGCGATCCGTACGCTGGCCCGGCTGGCCCCCACGCGCCCGGCCCAGCTCTCGGGGAGCTGGACGCTTGCGGACACCTCCCGCAGCTTGGCGAAGCTGGCGTCCCGGATCCGGAGGTTGGTGGGGAAGATGTTGGGATCCACCACCTCCGCATTGAAGATGGGGAACTCTTCCGGAAAGAAGTTCTCGTAGCAGATCCGGCGGGTGACGCACCGGCCGTTGGACTCGCTGGCGTCCTTGTACTGGCCCAGCTTGAAGTCCACCAGCCCGTAGAGGCTGATCCGGTCCCAGAGGGTCAGGGTGCTGGCGACGGATCCCTCCCACCGGGGCTGCGAGGGCCCCAGATACACCCGGGGAGCCTGTGCACAGGGTACGGCTGCCCCCCCCTGCTCCAGCCCCTGCCTCCCGGTCCCACCGTCGCACATCACATCGATGGGGCGCCCCTGGGCGTCCACACCTGCGCTGACCACCTTGCGCTCGAACCACCCCGCAATGGGAAAGCCCACCCGGTGCTGCTGGGTACCCAGCGAGATGAATTCGTCCCCTCCCAGGTCGATGACCTCGTTCTCGTTCCAGGAGAGGTTGAACTGGGTGGTGAGATCCAGCCCCTGCCGTCGGACCGGCGTGGTGCTCACCTGAACCTCGACCCCCTGATTCGCGATCTCACCGGCGTTCACGAACTGGCTCCCCGGGAACCCCTGGGAGGGAGGCTGCTGGCGCAGCAGGATCGCGTCCCGAGTGCGCTGATTGTAGTAGGTGAAGTCCAGCCCCAGCCTCTGATCCAGGAGCGAAGTCTCGAACCCCACTTCGAGTTCACGTCCCCGCTCCGGCGCCAGGTCGGGGTTCCCGATGAAGGCAGGGGTGAGGGCCGCACCTCCGGCCCCGGTGGTGATGGGCTGGAAGGTCCGGAGCGCTGCGAAGGTCTCGGGTTGCTGCCCGGAGGCGCCGTAGGCGAAGCGGAGGCGGAAGTTGTCCACGGCGTCGATGGAGAACCACTCCTCCTCGTTCACCACCCAGCTTCCGCTGAACTTGGGGTAGTAGACCAGTTCGAAGTTCTCCCCGAAGGCGCTGTTGTCGTCCGCTCGCACGGCTCCGGTGAGGAAGACCCGATTCCGCCAGGAGACCTGCTGCTGCAGGTAGACCCCTGCGGTGATGTTCTCCTCGGAGTTGTTCCCGCCGAAGTTCACCGCGAGGGCGTCCACGGCCGTGAGGCCCGGCGCCGGAAACTCCCGGCCATTGGCACTGGCCACGTCGAAGTACTTCCGGTAGTACTGGAAGCCCGCCGACGTGGAGGAGTTCAGGGACTCGTTCACGTCGAACGCCGCCGTCAGCCCATAGTCCACCGTGGTGTTGGTCACGTCCCGGCGCACCACCGACTTGGACCCCGCCGCTGCCGCCGCACTGAAGAACTGGGCGTTGTACTCGCTCATGCGGGGCACGATCTGCTGGTTGTTCTCGAAGGTCAGATCCGTCCCGATGGTGGCCCGCTGCGTCAGCCACGAGAAGGGGCGGTGGTTCATCTGGACACCCACCGTGAACCGCCGCGCTTCCTGGAAATCCTCGAACGCCGACCAGGTGGCCTCCGGGGGTACGGACCAGAAGCCCCGGCGGGTGGCGTTCCGGGAGACGGGAGAGCCCAGGCGGGTATTGAACCAGGTCCCGCCATTGTTCTCCCGGGCCAGATGGATCGTGCTGGACATGAGCCCCATGTTGGTGCTGACATCCATGGAGGAGTGGGGCTGGAAGGCCAGATTCACCCGGGTGCTCAGACGTCGCACCCGGTTCGTGGGCTCGATCCCGTTGTCGTGGTCGTACACCGCGCTCACGAAGTAGCGAACTGCGGCGTTCCCCCCGCTCACATCCACCCCCGCCCCCTGCAGATGGCCGGTGGTCCAGATGGGAGTGCCCCGTTCCTTTTCCTGACGAACCAGATTGAACTCCTGGAGGTCGCCATTCTCGTCCCGGTAGAAGCCGGAGTTGATCCGGTTCTCGTCATTGCCGAACCAGGTGGCTCCCTGTCGCATCATCACGTTGATCCGGGGGCGGTCCCCCACCACCCCCTTCTTCGTGATGATCTGGATCACCCCGTTGGATGCCTCGGTGCCGTAGAGGGTGGCGGCAGCCGGCCCCTTGATGACCTCGATGCTCTCAATGTCGGCGGGGTTCAGGTCGCTGAGACGTGTGATCGGTGCCCCTCCGAAGCCCTGGATCGCGGGGCCGGAGTTGACCTCGTTGTTCATCCGGACGCCGTCCACATAGATCAGCGGCTGGTCATTCAACGAGAAGCTCGACGCGCCCCGGATGCGGATCCGGGAGCCACCCCCCAACATCCCGCTCCCCGGCTGGACCACCACCCCCGGTGCCCTGGCATTCAGGAGCATCCCCACGTCGGGGATGGGGGCGATCTCGGTGACGGAAGCGGCATCGATCTGCGTCACAAGATTCCCGATGGCCCGCCTCTGGACGGCACCCGCCGTACCCGTCACCACCAGGGCGTCCAGTTCGATGGCGGCCTGGGAGAGGGTGATCCGGATGGCCGAGTCTCCCACCCGTACAACCTGGGTGGCCGTCTGGTACCCGATGAACTGGACCCGTACCGTGACACTCTCTCCGCCTCCGGGGATCCCCGACACCCGGAAGCGTCCTCCGGCGTCCGTGAGTCCCCCCACGCCGGTCCCCTCGATGCTCACCTGGGCACCGGCCACGGGAGCCAGGGTGCGGGCGTCGGTCACCACCCCGGAGACCGTCCGTTCCTGGGCCGACAGGGAAGGAGGGAAGAGGGAGAGGACCAGGCCGAAAGCCAGCGCCGGCATCAGGCCGGACAGCGCTCCCACCGAGGGGAAGCAGCGCGGGCTCGTCGAAGCCGTCCGTCTGGACAGGGGGTGGGTATCCACAGGAGCTCCTGCGGTTGGAGGGGATGCAGAGACCGGGGGAGTCCCTCGCGTGCAGGGGCCTGCCACGTCATCTCCTGACCCGGTTCTGGGCCAGAATGCATCGATCCGTTCCACGACGCAAGCACCCTTGATACAGAAGAAGCAGGAGGGCTCCACCCCCGGGCACCCGGCGGGGCGTCCTCCGACTCAGCGGGACCCGCCCTCCGGAACCCGTTGGAACTGGATGTTCCGGACCCGCCCTGCGGAATAGGCGAACCCGTCCACCGCATCCCCTGCACCCCGGGCCATCACAAGGGTCCGGCCCCCACCGGTGAAGGTGTCCAGGAAGGCGGGTTCCAGCTCCACCCGCACCCCCGGGGCGTAGCGGAGCACCAGCCCACCGTCCTCCACCGCCAGGCGCACCGAGGAGCCGATCTCCGCATTGTGGTACTCTCCCGCCATCGCCTCGAGGTCGGCCGACGAGAGGGTCACGGGAGTGTGGGCCACGAGGGTGCGCCCCCCGTCTTCGGTGGTGGAGAAGCGAGCCGGCTCATCCCCCCGGGGAGGAGTCCATGTGAGGACGGCGCCGCTCCCTGCCTGGATCCAGCGATCACCCCCGGTGGGGATCAGGGTGAGTCCTCCTCCCATGAGGCGCCCGTCCCGGGGGGTGAGGGTCACCACCTGCTGGGAGACCGGGTCGTGGTACAGACCACCCCTGCGCTGGAGTTCGGCGTCCGTCATGGCCACCGGAGCGGGGGGCGTCGGGGCAGGCTGGAGGGCATCCCCCAGGAAGACCTCCGCCACCGACCGGGCCAGCCCTCCGGCATCCGCCGATGCCGCGTTGCACTGGATGCTCACCGTGAGTCCGGTTTCGGGGTAGTGGGAGAGGAAGGCACGGTAGCCTGCGGTGGAGCCTCCGTGGCTCACCTCCCGCACCCCCCGGTAGTCGGCCACGGTGAGTCCCAGGGCATAGGTGAGGTCCCGGCCGTCATTGAGCCGGGCCCTGCGGGTCATCTCTGCCAGGAAGCCGGGCTTCCCCACCCGGTCCCCGTGGAGGGCCTCCGTCCAGCGAATGAGGTCGTCCCCCGTGGTGAGGAGCCCTCCGCTGCCGTGGAGGGTGCTGAAGGGCATCTGCTCGGACCACCCTCCCCGGTCATCCGGCTGGTACGCCGCCGCCCGCCCCCGCACCACCCGCGTGTAGTCGTTCCGCCACTGGGTGTTGGTCATCCCCAGGGGACGGAAGATCCGCTCCGTGGTGAACTCCGCGAAGGTCTGCCCGGTGAGGCGCTCCACCAGGGTGTTCAGGTAGGTGAAGCCGGTGTTGCTGTAGAGGTACTCGGTGTTGGGGGGGAAGTTGAGGGT
>CAYQVI010000040.1:0-20493 GCA_964420725.1 uncultured Gemmatimonadaceae bacterium | reverse complement strand
CGGAGAACGTCTCCAGGGCCTGATCGGCCTGATCAGGACCCTCCACCACGGTGGAGTTTTGACCGCTGTCCCGCCTCCGGGCGGGGCAGCGGTCTTTCTTTGTGTCACATGATGGCAAGGGATGTGCCCCACGTGTTGCACTTCCCTCCCCGGGGACTCAGCTTGTTCGGCACCGGGGGGCCGACCCTGTTGGGAGCCCATCATCCGGCAGGTCCGCTTCCCTGATTCCAGGCGCCATGCCCATCCGCAGGTTCTTGCAGTCCCTCCGAGCCAGCCGCGGCGAGCGGGAGCCGGGAATCGTGGGATGGCTGGGGAGTCCCCCGGGCCAGTTGGTCCTCCTGGTGCTGGGGGTCGGCCTCATCTTCCTCACCAGCACCATGGCCCTCCGGTCCACCCAGGAATCCCCCGGGCCGCCTCTGGGACAGATCCGGTCCGTGGCCGTCCTTCCCCTGGCGAACCAGACGGGGGACCCGACCCGGGAGCCCTTCGTGGACGGCCTCCACGACGCCCTGATTGCTGAACTGGCCGGGCTCCCGGGGCTGTCGGTGATCTCCCGTAGCTCCGTCCTCCGCTACCGGGACAGCCGGGCCCCCCTGTCCAGGATTGCCGGGGACCTGGGGGTGGACGCCGTGGTGCAGGGGTCGGTGCAGCGCTCCCTGGGCTCGGTGGCCGTGGTGGTCCGCCTGGTGCAGGCCAATCCGGAGCGGCAGATCTGGTCCGGACGCTACGAGGGGTCGCTGGGGGAAGCGCTGGGCCTCCAGCGGCGGGTTGCCGGCGCCATCGCCCAGGAGATCTCGGTGGCCATGGACCCCGGGAGCCGTTCGTCCACCACCGCCGCTTCGGTGGATCCCGCGGCACAGGAGGCCTACTTCCAGGGGCGGGCCCACTGGCGGACCCGCTCCAGGGAGAGCCTCTCCCTGGCCATCGAGTACCTGGAGGAGTCGGTCCGCCTGGCTCCGGACTTCGCCCTGGCCCATGCGGCGCTGGCGGACGCCTACACCGTGGCCCGGGGGTACGGGGCCACCCCCCTGTCGTGGGAGGATGCCTACGCCCGGGCCGGCGAGTCGGCTCGCCGGGCACTCCAACTGGATCCCCGTCTACCCGAGGCCCACGCCTCGCTGGGCTTCCTCATGCTCCAGGCCTACGGGGACCTGGACGCTGCTGAGGAGAGTCTGCAGGAGGCGGTACGACTGAATCCCAGCTTCGCCCAGGCCCAGGCCTGGTTGGCCCTGACCCTGAAGGCGGCGGGGCGACCCCAGGAATCCCTGGAGGCGGCCCGGCTGGCCCGCCGGGTGGACCCCTTCTCCCCGGTGATGATCCTGACGCTGGGATACGCGCTGGTGGGGGCGGGAGACTGCCAGGGCGCCCTGGAGCAGTCCCGGGCGGTCCTGGAGCTCAACCCCATGTACGCAGACGCCCACGGCCTGGCGTGGCGCTGTCACGCCCTGAATGGACGCCACCTGGAGGCGGTGGAGGCCCAGGGGCGGGTATTTGCCGACTGGGGGCTGGGGGAGGCCACGGTGCAGCGCCATCGGGAGGCCTGGGAGCGGAACGGCTGGGAGGGGGCGCTCCAGGAGGAGATCGCCATCTTCCGGAGCGGTCGGACCCCGGTGCGGGGAGAGTACTTCATCGCGCAGCGCTACGCCCTGCTGGGAGACGCGGACGCCGCCATCCAGGCGCTGGAGGAGGCCCGGGACAACCGGGATCCCCTCTTCCTGTTCGAGCACCGGGCGGACCCCCTCCTGGATCCGGTCCGGGGAGATCCCCGTTTCCCCACATGGGAGTTCACCGGGGCCCGCTGACCTGCTATCAGGAGCCCCCCCGAGCCCACGCCGCCCGGGGGACGCGGTCAGCCCAGGGTCCGCTGCAGGTAGGCCTTGAGCCGCTCCCACGCATCCAGGGCGGGCTCGGAGCGCACCTGCGGATCCTGGTCCACATAGAGCCAGAACCCGTGTCCCACCTCGTCGTAGATGTGCAGGTCGTTGGGCACACCCGCCTGCTCCAGCGCCGCCGCGAAGGCCGCCACCTGTTCCGGGCTGGGGCCGTTGTCCAACTGGCCGAAGGTCCCGTAGACCTCGTGGGGGAGGGAGGCCAGGCGGGCGGGGTCGTCCACGAGCTGACCGTAGAAGATGGCCGTGGCCTCATGGTTGACCCCATCGAGGCCGAAGCTCAGCGCCACGCCACCGCCGAAGCACCATCCCATCGCCCCCACCCGGCCGGTGACATCGGGGCGGGCCCTGAGGTATGCCACCGCGTCGTTCAGGTTGGCGATCATCCGGGCAGGCTCTGCCCGGGCCTCTTGCACCAGGGCCATGTTCTCCTCCGGAGATGATCCGGTCCGCCCCTGGAACAGATCCGCCGCCAGCGCCACATATCCCTCTGCCGCCAGCGCGTCCGCCACCTGCCGCACCCGGTCCACCAGCCCGTTCCACTCATGGATCAGGATCACCGCCGGAAAGGGGCCCTCCCCCTCCGGCACCGCCAGATATCCCCGTGCGGCGGGATCGGTCTCCGCGTAGTCCACCGTGGCACCGGAGGGCGGCGGGGCCGTTCCCAGGAGGGCCGCCGGCAATACCTCTCCGGTGGCCGCCGGGGGCACTGCGGGGCCGGCGTCCGGCGTCGCCGTCTGATCCGCATCGCCGAGATCGGCGGACTCCCCGGTACAGGCGGTGGCCACCAGGAGGAGGGCCAGGGAGAGGACACCGCGGAGGGAGGGCCGGCTGGTCATGACATCTCTCGGAGGTCGGGGGAGGGAATGAGGTCTTCTTCCGAAGTGGGGCCCCAGAACCCGCGACCGCAAGGGTCCAGGGGCCGGCTGCGTCGGGAGGAGGGCTCCCGCACCAGGGAAGGGTGGATCCACTATCATGGAGGCGGAACCGGATCCCGGGCGGGATCCCGGGCCCCGGGAAAGGGCCTCCACCTCAACCAGACACCCCTCGACCCCATGTCCATCCGCATCCTGGTCACCGGTGGGACGTTCGACAAGGAATACGACGAGATCCGGGGCACCCTGGACTTCGGCGATACCCACCTCCCGGAGATGCTCCGCCGGGGTCGCTGCGGGGTGGACGTTGAGATCCGGACCCTGATGATGGTGGACAGCCTGGATCTGTCCGAGGCGGACCGGGAGACCATCGCCCAGAACTGCCGGCGGGCGCCGGAAGAGCGGATCGTCATCACCCACGGCACGGACACGATGGTGGAGACGGCAGCGGCCCTGGCCTCTTCGGTGGAGGGGAAGACGGTCGTGTTGACCGGCGCCATGATCCCGTATGCCTTCGGCAGCTCGGACGGCCTGTTCAACCTGGGGAGCGCCCTCTCCTTCGTGCAGGTGCTTCCGCCCGGTGTCTACGTGGCCATGAATGGGCGCTGCTTCCCCTGGAACGACGTCCGGAAGAATCGGAAGACCGGCCGCTTCGAGTCGCTGAGCGGGGACTAGGAGCCTGCCGGGGGGGGCGGCGCCCGAGCGCCCCCCTTGGCAGGCGTCACGACGACTGGGGCTCGAGGATGGCCACCAACCGGCGACCCTCCACATTCCGGGTCCGATGGTCCACCCGGGCCAGGTCCTGCGTGGCCTCCAGCATCCGGTCCAGGGTGGCCACCCCCACCTCGGGGCGCCGTAGTTCCCGTCCCCGGAAGCGCATCACCACCCGGACCATGTTCCCCTCCTCCAGGAAGGCCCGGGCCCGTTTCAGCTTCGTCTGGAAGTCGTGGTCGTCGGTCCGGGGACGCAACTGGACCTCCTTCAACTCCACCCGGTGCTGGTTCTTCCGGGCCTCCTTGGCCGCCTTCCGGCGCTCGTACCGGTGCCGTGCCCAGTCCATGATCCGGACCACCGGGGGCCGGGCCTGGGGGGCCACCTCCACAAGGTCGAGACCACTTTCCTCCGCCTGCTTCAGGGCGTGGTCGGTAGCCACGATCCCCACCTTCTCCCCCTCTTCATCGATGAGGAGGACGGGGCTGATGCGGATCTGATCGTTGATTCTGGGATCCTGGATCGGAACCTCCTGGTGCGGGGCGCGGGACGCCTCCCCGGGAGGGTCCCCTGCTACGGCCTACACCGTTGTCGAAGCAAGGTCCCCTCCGGCTGATCCAGGGCCATCTACCCCTCCCGGGATGTGCATCCCCCGGGGGATCAGAGGGGGGATACCACCCGGACCATCAGGTCGGGGAGTCCGCGGATCTCCCCCACCATCACGTCCCCGGGGACCACCGGACCCACATTCGCGGGGGTCCCCGAGAAGATGAGGTCGCCGGGGCGCAACTCGTTGGCCTCCGAGAGCTTGCTGATCTGCTCCGCCACCTGCCAGATCATCTGTGTCAGGTCCGCATCCTGCTTCACCACCCCATTCACGCTGAGTCGGATGTGACCCTCCGTGAAGTGGCCCACTTCCTCCACCCTGTGGATGGGTCCCATGGGCGCGGAACGATCAAAGCTCTTCCCCACCTCCCAGGGCTTCGCCTCCGCCTTCATGGCGTCCTGCAGGTCCCGGCGGGTCATGTCCAGCCCCACCGCGTAGCCGAACACGAGGTCCAGGGCCGAGGCCATGGGGATGTTCTTTCCTCCCTCCCGGAGGGCCGCCACGAGCTCGATCTCGTAGTGGTAGTTGCTGGTGAGGGGAGGGTAGGGGTGGTCCGCCGTCTCCCCCACCGGAACCACCTGCACGGCATCGGCGGGCTTCTGGAAGAAGAAGGGGGGCTCCCGGGTGGGATCCGATCCCATCTCGATGGCGTGGGCCGCGTAGTTCCGCCCGATGCAGTAGATCCGACGGACGGGGAAGAGGTCACTCCCTCCCACGATGGGGACGGTGATGAGGGGGACCTCGAAGGGGAGCGACCCCGGCGTCTCCCCGGCAGGGGCGGCACCGGCCCGGTTGGCGAAGGTCGTCCCCACCACGGCACCCGCAGCCAGCAGCCCAGACGCCTGGAGCATACCCCGTCGGTCCATTGCCTCTCTCTCCTCGTTCCGGTCCATCCAGGTCGAACCACCCCGACTCCCGGGGCGCACAGGGACCTGGTGCGGACTCCAACCTGGGGATCGGACCCCTCTCCAGCAACGGTTGCGGGGCCGGACCCTCCACGTCCGGCGGCTAGTCCCGGGCTCCGTTCCCCCCCCCGGGCCCATCCAGGATGTCCCGGACCCGGCGGGCCACCCGGATCGGGGTGAACGGCTTGTCCAGGAGGTGGGCGGTCCCCCCAAGCCCCGCCGCCGCCACCACGTCATCGGTGCGTACCGACATGAACAGAACCTTCAACCCCGGTCGCTCCCGGACCAGCCGGTCGGCGAGATCCAGTCCGCTGACCCCCGGCACGATGACATCGCTGAGGAGCAGGTGGATGGTGCCGGGGTGGGAGCGGGAGAGGGCCAATGCCTCCTCGGCGCCCCCGGCCGCCAGGGTCTCGTAGCCGAAGCGTCTGAGGATCCCCCCCACCAGGGTGGTCACCTCCTGGTCATCCTCGACGATGAGCACCGTCTCGGAGCCCATGGCGATCAACTCGTTCTGATGGACACGGGAATCGGGCCACTCCTCGACCCCGGGGAGGAGAACGCGGAAGGTGCTTCCCCTGCCTTCCACGCTTTCCACCTCCACATGTCCCTCGCTCTGACGCACGATCCCGTAGACCGTGGAGAGTCCCAGGCCGGTCCCGGCCCCCCGGGGCTTGGTGGTGAAGAACGGCTCGAAGATCCTCCCCCGGATCTGGTCGGGGATCCCCTTCCCCGAGTCCTGGACCGCAAGGACGACGTAGTAGCCCGGGAGTACATCCGGACGGGTGCGGACGTCGTCTTCCGTAAGGGTCTCGGAGGTGGTGGAGATCATCACTTCTCCGCCTCCGGGCATGGCATCCCGGGCATTCACCGCCAGGTTCACCACCACCTGACTCAGGTAGCCTGGATCCACCCGGACGGGGTTCAACTCCGGATCCAGGCGGAGGGTGAGGGCCACCCGGTCCCCCAGGAGCCTTCGCAGCATCCCGTCCATCTCCTTCAGCACATCGTTCACATTCACGAGGCGGGGCTGGACCGACTGGCGCCGGCTGTAGGCCAGGAGCTGATTTGTGAGCTCCGAGGCCCTGGAGGCGGCCAGGCGGATCTCATGCAGCCCCTCTTCCACTTCGGGCTCATCCTTGAGGTCCAGGAGCAGGAGGTCCGTGGTCCCGGCGATGACCGTCAGGAGATTGTTGAAGTCGTGGGCCACCCCACCCGCCAGTCGCCCCACCGCCTCCAGCTTCTGGGCCTGGAAGAGCTGCTCCTCCAGCTCCCGGCTCTCGGTGATGTCGGAGTAGGCCACGCCCACCCCGTCCTCCACCTTCACGGCGGTGATCCGCACCCAGCGAGGCGGACCTTCCAGGCGACTCATGGGGACCTCGATCTTCAGCGGCATCCCCGTCTCCACCACCTCCCGGAAGGCGGCCAGACGCCCCTCCGAGCGGATGGTGGGGTTCAGTTCCGCCAGCGTCCGGCCCAGGGGGGAACCCACCCCAGGCGGCAGCATCGCCTCGGCGGCAGGATTGGCGTACACGATCCGGAAGTCCTCGATGGTCCCCTCCCCCTCCGAACGCACCGACCTGGTGAGGACGAAGGCGTCGGGGGAGGTCTCCTGGATGGCCCGGAACCGCTGCTCGCTCTCCATGAGCGCCTCCCGGGCCTCCTCCAGGAGCGCTTCCCGGTTCTGAAGCGCCGACGCCATCTCGTTCAGCGCCGTCCCCAGCTCCCCCAGCTCCCCTTCCGCCCCATCCACGTCGGCCCGGGCTTCCAGTTCGCCGTCCGCCAGGCGCCGGGCCAGCCCCACCAGTCGCTCCACAGGGCGGCGGATCAGCGCAGCCGCTCCCGTCCAGGCCAGGAGGCTGGCCAGCAGGATCAGGAATCCCCCCAGGAACAGGTTCCGGGTGAGCCCCTCCGCCATGACCCGGTAGGCCACCTGCGAGGGGATGGCCACCGACAGGATCCCCACATTGCCCGCGTGGCCCGTGGGGAGGCGCTGGTACGCCACCAGACGGTTCCCCGTCGCCCCACCCACCCTCAGCGCTCCCCCCTCCCCTTCCGTGGCGGTGGCCACGGCCGCCAGGAAGCTGGGACTGGTCACATGGGGCGCGGTGCGATCCGCCGGGCTGCGGGTGAGCTCCACCCCCTCGGGCGTGGAAAGGGCCAGGACGGCACCCTCAGGGAGGGCGGCGAAGCGCCGGAGGGCATCCCCCACCCAGGTGAGATCGGTGGACGCGAAGACCACCCCCTCCCCGTTCTCCAGGGGGAGGGCCACCGGAACCACCACCCGCAGGCTCTCCCGACCCACCACGTACCCCCCCACGGCGAACTCCCGGCTCTGCAGTGCGGCCCGCACCGCAGCCTCCACCGCCCTCCCGTCCAGCGTCGCCGGGGATTCGGGGTCGCCGATGGAGTCCAGCCCGCTGCAGTAGACCTCTCCCTCGTTGGTGACCGCCCCCAGGTTGGTGAACTGGGGGAAGTCCTCCATGATGTCCAGAGCAAAGGCCGAGCAGGCCCCGGGAGTCCGATCGGCGATCTCGGGAACCCGGGAAAGCGCCGCCAGGACGAGGCGGGAGGAATCCACCAACCGCTCCACCTCCGCCGCCAGATTCCCCACCAGGGCCACGGACCGACCCGTGATCTCCTCCTCGAGATGCCGGCGGTGCTCCAGCGCCGATGTCATGGTGAGGAAGAGGAGGGGGAGGGAGGCAATGGCCACCAGGATGGCAGCCCTGAACTGCAGGCGTCCCCTGTACCTCACCATGCCATGCCTCGTCATGTGGACTCTGTAAGGCTGCCGGACGGATTCAATCGAGGGTGTACTCCAGGAACAACCGCTCCAGCTCCCGGGAAGGGTCCCGGGTGAGCCCGCCATGCACGGGTGACGGCTGGATCACGTCCGACCGCGGGGCGGTGAGCCAGTGGAACCGCTCCGAAGCAGGAGCCAGCGCCACGGGCCCGGCGGTGTCATCGCCGATGACAATGGCGCGGCACGTGTCCAGGTATCTGTGGAGAAGATCGGAGTCCAACTCCGGGATCTTGACCTGCAACCACTCCGGGTCGCACCGGATCCGGGTGTCCAGGAACTCCACCGTGCGGGCGTGGAGGGCCACCCCCACATTCACCGCAGCGCCCCGGTGTACCCGGGGTACCACCCGGAGGATGGCATAGTCGAAGGCGATCCAACCCTCCGGCGCCGACCCATGGCTCACCGCCGGGACTCCAGCCTGCGCCCGGGCTCCCGCAGGACCCGCTCCCGGGCCTCCACCGCTGCAGCCAGGAAGGGGCGGGGCCCCCGGAGCCGCTCGAGAAGATACCTCCGATAGCGATCCCTGTGGGCATCCGCCGTCTCGAATTCGTTCCTTACCAGGGGATCCAGGAGAAGGTCCACCGGAAGGGCGGCCAGCACCCCCTCCACCACTGCCTCTCCCAACCGCGGCGTCAGGCGGGCATCCGCCGCCTCCAGATCCGAGGCCCGATCCAGGAGGACATGATCCTGGATCGCCTCGAAGGGGGTGCGGGTGCGGAGTTCGTCCACCCGGCTCCACGCGTGGTGGGCGAAGAGCGCTGCCCCGTGGTCGATGAGCCAGGGTCGACCCTGGTGGATCATGATGTTGGGGTTCCGGGCCGTCCGGTCCGGGTTCGTCACCAGGGCGTCGAACCAGACCAGATCCGCGGCCAGCTCCGGCGCCACCAGCTCACCCGCCGCCCGGCGGTCGAAGTTGAAAGCCCCTTCCAGGTACCGGAGCCCCACATTCACCCCGTGGCTGGCCTTCAGCAGATCCTGGATCTCGGGGTCCCGCTCACCCCGGCCCAGTGCAGGGTCCACCTCCACCAGGGCCAGGTCCGGCATGGGAAGTCCCGCCGCCTGGGCGAGCCCACCCACGATCAACTCCGCCAGAAGAGCCCGGGGCCCCTGCCCCGCTCCCCTGAACTTCACCACCCAGGTCCCCCCCTCCTCCGTCTCCACCACCGCGGGCATCGATCCCCCTTCCCGGAGAGGGACCAGATAGCGGGTGGCGAGATGTCGAGGAAGCATACGCTGGCCTTGCGACGGTGAACGTGGCTTGCCGTAACAATGGCTCCGGCGGCCTCTCTGCGACAGGGACCGGGACCGGCCCATCCCTCCCCCCACGGCCGGGCCCGGATCCCCATCGTTGACAGTGGGCCGCCCGGGCATCACCCTGCCAACAGGAACCGGCTTCGTCTCCGGAAGGAGGGGCCACCCTTCCCCCACACCCCCAGGATCTCCCATCGATGGCTTCCCGCCGCAACCATGCCGCTTCGAAGACACCCGAAGGAACGGCCGGCGAAAACGGTACAGGGGAGAGCGAGCCGGATCTCGCCGATCCCCCCAGGGTCAGGAAGGGAGCCCGGCGGGCCATGAACCACCTCCTGGAAACGGCCGGGCTCCTCTCTGCGGAGCTGGATGGCGTCTGCCAGCGGTATGGGATCACCCGGGACCAGTACGAGGTCCTGCGCATCCTGGCCGGGGCCGGGGAGGAAGGGCTCCCACGCCGGGAGATCTCCCGGCGCCTGGCCGCCCGATCCCCCGATGTGACCCGTCTCCTGGATCGGCTTCAGGGGCGTGAGCTGGTGTCCCGGCTCAGGACCACCAGCGATCGGCGCCTGAGCCTCTCCTGCATCACCCCCCCGGGGCGGGCCCTTCTGGAGCGCCTTCGCCCTGACGTGGACCGGGCGATGCAGACCTTCTGCCTCCCGCTCCCCAGGAAGGACCTCAGGAGGCTGGCCCGCCTCCTGAAGCCCCTCACTCCATGACGGTGGCCCCCGGTGGGTCCCGGGGAGGCGGAGGCACCGGGTGGTCCTCCATCTCCAGCATCCCCATCTCGAGGAGCCCCCGCACCATCGCCACGAACTGCTCCTCGGGCAGGTCCGGAGGAACCTCCCCCGCCTCCCGCATCCGCTCCAGGTGGCTCCGGAGTGTCGTCCTGCCGTCGCAGAGCCCCAGGAAGCGAGCCACCGCCAGGGTGGCGTCTCCCCCCTTCACGAAGGGGTGGGTCACCTGCAGGTAGCCCGCCTCGGCGGTCCATGGCTCCTCCGTCCCGGGGGCGGCCCGGTACCGGATGTGGAGCCGGGCCTCCGGGGAGAGGCGGGGGGAGCCCCCGGCCACCCAGGACACTCCGGTGCCGGGGTCGGCCAGTCTCCCCCCCAGCTCCAGTGCCCACTCCAACTGGGGCCAGCGGGTCCCGGGGCCCCGGACCCGGATCAGTGTGATGGGGGGTCGGTTGCCGTCGTGGCGGCGCACCACCACGGTGGAGAACACCATGCTCTCCACCTTCATCTCCCGGAACGCCTGGATCTGCTCCACCGTCTCCGACACCTGCTCCCCCACCGCCCGGTTCAGCCGTGAGGTGAGGTGGGACCAGGGGTCCACCCGGTTGTTCTCCAGGATCAAGAGGTCCAGGTGGTCGCTGTCGGGGCCAAGCATCTCCCGGACCCGTTCGCCCAGGGTCGACCCCGCCCGATCCGTCAGCATGCAGGTGCAGTGGAGGATTCCCCCCGGCGCCAGGAACCGCCCCGCCCCGGCCAGGATCTTCCGGGTGATCTGCTCCCCGTCCTCCCCGCCGTCCCGATAGATGAACTTCTGGCGACGGGCCGCCATGTACGGGGGGTGGGCCGCGATGCAGTCGAAGGTCCTCCCCTCCACCGGCTCCCACAGGTCCCCCTCCAACGCCGTGACGTTGTCCAGCCCGTTGAGGGCGGCGTTGAAGCGGGCGAATACGGTGGAGCGCTCGGTGATGTCCACCGCCACCGCCTCGTCCGCCACCCCGTCGGCGGCCAGGAGGGCGGCGATCCCGGTTCCGGAGCAGAGCTCCAGGAAGGCTCCGCAGCGCCGGTCCGGGAGGGTGGAGAGGAAGACCATGGCCGAGCGGGTGATGGCCGGGTAGACGGCGTCCACCGTGAAGCCGTCCCTGGAGGCATCAGGGTCCGGGGAGATCATCCGGTCCGAGACCACCCAGGGTCCAGCCGTTGGGTACAGGAGCACGCTCCCCTCCACATGCCCCACCGCTCCCCCCTTCCTCAGGAGCCCGAACTCTTCCAGCAGCGGGCCCGCGTCGGGTCCCAGGAGGGCGTCCACGTTGGCCCGGGGGACCTCCTCCACGTCCAGGAAGAGGCGGATCAGGACGTCGAGGCCGGTCTCCAGTTCCCGCCCTTCCTCCCGCCCGTGGGCCAGCGCCTGGAAGGCATAGATGCTGGGGGCGCCGGTGCGCTCCGTGACCCCCTCCGCAGTGAAGCCCTGGGAGGCCAGCAGGGAGCGCAGCGCGGCGAAGCGCTCCTGGGAGGGGAAGCGGAGGGGGATCAAGTGAAGCTCCACAGTGGGGGCGACGAGGCGTGGGGACTCCGGACGACACGGGCATTGTCTCGCCTGTACCGGCCCCAGTCAAACGCCCCCTCCCCCCTCCTTCTCCCGGGGTTGCCGCGCTCTGGTGCGTTGCTGCGCCAGCCTCCTGGTTCCCTAATCCCCGGCGGTCACCACCCGTCTGGGGGCAGGTGGATTCCGTCGCCGTCTCCTTCGGACCACGATGGGGAGGAAGAAGAGGTACATCCCGGTGACCCAGAGTCCCAGGAGGATCACCCCCGCCGGGAGGAAGAGCCCCAGCTTGACCCGGTCGTGGAACCACGATCCATCATGCAGCGTCTCCAGCAGATCCGACCGGCGGATGGCCCACTGCAACACCTCTCCCGTGGCCAGGTCCACCTGCACCTCCACCCGGTTGTGCACCGACTGGACCTTGGCAATTCCCTTTCCCGGCCGCACGTCGAAGCGGTCCACATCGGGCCACCCCCGGATCTCCGACTCGGACACCGACCCCGCCGCCGCCAGGATTGCCTCCAGGTCGATGGTGGGGACGGTACCCGAGCCCGGCTGCTCCACGGGCTGCACCCACGACCAGTTCTTCTTCAGCATGAGAAGTACCCCGGTGACGATCATCACCAGGACGGGGACGGCGATGATCACCGAGCCCCAGTAGTGCACCTTCCGGAAGGCGAGATTCCTGTTCATGGCGCTCTACCGAAGCGCCCCAACACCTCCAGGACATGGTCGATGTCCCCTTCGGTGTGGTCGGCGTTGACCTGGAAGCGGATCTCCTCGTCCCCCCGGGGCACCACCGGATAGGTGAGCCCCGTGGCCAGGATCCCGTGCCGGAAGAGATGCTCCACCAGCCCCCGGGTCCGGGCGGTATCCCGTACCATGAGGGGCACCACCGGATGCTCCCCGGGAAGGGTCTCGAACCCCCGTCCCACCAGCCCCACCTCGAAGCGCCGGGTCAGCGTTCGCAGCCGGTCCAGGAGCGCCACCCCCCGGGGGGAATCCACGATCTCCAGGGCGGCGACACAGGCAGCGGCCTCGGACACGGTGATGGGATTGGAATAGATGTAGGTGGGGGCCGACTCCCGGAGGAAGCGGATCACCGGCGCCGTGGAGACCACGTAGCCCCCGTTGACCCCGAAGGCCTTCCCCAACGTTCCGATGAGGACGTCGGCAGGGGGTGAGTGGGTGAACTCCTCCGTCCCCCGCCCCCGGGTCCCGAAGGCCCCCACGCCATGGGAGTCGTCCACCACCAGGACCACATTCTCCTCATAACGGTCGTCGTACCGGCGGCAGATCTCCACGATCCGGTCCAGCGGGGCGTGCACCCCTCGCATGGAGAAGATGCCGTCGGTGACCACCAGGGCCCGCCGGGCCTTCCCGGCGTGGGCCTCCAGCCCCGCCTCCAGCGCCCCCAGGTCCAGGTGGGGATACACCACCTTGTCCATGGGGCGGGCCAGCCGCATGGCGTTGATGATGCAGTTGTGGTTCAGCGCGTCGCTCACCACCACGGTCTCCGCCGTGATCAGGGGCACGAGGGTCCCCAGAACCGCTGCGTAGGCCGAGGAGAAGATCATCCCCGCCTCCCGGTCGTGGAAGTTCGCCAGCCGGGTCTCCAACTCCACGTGGGGTCGGTAGCTTCCGCTGATGAAACGCACCGCCCCCGGGCCCACGCCGAAGTCGTGCACCGCCTGCTCCTCCGCCTCCCGGAGCTCGGGAAGCCAGGAGAGCCCCAGGTAGGAGTTGGAGTTCATCCGGATGAACTCCCGATCCCCCTCCCCCTCCAGGTGGAAGCGGGGACCCCTGGCCGCCGTGGGGGGCACCACCCGGGTCACCACAAACTCCCGTCCCTTGGCCGTTCCCTTCTCCTCCAGGTCGGCCACATGGGCCTGGAGCGCTCGTTCCATGCGGTCGAGGGGCATGCTCCACATCCTTTCGATCGGTTGGTTCGCCCGGGCTGTACACCGTCGGGCAGGGGTCGAGGCGGGGGTGGTGGTCCACACACCCGGACGGGGCGAATATACCAGGCGTGTGACCCCGACGTTCATCCTGCGTTCATCGTCCAGGGAGACACCCGCTGGATCCGCTTCGCTGGAACCGCATCCGCTACACGGCCATCGCGCCCATCTACGACACCTTCGTGCGCTTCGCCTCTCCCCGGCGACGGGCCGTGGAACTCCTCGACCCGGAGCCGGGGCAGCGGGTCCTCATCGTAGGGTGCGGGACGGGGGCAGACCTCCCCCACCTCCCGGCCCATGTGACGGTCACCGCGGTGGACATCACCCCGGGGATGGTGGAGCGGACGCGGCGCAGGGCGGCGGCGCTGGGACGTACGGTGGATGCCCGGGTGATGGACGCCGCAGCGCTGGAGTTCCCCGATGGGTCCTTCGATCTGGTGCTACTCCACCTCATCGTGGCCGTGGTGCCGGACCCCCGGGGGTGCATCACCGAGGCCGCCCGGGTGCTGGTCGACGGCGGGAGGGCCAGCGTCCTGGACAAGTTCGTGGCGGACGGCGGGCGGCCCTCCCTCCTCCGGCGACTGCTGGACCTTCCGGCCCGGGTGGTGGCCACCCGCCTGACCCGGCAACTGGGGCCCCTTCTGGAGGGGACCCCTTTCCAGCTTCGACACCGGGAGGGGGCACTCCTGGGGCGTCTCTTCGAGGTCATCCTCCTGGAGAAGCGGGGCTGATGGGCTCCACCACGGAGGACTCCGGAGGCGGTTCCTCTGTCTGCTGGATCCGGAGCACGGCCCGAACGCTGGCGCTGGCCCGGACCAGAAGCCCGGGCCCGTCCGCCAACACCTCCAGGAGGTCGGAGCCCAGCACCTCCCCCTCCACCGTGACCTCGTCGGAGAGCGACCGGTTGATTCCCCGGTGGAGCTGTTCCTCCGCCAGCGTCATGATCTCCTCCACGGGGACCCGGGCCCGCTCCCGGAGAAAGGCCTCCAGGTTGCCGCCGGCCAGCCAGGCCAGCCCTCCCACCAGGAGATTCCGGGTCCGGACATCGAATTCCAGATCCGGGACCTGTACCACCCCGGCCCCACGATCCAGCCGGGGTGTCCCCACCAGGAAGACCGTCCCCCGTGCGGAGCCGTCGAACGAGACCTCAAGCGCCACCTGCCCCCCTCCGATGGGGTGCAGACCCAGGTCCAGAAGGCGCACCGTATTCCCCCCCCAGGAGAGTTCCTGCCCCCCCAGCTCCTCCGTGAGCCGCTCCCCCACGCTCGTGTAGAGCGCCACCCCTTCGATGAGGATCCTGGCCTCCTCCGGGAGCTCCCCCTCATGCAGGTCGGGAATGGAGGACCGGGCAACGGTGGGTCGGGGGCCCACCACCAGCCGGGGTCGGGCCGTGAGCCCCACCTGGATCGTGAGCACCCTCCCCTCCCCCACCGTGCGCCCCCGGGTGACCCCCTGGGGGTTCACCATGAGCCACACCCCGTCGGTGAGTTCATGGGGCTCCTGCAGCGTTTCCCACACCTCCTGGAGGCGCCCCCTCACATCCACCTCCGCCACCCGGGCGTCGATCCGCTCCCTCTCTCCCTCCAGGAGGGCCGCCGCCGCCCGCATGACCGTTCCCGTGACCCCGATTCCCAGGGGGGTCACGTCGCACTGGTCCCGGTCCTCGTCCGAGGCAGGCTCCAGCCGCTCCAGGCGCACCCTGGACCGGAGGATCCAGTCCTGATCCAGGGTCAGGGGGGACCGCATCTCCAGCACGGCCCGGGGCATGGGCTCATCCTCGCCGGTGCCGCAGCTCACGCTCACCTCGGGGAGGAGGGGAGGGTTGTACCAGGCCCGCACCTGGTAGGAGACCGTGGCCGACATCCGGGCCTCCTCCCCCACCATGGCGGTGGCGAAGGGGCCCCGTCGGGCCAGGAAAGCCACACGCACCCGGCCGTTCTCCGGATGGTCGATCCGCTCCTCCAGGTCTCCGAAGCGGACGGGGACCGCCTCCTCCAGCTCCGCCAGGATCCGGGTGAGGTCCAGGACCACCGGGGCGGAGAGGACGGCCGGGGGGAGGTCGGGAGCGGGGGCCTCCAGGGCCGACCCCACCTCCGGCGCGGGGGCCCGGATATCGGTCCCATCGCAAGCCGCCAGCAGCATGGGCCCCAGGAGGAGGGGCAGCGGGCGCCACCCCGGGGCGTTCATCCCACGGGCGCCCGGCTGCGGAGGTTCTCCAACATGTCCGTCACCATGGCCTCCACATCGAAGGAGGGGGCCCATCCCCACTCCCGGCGAGCGGCGGAGTCATCCAGGCGGCGGGGCCAGGAGTCGGCGATGGCCTGCCGCACCGGATCCACCTCGTACGAGACGTGGAAGCCGGGGACGTGGCGGGCGATCACCTCCGCCATCCCCCGGGGAGTGAGCTGCATGGCCGTGACGTTGAAGGCGTTGCGGTGCTCCAGTCCGGAGCCGTCCGCAGCCATCAGCTCCACCGCGGCCCGGAGCGCGTCCGGCATGTACATCATGTCCAACTGGGTGTCGGGCCCCAGGAAGCAGGTGTAGTGGCCATCCCGGACCGCGGCGTGGAAGATCTCCACGGCCCAGTCGGTGGTCCCCCCCCCGGGGGCCGTCCGCCAGGAGATGATCCCCGGGTAGCGCACCCCCCGGGTATCCACGCCGAACTTCCTGTGGTAGTAGTCGCAGAGCAGCTCCCCCGCCACCTTCGTGACGCCGTACATGGAGGTGGGGCGCTGCACGGTGTCCTGGGGGGTGGGGTCCCGGGGCGCCCCCACCCCGAAGGCCGCGATGGAGGAGGGGGTGAAGACGGCGCATCCGTGGAGCCGGGCCGCCTCCAGGACGTTCCGGAGCCCGTCCATGTTGACGCCCCAGGTCCGGACGGGGTCCTTCTCCCCTGCGGCCGAGAGGACCGCCGCCAGGTGGAACACGGTGTCGAACCCTCCCTCCGCCACCACCCTCTCCATGGCCCCGGCGTCGGTGCAGTCCAGGTGGATGAAGGGGCCGTCGTCCCGGAAGCCCCCCTCTCCTCCCTCCCCAGGGGGCCGGCGGATATCCGACGCGGTGACGTTCTCCGCCCCCACCCGGTCCCGGAGCATCGTCACCAGCTCCGTTCCGATCTGTCCCGACGCTCCGGTCACCAGGATCCGCTTCATCCGCACTCCGCAGGGGCCTCAATTCCGCCCGACGGCACCCCCGTGGAGGCCGGCCGTCGGACGCTCGACGGGGAATCTAACTGACGCTCCACCCACCTTCGACGCCAGCCCCGGGGGGCGGTTCCACCCCCCCCCGCCCCGATGCCACTTGATCCGACCCCCCGCAGGGTGGAGCTTCGTGCACCCTGCGGTGCGCCGCTCCCCTCCCGCTGGATCCGGCCCCCGCCCATGCCCTCCCGATCCGTCAATTCCCCGCGCCGTTCCCACTCCCCTGGGACCGACCCCCGGGCGCGGAACGTCCCCGTCCTGGCCACCCTCCTCCTTGCCAGCACCCTCACCGTGATGGCCGGTGCCATCGTGGCCCCCTCCCTCCCCCTCATCCGGGACCACTTCGGTCAGGACCCCCGGGTGGAGCTCCTGGTCCGACTGGTCCTCACCATGCCCGCCCTCTTCATCGTCATGGGCGCACCGCTGGCGGGATGGTTCGCCGACCGCCGGGGGCGTAAGGGGCTCCTGGCCTGGTCCATGGCGCTCTACGCGGTAGCCGGGAGCGCCGGTGCCTTCCTCCCCTCGCTGGAGGGGATCCTGGTGAGCCGGGCCCTCCTGGGGCTGGCCGTGGCCGGGGTCATGACCGCCGTCACGGCGCTCCTGGCGGACTACTTCGACGGCGAGGAGCGAGCCCGCGTACTGGGGGTCCAGGCGGCCTTCATGGGGCTGGGGGGGGTGATCTTCACCACCCTGGGAGGTGTGCTGGCGGGGGTGGACTGGCGGGGCCCGTTTCTGGTCTACCTGCTGGCGCTGGGCATGCTTCCGGCGGTGCTGGCGCTGCTGTGGGAGCCGCTGCGGGGGGAGGGGGCCGGCCAGACCCCACCCGGGGGCCACCCCCCGCCACTCCGGGCCCGCCTCCCCATGGATGTGGTCCTCCCCGTGTACCTGGTGGGCTTTCTGCTCCAGCTCGCCTTCTACACGATCCCCGTGCAGATCCCCTTCCGACTGGCGGAGCTCTCCGGACAGGGACCGCTCCTGGCGGGGCTGGCCATTGGCACCACCTCCCTCTTCTTCTCGGGGGCCTCCCTGGTGGCCGCCCGATTCAACCAGGGTCTGGCTCCGGGAAGCGTCATCCTCCGGGGATTCCTGGTTTCGGCGCTGGGTTTCACCGGGATTGCGCTGGCGGGGGGCCCCGCCACCCTCTTTCCGGCGCTGGCCGTCTCCGGTGCAGGCTTCGGGCTGGTGCTCCCCGCCATGGGCGTCTGGCTGACCCGGGAGGTCCCCGTCTCCCTCCGGGGGCGGGCACTGGGAGGCTATACCACCGCCCTCTTCCTGGGTCAGTTCGTCTCCCCCCTGGCCACCCAGCCCCTGCTCCGCACCTGGGGCTCCGGCGGGATGTACGGGGTCACGGCGGCGGTCCTGGTCCTTGTGGCCCTCTCCATCCGGCTCTCCCTGGGACGGGGAGAGGGCGCGGCGGGCTGAGGGAGGGGCGTCGGGGGTATCGAAGCCGGCCCTGGACGACCAACTTCCGGGTTCCGGACCTCCCTCCACACGCCATCAGCAGGACAAGGACCATGGACCGCTCCTCCCAGCGTCGCTCCCCCGGCCGTGGATCCCCATCACCGGCCACCCTGGCGCTCCTCCTTCTGCTCCTGGCGGCCCCCGGCGTGTCGTCCCAGACCGCCCCCCGCACCGGCCCGGTGACCCAGGGGTTCGGTCCCACCTTCGACGTCCCCGACCCCGACTACCCCACGCCCCTCTCCGTGCCGTACCGGGTGATCTTCGATATCGCCGACGCCGCAGGGACCCCCGACGGCCGGAGCACCCGCTTCGAGACGGTGGCCCGGTTCCTCAACATGCATGTGAAGGCCGGCGTTCCCCTGGAGAACCTGGACGTGGTGGTGGCGGTGCACGGGGCCGCAGGGAAGGACCTCCTGGACCACGCCGGCTATCGGGAACGCCACGGGATCGAGAACCCCAACGCGGAACTCATCCGGGCCCTCCTGGACGCCGGGGTGGAGATCGCCCTCTGCGGCCAGACCGCCGCCAGCCGTGGGCTGAGGAGGGAGGAGTTGCTCCCCGGGGTGAAGCTGGCCCTCTCCGCCATGACCACGCTGGTGACCCGGCAGAACCAGGGGTACGCCCTCATCCCGTGGTGAGCGCCTCTCCCTCATCCTCCGGCTCCGGGGCCCTGGCGGCGGTGGACCCCCTGGGGCACCCGGCGGGGACGCTGGAGCACCGGGAGGTTCCCCCCGGCGCCGCCCCCTGGATGGCCGCCACCGGTTCGCCGGTCTGGCACCCCCGACCCCTGGACCCCGGGACCCCTCCGGCGCTGGAGGAGCTCCACTTCGTCACCTGGAACATCCGGGTGGGGGCCGGGGACCTGCGGGGGCTGGTGGAGGAGCTGCAGGCGGAGGGAGAGGACTTCGTGCTTCTGGTCCAGGAGGCCGTGCGGATGGGAGGAGACATCCCCTCCCATCCCCCTCCCGGGAGCCGCTGGGCGGGGCGCATCGCCGATCCACTCCCCCCCGGGCGGATCCGGGAGGACATCGGCCACCTGGCCCTGGAGGCCGGACTCGCCCTCCTCTACGCCCCCTCCATGCGGAGTGGCGGCCCTGGGGACCCCCCGGAGGATCGGGGCAACGCCATCCTCTCCTCGCTCCCCCTGTCGGATCCGTCGGTGCTTGAGCTTCCGGTGGAGCGCCAGCGGAGGGCCGCCGTGGCGGCCTCGGTGCAGGTGCGGATCCAGGAGGAGACCGTCCCCCTGCGGCTGGTCTCCGTCCATCTGGAGAACCGGGCGCCCTGGTCCCGGTTCTGGCGGATCCCCGGTGCCGCCCGGGAGGCCCAGGCCGCTGACCTCCTGCACCGGCTGGGCTCCCCGGGCTCCCTCCCCACCCCGCTGGTCCTGGGGGGGGACCTGAACAGTTGGTGGGGGGAGCAGTCGGAGGGGGCGGTCCGGAGACTCCGCCGGGAACTCCCGGAACCCGTCACCCTGGAGAACCGCCCCACCCACCACTGGGAGCTGGGGCTGGACCGCCAGTCGGACTATCTCCTCTTCCGCCTGCCGGAGGGGTGCACCGCCGGGGTCCGCCGCCTGGACGATGAGCGGAGTTCGGACCACTGGCCGCTGGAAGGGAGGGTCTCTGCCCCGGGAGCCGGCTGAGGCCGGACTCGCGGACCCAGCCGGGTAGCCCCATTGTTGCAGGACGCCCAGGTCCGGGCACCGCCCCACAGCTCCGGAGGTCCCATGGCCCGCTTCCCCGTCGACCCCCTCACGGAGATCGACCTCGAGAACGAGTGGAGCACCCTGAGCTCCACCGAACTCAGGGGGATCCCCGGATTCGCCCACGGCGGCGACCGCCTCCCCCGGATCCGGGGGCGCTGGCTGGATCCCAGCGGGCGCATCGGGCTCTTTCCCGCCCAGGTGGCCGATCGGATGCGGGGGGTCTGGTTCGACAACTGGCGGGAATTCCGGGAGATGTTCTGGCGGATCGTGGCCCGGACTCCGGAGCTGGCCGAGGGTTGGTCGGTGTCCAACCTGGGGCGGATGAGGAAGGGATACGCCCCCTTCGCCGGGAAGCTGGCCATCGGAGGGGGGGCCAATGCCAAATACCACCTGAACCACATCGAGGAGATCTCGGCGGGGGGCGGGCTCTACGACCTGGACAACATCGAGGTGACCAGCCCCGGCTTCAACCAGGACGTCCGCCCCCGCTACCGCTGAGGAGGGCTGCCCGGGGACACCCTTGCACGAAGGCCCTCCCCGGCTGCAATCTCACCTGTTCCCCCCGCCCCAGCGCACCCCCCGAACGCCCCAGGCCGGAGCCGTTCCCATGGTCCCCATCGCATCCATCCCGCCCGCCAGACGGTCCTCCCCGGAGCTTGCGGGGGTCTCCCGCCGTGCGATGCCAGGAACCGCCGCGCTTCTGGCCCTTCTGGTGGCGGCATGCGGGGGAGGAGACGCCGGGGGCACCCCCGAAGCCGCCGGCGGCGGCGCGGTGGATGCCCGGGCCATCCATGAGCGGGTCCTCACCATCGACACCCACGACGACATCCCCTTCACCTTCGCCACCGAAG
>CAYQVI010000039.1:0-20788 GCA_964420725.1 uncultured Gemmatimonadaceae bacterium | reverse complement strand
GGCCCCCTCACCGAGATGCTGGTGGCGGTGGGGACCATGGTGATCCTCTGGTATGGAGCCCGGCTGGTGGTGGTGGGGCAGGAGCTCAGCGGGGCGGAGTTCGTGGGTTTCCTGGCCTTTTCCCTGAAGCTCTACGCCCCGGTGAAGTACATCGCCAAGTTCCCGGCGCTGGTGCAGCCCGGGCTGGTGGGGGGAGAGCGGGTCTTCGAGTTCCTGGACGCCCCCGTGGAGATCCGGGACCGTCCGGGGGCCCGCCCCCTGGAGGCGTTCCGCCGTGAGATCCGCTTCGAGGAGGTGCGCTTCGAGTACCAGCCGGGCGAGCCGGTGCTCTCGGACATCGACCTGGTGGTCCCCGCCGGGAGCGTGCTGGCGCTGGTGGGACCCTCCGGGGCGGGGAAGTCCACACTGGTGGACCTCCTGGGGCGCTTCTACGACGTCTCCGGGGGGCGGATCACCGTGGATGGGGTGGATCTGAGGGACGTGACGGTGCGCTCCCTCCGGGATCTGCTGGGGGTGGTGAGCCAGGACACAGTCCTCTTCCACGACACGGTGCGCTCCAACATCGCCTATGGTCGCCCAGGAGCCTCCACGGAGGAGGTGGAGCGGGCCGCCCGGGCGGCCAACGCCCACACCTTCATCGAGGCGCTCCCCCAGGGATACGACACGGTGGTGGGGGAGCGGGGGACCCGTCTCTCCGGCGGCCAACGGCAGCGGATCGCCATCGCCCGGGCCCTGCTGCGGGATCCGCCGATCCTCATCCTGGACGAGGCCACCAGCGCCCTGGACACCGAGTCGGAGCGACTGGTGCAGGACGCCATCGAGCGGCTGCTGGAGGGGCGGACGGTCTTCGTCATCGCCCACCGGCTCTCCACCATCCAGCGAGCCGACCGGATCGTGGTGCTGGACGGGGGACGGATCCGGGAGTCCGGGAGCCACCACGAGCTCCTGGAGGCCGGAGGGGTGTACCGGCATCTACACGATCTCCAGTTCGCCCGGGGAGCCCCGGGGGAAGGCTCTCTTCCCCTCGACCCTGCTCCCCTGGACCTCCCGGTGGACCTGCCCCGTGGCTGATGGGGAGGGGTACGGGGTGCCCGGTCCCCTGACCCCGGTCCTCCACCTGGATGCCGGGCGGCAGTGGGCCGGGGGCCAGAACCAGGCCCGGCTCCTCATGCGGGGACTGGCCGCCCGGGGGGTCCGCCAGCTCATGCTCTGCCCCGCCGGCACCCCCACCGAGGAGCGCCTCCGGAGTGAGGGACTCCCGGTGGAGGGGATCTCCTGGAGCGGCCCCGCCGACCCCCGGGCCCTGTGGGCTGTGGGGCGGAGCATCGGGTCCTTCGGGGTGGTCCACTGCCACGACGCCCACGCCCTGCAGGTGGCCCTCCTCCCCGCCCGCATGGCCGGCGTCCCGGTGGTGGCCTCCCGTCGAGTGCACTATGCCACCTCCCCGGGGAAGTGGAACCGGGCGGATGCCATTGTGGCCATCTCCGGCACCGTGGCCGACGCGCTGGTGGCGTCGGGGATCGACCCGGAGCGGATCCATCTTGTGCCCTCGGGGATCGACGTGGGGGAGGTCCAGGCCCTTCCCCCCCTGGACCCGCCCCTCCGGAGCCGGCTCCATCTGGAGCTTGGCGCCTTTCTTGTGGGGAATATCGGGCACCTCCACCCGTACAAGGGGCAGGGGGTCATCCCCGCCGCCGCCGCCCTGGCCCCGGGGGTGGTGTGGGCCATCGTGGGAGAGGGACCCGAGCGGGGGCGGCTGGAGGGGCTGATCCAGGGGGAGGGGGTGGCGGACCGGGTGCACCTCACCGGGGCCATCCGCGACGCCCGCCGCCTCCTCCAGGAGCTGGATCTCTTCGTCTTCCCCTCCACCGACGAGGCGCTTGGGACCAGTCTCCTGGATGCCATGGCTGCCGGCCTGCCGGTGGTGGCCGCCGACGCCGCCGGGCCCCGGGAGGTCCTGGATCCCCTCCGGAACGGGCCCGCTGGGGGCGGCCTGGTTCCTCCAGGGGATCCCGCCGCCCTGGCCGCCCGGGTCCTGGAGCTCCGGGATGACCCCGCCCTCCGCGGCGCCCTGGTGGCGGTGCAGCGGGAGCGCCTGCGGGACTTCGAGACGGCGGCCACGGTGGAGGGGAATCTGGCGGTCTACCGGTCGGTGGAGAGGGGGTCGTGAAGACACCAAGGCTGCGTCACCGGCTGGAGTTCCTGGGCTTCCGGGTCCTGTCGCTGGGGGCCTGGCTCCTCCCCGAGCCGGTGGGGCTGGCGCTGGGTGCAGGGGTGGGCCACCTGGCGGGGACCCTCTTCCGGATCCGTCGCCGGGTGGTGGACGAGAACCTGGCCCGGGCCTTCCCCGGAGAGAGCCGTGCATGGCGCAACCGGGTGGCCCGGGGGGCCTACCGCCATGTGGGGCGGGAGGGTGTGGCCCTCCTGCGGCTGGCCCGGACGGATCTGGAGGGGTTGCGGAGTCGGGTGGCTCTGGAGGGGGTGGAGGTGGCCCGGGAGGCCTTCGGGAGGGGACAGGGGGTGATCATCATGGCGGGACACCTGGGGAACTGGGAGGTGGGGGGTGGGGCCTTGGCCATCGCCAACCTTCCGGTGGATGTGGTGGCCCAGGTGCAGCACAATCCCCTCTTCGACGCAGAACTGGTGGCCATCCGGAATCGCCTGGGGATGCGGGTGATCCCCCGGGGGGAGGCCACCCGGCAGGGTCTCCGGTCCCTCCGGGAGGGGCGGGGGCTGGGTTTGGTGGCGGACCAGAACGTCCGTTCCGGGGGGATCTTCGTGGACTTCTTCGGGATCCCTGCCTCCACCCCCCGGGGCCCGGGACTCCTGGCGCTGCGCACCGGGGCGCCGGTGGTGACCCTCATGTGCCTCCGGGAGCCGGGGGCCCGGAGCCGCTACCGGGTGCACTTCCAGGAGGTCCCGGTTTCCACCGATGGGGAGCCCGAGGAGGCGATCCGGGAGGTGATGGAATCCTGCACGGAGATCCTGGAGCGGTATATTCGGGCGGCGCCCGAGCAGTACTTCTGGTTCCACAAGCGATGGAAGACCCGCCCCTCCCAGGAACCGTCCCCTTCTGGAGACGTATAAGGTCCCATGCTCTATCTCTGCATCCCTGCCCGGAACGAAGAGGCCACCATCGGCCCCCTCCTGTGGAAGATCCGCAAGGTCATGGCGGACTTCGGCCGGGACTACCACGTGCTGGTGCTGGATGACGCCTCCTCGGACGCCACGGCCGAGACGCTGGATCGCTATCGTCGTGTGATCCCCCTCACGGTGCTCCGGGAGGAGACCCCCATCGGGTATGGCCGGGCGCTTGAGCGGCTCCTGAAGACCGCCGTGGACCAGTCCCGCTATCCCAAGCGGGATGCGGTGGTGACACTGCAGGGGGACTTCTCCGAGAGCCCCGAACTCCTGGTTCCCCTGGTGAAGACGCTGGAGGGTGGCGCGGATATCGTGGTGGGGCGTGAGGAGGACAGCCCCGGGGACCCCACCCCCCGACCCCGTGTCTGGGCCCGCCGGGGCGCCCGCTTCCTCATGGGGCGCTCCCTCCGGGGTGCCCCGGTGTCGGATCCCTTCTGCGGCCTCCGGGCGTATCGGATCGTGAGCCTCCGGAAGGCGCTGCGGGAGTGGGGGGATCGGCCCCTCACCACCTCTGGTGGGTGGGCGGCGAATCTGGAGATCCTCAGCGTCGTGGCCCCCTTTGCCCGACGGATCGAGGAAACCCCGGTCCACCTGCGCTACAAGGATCTCCCCCGGGAGAGCCGGTTCCGGGGATGGGATGCCTTCCGGACCCTCCTGGCCCTCCGGGGGCGGGTGCAGTGGCCCGCCGTGGAACAGGAACCGGCGGCCTGATGGGCCTTCGACGTCTCGCCCTGGTGCTGCTGGCCCTCGGGCCGGCCGCCGCCGTGCCTCTGGCCGGGCAGGTGGTGATTCCTGGATCGGCTGCTCCCCAGGCGGCGCAGCGCATCGAGAGTCCCTATGCACCGGTTCCCTTCGGCCCCGGGGAGACCGCCACCTACCAGGTGAAGTTCGGGTTCCTCAGCGTGGGGGAGGGGCGGATGTCCGTGGCGGGGGTGGAGCGGGTCCGGGGAAACCAGGCCTACCGCATCGACTGGACCATCCAGGGGGGCATCCCCGGGGCCCGGGTGAATGACCGCTGGCAGTCCTGGCTGGACGTGTCGGACCTCTACTCGCACCGCTATCACACCGACCTGAACGAGGTGCGCTACAAGGCGGTGAGGCACTGGGAGTTCTTCCCCGACGAGATGACCTGGCTCCGGGAGGACAGCGGCGAGACCGGGGAGCTGGCCTCCGCCACCCCGCTGGACGACGTGGCCTTCGTGTACTACGTCCGGACCCTCCCGCTGGAGGTGGGGGACGTGTACACCCTCCCCTTCTACTTCCGGGAGAGCGGGAATCCCGTGGTGGTGAGGGTGCTGCGGAAGGACCGTGTGGAGGTGCCGGCCGGGACCTTCAACACCATCGTGGTGCAGCCCATCATCCGCACCCGGGGGCTCTTCTCCGAGGGAGGGCAGGCGGAGCTGCACTTCACCGACGACCACCGGCGGATCCTGGTGTCCCTCCGATCGAAGGTGTCCTTCGGGAGTCTCTCCCTCCACCTCCGCTCCTTGGAGGAGGGGCGGCCGTTGCGCCCCCTGAACATGGCGGAGCTCTCCGCGCCTCCGGGCACCACCACCCGAGCCCCTTCGGAATCGCGTTGAAGCTCTCCGATCGCAAGGTCAGGCTGGGAGTCGCCTGGCTCCTGGTCCTCCCCTTCCTCTGGTTCGCCCGCCCCACCCCCACCACCCTCCTGGCCGGAGGCGCCACCGCCCTGCTGGGGGCGCTGATCCGGGGGTGGGCCGCAGGGCACATCCGGAAGGACTCCACGCTGACGGTGGCGGGGCCCTACGCCCACGTCAGGAACCCCCTCTACGTGGGAAGCTTCCTGATGGGGTTGGGGGTGACCATCGCCGGTGGGGTGCCCCTCTTCGTGGCGATCTTCCTCACCTTCTACCTGCTGGTCTACACCCGGACCGCCATGGTGGAGGCGAAGTTCCTGGAGGAGCGCTACGGGGAGGACTACCGGGCCTATGCCGCCGCCGTGCCCCTCTTCCTCCCCCGGCCCCTTCCCTGGCGCCCCGAGGGGACCACCGAAGCACCCCGCTTCTCCCTCCACCGCTACCGGCAGAACCGGGAGTGGGAGGCGGGGCTGGGGGTCACCGCCGGGTTCCTCTTCCTTGTGGCGAAGATGACCCTGGGGGGATGAGGCGGCGGCCGGGGCCCCGGGCTCCGGCTGCCCGCCCCGTCCCGGTGGATCAGCCCCCTTCTTCGTCCAGCCGCCCGGGAACGGATCCCTCCGGTGCGTCCGACGTGTCCACCAGGTAGATGGACGGCCCGGGAAGGGTCCGCCCCTTCACCTTGATGTTGAACTGGTAGCGCCCGGGCTGGGGAAAGATCACCTCCTCCAGGGGGAGGATGAGCCGGGTCCGGGCGGGGGGGCGATCCGCTGGGCGGATGTCCACCTCCGACTGCCCCTCCACCGTGAGGGTGGGACGCCCGGTGGGATCCGTCAGCTCCACCTTGAACAGCATGCGCCCCACATCCTCCCGGTCCCACTCCAGGGTGAGGACCAGGACCATGTGCTGCTGCTTGGCGGGGAATCCGGGGGCGTAGAGGTCGTTGAAGATCCCATGGACGTCCAGCTTCCCCTCGGGAGTGGTGCGGGCGTCATCGCAGACCAGTGCGAGCTGCAGTTCCATCGGCGTTCGTCCATCCTGGTTCGGTGGGGTTCGATGCCTCTCCGGGAGCCTGGCGGATCGCTCCGGGGCAGGCGCATCACGACGGGACGGGTCCCCACCCCCCTCCTCCGGGGGTTTCCAGGCGGACCACATCTCCGGACCGGGCAGAAAACGTAACCTTGGAAGGGAGTGGGTGCTCCTCCCCCTCCCGGATGAGGGTGTTGGCCCCCGGTCGTCCCGCCTTCCCCCCCAGCCCGCCGGCGGGACCGGTCAGCCTCCGCTCCGAGAGGATGGTCACCTCCGCCGGGGAGAGGAACTCGATCTCCCGCACCAGCCCCTCCCCGCCGGGGTGGGTTCCCCTCCCGCCGCTTCCCCGCCGGAGCATGTACCGGTGGATCCGGAAGGGATAGGCATGCTCCAGCGTCTCCACGGGGGTGTTCAGGGAGTTGGACATGTGGGTGTGGACCCCTGCCAGCCCCGGTCCTCCGGCTCCCCCTCCCATCCCCCCGCCGGCGGTCTCGTAGTACGCGAAGGGGACACCGGTTCGGGGGTCCATCCCCCCCGCCGAGAGGTTGTTCATGGTCCCCTGGGAGGCCGCCGGGACCCGGAGGGGGAGGGCCCTGGAGAGGGCGGCGAAGAGGACGTCTGTGATCCGCTGGCTGGTCTCCACGTTCCCGGCGGCCACCGAGGCCGGGGGGCGAGCCGCCACCAACGATCCCCCCGGGAGCACCAGTTCCACTGACGCCATCCGTCCACCACCCGCCGGGAGGGGCTCCCCCAGGAGGTCCTCCACCACGCACCGGAGGACGTAGCGGGTGGCGGAGGCGGTGATGGCGGGCACGGCGTTGATCCCCCCTGCCGCCTGGGGCGCGGTCCCGCTGAAGTCCACCCGCACCCGCCCCTCCCCCAGCACCTCCACCGCCACCGCCACCGCCAGCGGTCCGGAGCCGAACCCGTCATCCTCCATCTGGTCCCGGGCGGCGTAGCGCCCCCGGGGGAGCCGGGCCAGCCCCGCCAGCACCAGGCGATCGGCGTAGGCCACCAACTCCTCCATGGCCCGGTGCACCGCCGGAGCCCCCCTACGCCGCACGTACTCCCTCAGCCGGGCGGCCCCGGCGTGGAGCGACCCCAACTGGGCCTCCAGATCTCCGGAGCGCTCCTCCGGCGTCCGGACGTTGGCCAGGATCAGTCGCTCCAGGTCCCGCTCGATGGAGCCCCGGCGGACCAGCCTCACGGGAGGGATCCGCAGCCCCTCCTGGACGATCTCCCGGGCCAGGGGCATGGAGCCCGGAGACACGCCCCCCACATCCGCATGGTGGGCCCGACAGGCCACGTACCCCAGCAGCAGACCCTCTTCGTGGACCGGGGCGATGAGGGTGATGTCCGGGAGGTGGGTGCCCCCCCGGAAGGGGTCGTTCACGCACGCCACATCCCCGGGGTCCAGCGGCCCCAGGAGCTCCAGTGCCGCCTCCACACCCATGGGCATCGCCCCCAGGTGGACCGGCATGTGATCCCCCAGTGCCACCGCAGTCCCGTCGGGGCTGAAGAGGGCACAGGAGTAGTCCTGCCGCTCCTTGATGTTGGGAGAGAAGGCGGCCCTCCGGAGGGCCGCCCCCATCTCCTCCGCCAGGGCGGTGAAGAGCTGCCGCCAGATCTCCAGGGAAACCGCGTCCAGGGTTTGCTCGAAGGGGGGTTGCGGCTTTATGTTGAAGGGCTTGTCCACTGAACGATCCAGGGGCGCGTCCGCGCTCATGTGTTTCTTCAGAACCCCTGACGGAGGAGCGAATGGCTTCCGGACAGACTGCGATGGAAAAGGCCCGGGACGAACTGTTCAGCCACATCAACCGGTGTGGTGTCCTGAAGGCCACGGAAGACGACCAGCGGCACTGGCTGGACGAGACGGTGGAGTATCTCGGAGAGCGGTATCCCGACCTCTCCGATGCCGAGTTGAAGGACCTGTTCCAGGTGGGCATCCGTTTCTGCCAGCCCGCCATCCGGAACACCGAGCGCGTCCCGGTGGGCGTCGGGCTCAACCTGGGTCGCTTCACCCCGGGTGCCGGGGCTCCCGCGGCCACGGAGGACACCGGTTCCGTGGCCACCGAGGATACCGGCAACTGAGGAGTCGGCGCAATCGGGGGGGCTCTCCCCCTGATTCCCGACCACGATGCAGGAGGATCCGGGGAGCCCGCCTCCCCGCCCTCCTCATCCCGGGCGACGGCCCTCTCCGGGCCGTCGGGCTCCTCCCGGACACTGAAACGGTAAGTATCGTCCCACCGGGGAACCTGGAGGGGGGCTCTGGAGTTACACGGGTTCCGATGGGTGCCGTTTGACGAACTCCGTGCACCGGATACTCCCATGGCCAGACCCCGACGGACCCTTGCCGCGCCTCCGGCGCTCCCGCAGGCCCTCCCCCTTCCAGAGCCGAAGAAGCACCTCCGCCGCTACTTCGCCGGAGAGCGGATGAAGTCGCCGCAGGGAGGACTCCTGGAGGTGGTCCGCATCCAGCCCGCCCGGGGGGAGAAGGACTCGGGACGGGTGGTGTTCGAATGCCTCACATCGTCCCTCCGCTATGAGATGCCCATCCCTCCGGCCACGAAGGTCGAGCGGGACGAGATCAGGAAGGTCCAGGGGGAAGGGAGGGAGCCCCACTGCCCGCGACACGGCCCCTCCGTGCGTCTGCTCCGGGCGGGCCCTCTCCTGGCATGCCCGCTCTGCGGCGTTTCCTACGGACGGGTGGGCTGAGAACGACCCCCGGGTCCCGCCCCCTCCGCCCCCCCGCAGGCAACGGAACTGTCTCGAAGGGATGCACCCTGCCGGGACGAGTGTGGTCCCCGGGATCGCACTTCATTACCTTGACGAGTGTCCCGGCCGGTCCGGCTTCCCGTATGGCAGTCCCGACCTCCTTCAGGGAGTGTGAGCCACGATGAAGCACCGTTTCCTGAGCTCCGAGGAGTACGATGAGCGGGCGCACAGGCTGTACAACAGAGGCGACTACGACGGGGCCCTCGAGACGCTGAAAGAGGGCCTCGCTCTGTATCCGAATGCGGTGGAACTGTATGTGGGTCTGGGCTATGCCCGGCTTGCCCGGGAGGAGTTTGCGTGGGCCCGGCACGCCTTCGAGCGCTCCCTGTCCCTGGATCCCGCCCACGAGGATGCCCTCGTGGGGCTGGGGGAGACCCTGCTCCGGTTCGGAGAGATCGATCGGGCGCTCTCCCTCTTCGATGAGGTTCAGGCGCTGGGGTTCAACGAGGACCTGGAGCTCATGCTCACCATGGGACGGGCCCTCTATCGGGAAGGTCTCTTCCACGAGTCGCGCGATGTCTTCGCCCAGATCGGGGTGTCCCGTCCCGAGAGCGCGGAGGCCTCTGCGTCGCTGGGGTACGCCCTGCACCGGCTGGGGGACGAGGTGGGGGCGGTGCGGCAGATCCGACGCTCCCTCCGGGTGGATCCCGATCTGCATGAGGCCCGGATCTATCTCGGCCACCTGCTCTACGACCGGGGAGACGGGGAGGGAGCCCTCCGGGAGTTCGAGCGGGTCCCCCCCCATGAACACTGGGATGCCCTGGCCGTCTGGCGTCTGGTGGAGCTGAAGCGAGCCCATGCACTCCCCGGCGCCTCCGAGGAGGAGTTGGAGGCCTGGGGTCGCCGGCTGGACGAACTGGAGGCGGAAGGGGATTCCATCGAGCGTCTCCTGATGGAGGTGGAACTCCAGTTCTCTGCCGATGCTGGAGAGGACGAAGGCGCTCTGGGCCAGTTGGAGCTCTTCATCCCCAGCGCCGACCCCGCCCCCAGGCACATCCAGGTGCGGCAGGGGGATGGGCGGATCCTCCGGGGCACCTCCTCGGAGGTGGTGCGGCAGATGCGGGACCTGGCCGGCTTCGGCCACGAGACCCCGGGCCAGTTCATGAGGCGCATGGCCGAGCGCTGGCATGAGCAGTTCGGCATCGAGATTCCATTCCAGGACCCGGATGGCTTCCTCCGGGAGGCGGCTCGCGCAGGCCTCCTCAGGTTCGAGGCCTGACGCCCATCCTGCACCTCCAGAGGCGGCCCACTTGACGATTCCGGATACCCTCCTCGACCGTTTCTTCGATGCCCTTGTGAAGGAGATCAGGGGATCGCGCCCCGGCTATCTCCGGGCGTCGTTCACCGTGGCGGAGATCTACCAGAACCTGGTGCCGTATCGCACGCACCGGGACGCCATCGGCGCGGAGATCAACGGGGACTACGAGGATGCCCTGTTGCGCCTCCTGGCGGGGGAGGGTGAGTTCCTTCAACTGGAGTCGGAGCCCGCCCGGAAGCGGATCCAGGACGAACTCCGGAGTTCGAACCCCAATACCACCATCTATCGGGAATTCGCAGCCGCCGAGGTCCGTCTACATCCCGGGCGTGCCCGGATGCTGGCTGCGGAGACAGCGGAGGGGACCTCCGTCGAAGGAGGGAGCGGGGATTCGGCCTGGCGCGACGATCCTGCCGGTCGCCCCCTGGGAGGGGGCCGGGTGGAGGTGGGCTGGGCCCCTGAGGAAGCGACACCAGTGGTGGATCCCGGACCCTCGGACTCCGGTGTGAATCCGGACCTGGGGCTCTTCGTCTCGGATCTGTTCGGAGGAGGGGGAGGGGAGCCGGAGAAGGAGATCATGGCTGCGCCAGAGCCCGTGGAGGCGGAGTCTACGCTGGCGGATGCCGGTGCAGAGGCGCCTCCCCCCCCGCCCCCGTCGCACCCTTCTGGGGTCTCCAGCTCCGGGTGGGACTCCGGGGGGCCAGCCTCCCTTGCCTCGCCCCCCCCTGCCGTCGTCCGGCAGGAGGCCCCCTCCACCGCCGCCCCCCTCCCTGCCCCCTCCCGGGATCTCCGGGGGGAGAGCGGGGCCCTGTCGGGACTGGAGGACGAGAACCGGAGGCTGCGGCGCATCGTGGCGGATCAGGCCCTGGAGATCCTGCGCCTGAAGGATCTCCTGGACAGGTCTTGAAGCGCCCCCCCCGCCGTCCGGGAGGGGTTCCCCGGGAGGTCACCCCCTCCCGGGGAGTCGTTTCCCTCGTCGTTCCCCTCCTCCTCCTCCTCCCTGGCTGTTTCGGGGAACCCCCTCCGCCCCCTGTGGATCTGGACGCCCCCCTGCGGGTGGAGCTGGGGATCCCCGCCGACGTGCCCATCCATCGGATCACCCTGGGTGGGAGGGGGTCCCGGGACCGGGTGACCCCACTGCGCACCGAGGCCGCCCCCGGGGATGTCCTCCACATCCTGTCGGCGGACCGGCGGATCCAGACCTTCCGCTTCGTCCTGGACGGTGTCCCCCCGGAGTGGCAGCGTTTCCTGCAGGAAACGGGGCAACAGGGCTCGCCTCCCCTCACCGATGTGGGGAGCGCCCTGGTCCTCTCGCTGGAGGATGCCCCCGAGGGGGAGTTCCCCTTCGTGGTGGAAGGTCATGGAGACCCCGTGTGGGGGGTGGTGGACATCCGGAGGAGACGGTAGAGGATCGATGGCTCGCATTGCGCTGATACCCGGGGACGGCATCGGGACGGAGGTGGTGGCGGAGGCCAGGCGGGTCCTGGAGGTGATGTCCCGGCGGGACGCCCTGGAACTGGAGCTGGTGGATTGGGACCTGGGGGCGGAGCGGACCCTCCGCACCGGTGTCACCATCACGGACGAGGAATTCCGGTCCCTCTCGGAGGAGCACGATGCCATCCTCCTGGGCGCCATGGGAGACCCCCGGATCCCGGACCATCGCCACGCCCGGGACATCCTCCTGGGACTCCGCTTCCGGCTGGACCTCTATGTGAACTACCGCCCCAACCTGCTCCTGGCACCCCATCTCTCCCCCCTCCGGGACATGGAGGGACGCCCGGTGCGGGTGGAGATCTTCCGGGAGAACACCGAGGGGATCTACGTGAACCTGGGGGGGAACCTCCGGGAGGGGACCCCGGACGAGGTGGCCATCCAGGAGGATGTGAACACCTGGAAGGGGGTGGAGCGGATCATCCGGGCCGGGTTCGACCATGCGGTGGCAAAGGGACGCACCCGGGTAACGCTGGTGGACAAGGCCAACGCCATGCCGGCGGCCGGCCGGCTCTGGCGGAGGGCCTTCGGGGCGGTGGCGGAGGAGTTCGCCGCCAGCCATCCGGAGATCCGCACCGACACCGCCTATGTGGATGCCATGGCCATGGAGCTGGTGCGGCGCCCCGAGGCCTACCAGGTGCTGGTGACCTCCAACCTCTTCGGGGACATCCTCTCCGATGTGGCGGCGGCGGTGACGGGGGGGCTGGGGCTGGCAGCCTCCGCCAACGTGCACCCCGGCCGCTTCGCCCTCTTCGAACCGGTCCACGGCTCCGCACCGGACATTGCCGGCAAGGGGGTGGCCAATCCCCTGGGTGCGGTGGCCTGCGTGGTCCTCCTCCTGGAGCACCTGGGGCATCCCGACGCCGCCCGGCGGGTGGAGGGGGCGGTTCGCACCGTGGTGGCGGAGGGCTCGGTGACCGCCGACCTGGGAGGGCGCCTCTCCACCAGCCAGGTGGGAGATCGGCTGGTGGCCCTCCTGGACGGGGAGGGGTGAGGGGACCCGCTCCATCTCCGGGGTTCCTCTGCGGTTGAACCGGTCCCCCCTGACGGGGTAGCTTTCCCCATCGCGGATGGAGCGAACGCTCGTCCGAAAACCAGATCCTTTCGCTTCGAGGCCGCATGGGCACCCAGGGACAGACACGGGACGTGGTATTCCTCTCCGGCAAGCGGACCCCCTTCGGCACCTTCGGCGGGTCGTTGAAGGAGCTCTCCGCCACCGAGCTGGGGGTGGTGTCCGGGAAGGCGGCGCTGGAATCCGCAGGGGTCCGGCCCGACCAGGTGGACCATGTGGTCTACGGAAACGCCCTCCAGACCTCGGCGGACGCCATCTACCTGGCCCGGCACGTGGGGTTGGGAGTGGGGACCCCCGATGTGGTCCCCGCCGTCACCGTGAACCGGCTCTGCGGCTCCGGCTTCCAGGCCATCGTCCACGGCGCGCAGGAGATCCTGCTGGGGGATTCCCAGGTGGTGCTGGCCGGGGGAACCGAATCCATGAGCCAGGCGCCCCACGTGGTCCGGGGCGCCCGCTGGGGGCAGCTCCGCCTGGGGGAGGCGGCGCAGTTCTTCGAGGACTCCCTCTGGCAGGCCCTCCTGGACACCCAGTGCAGCCTCACCATGGCGCAGACGGCGGAGGAGCTGGCGGACCGGTACGGCGTCACCCGGGAAGAGGCGGACACCGTGGCGGTCCTCAGCCAGCAGCGGGCGAAGGCGGCGTGGGACGAGGGCCGCTTCGCCGCCGAGGTGGCTCCGGTGACCCTCCAGGGGCGGAAGGGGGAGACGGTGTTCGCCCAGGATGAGCACCTCCGCCCCGACACCACCGTGGAGGCGCTGGGTCGCCTCCGTCCGTACTTCCGGAAGGATGGACTGGTGACGGCGGGGAACGCGTCGGGGATCGGAGACGGCTCTGCCAGCTGCGTGCTGGCCTCCGCGGAGTGGGCCGAGAAGCAGGGGATCCAGCCCATCGGTCGGCTGGTCTCCTGGGCCTTCGTCGGCGTGGAGCCCAGGGTGATGGGGATCGGACCGGCACCGGCGGCCCGGAAGGCGCTGGAGCGGGCAGGGCTGACGCTGGCCGACATGGACCTGGTGGAGGTGAACGAGGCGTTCGCCCCGCAGTACAAGGCGGTGGAGAAGGAGCTGGGGCTGGATCCGGAGGGGACCAACGTGAATGGGGGTGCCATCGCCCTCACCCACCCGCTGGCCGCCTCCGGAGCCCGGATCAGCATCCATCTCCTCCATGAACTCCGGCGTCGGGGAAAGCGCTATGGTCTCGGATCCGCCTGCATCGGTGGAGGCCAGGGAGGGGCTGTTGTGGTGGAGGCGTTCTGACCCCCCGGGGTCCGGTTCCCTCCTCGGGGCGGCTCCGGGGATGACCCGGAGCGGCCCGGGCTGCCGTCTGCCGGAGGGCCTCTGCCGCTCCGGCCACGGAGGCCGTACCCTCCCACGGGGAGGAGGCCCATGGGCGACGGCCGAAGCCTGACCCGGGCGCAGTTCGAGGAGGTCCTGCGACGGGCCTCCGAGTTGGCGCTCAGCGAGCCCGACACCGGCGAGGGTGAGCCCCGCATCTCCGAGACGGAACTCCTCCGCATCGCCCGGGAGGTGGGCCTTCCCGAGGGTCATGTGCGGCGGGCGCTGGTGGAGCTGGACGCCGGCCCGGCACCTCCGGCCACCTGGACCGACCGCTGGTTCGGCTCTCCCCAGGTGTCCGTGAAGCGGGTTGTCCCCGGCAAGCCCCAGGAACTCCTCCAGACGCTGGATGACTTCCTGGTGGCGGGCCAGCTCCTCCAGCCGCTGCGCCGGGGGAGGGACTTCAACAGTTATCGCCCGGCGGTGGACTGGATCTCCCGGTTCGCCCATGCGGCGGCCTCCACCTCCAGGCGCTACTACTGGGCCTCCGCCAAGGAGGTGGAGGTGTGGGTCAGCGCCGTGGATCCCCACCGGACGCTGGTGGAGCTCCGGGTGGATCCGGGGGTCCGGTCCGAGGCCGTGGGCGGCGCCCTGGGCGGGGGACTGGGGGGAGCAGGAGGGATGCTGGGTGTGGGGATTGCCCTGTCGGTCACCGGGGCCCTCCCGGTGGTGGCCGCCGTGGCGGTGGCGGTGACCGGCGCCGGCGGGATCGGATATCTCTCGGCCCGGTGGGGGAGGAGCCACGTACACAAGCGCCACGATGAGGTCCGGGAGGAGCTGGAAGGGGTCCTGGATCGACTGGAGATCGGCGAGGGGCTGGAGCCTCCCCCGGCCTCCTGGCGGCGATGGGTACAGCGGCAGGCGAAGATGTTGAGGGTCGACCTGCAGGGAGCCATCGACCCCAGGAACAGGCGGGAGGAGGAGTAGGCCCGACGTGGGTCAGGGGCGCCGGGGCTTGCCCGGCACCATCACACCAGGGGAACGAGGAGGAATGATCTTGGAGATCCGGAAGGTGGGCGTCGTGGGATGCGGCCTCATGGGCAGCGGAATTGCGGAGGTGTCTGCGAAGAGCGGGTTCGACGTGCTGGTCCGGGAGGTGGATGAGGGGGCCATCGAGGCCGGCCGGAAGCGGATCATCAAGTCGCTGGACCGGGCGGTGGAGAAGGGGAAGGCCACCCCGGAGGACCGGGAGGCCACCCTGGGTCGGATCCGGTTCACCACGGAGATTGACGCGCTGGCGGACCGGGACATCGTCATCGAGGCCATCGTGGAGATCCTCGAGGCAAAGAACGACCTCTTCCGGACCCTGGATCCCCTCTGCGGCGAGGGAACCATCTTTGCCACCAACACCAGCTCCCTCACCGTCACGGACATGGCCGCCGCGGTGAATCGGCCGGACCGGGTGGTGGGGCTCCACTTCTTCAATCCCGTCCCGGTGATGAAGCTGGTGGAGGTGGTCCGGACCATCGCCACCTCGGAGGAGGCCTTCCAGCGGGCCTTCACCTTCGCGAAGGCGCTGGGGAAGGAGCCCATCACCGCGAAGGACAACTCGGGGTTCGTGGTGAACCTCCTCCTGGTGCCCTACATGCTGGACTGCATCCGGCAGCTGGAGCGGGGGGTGGCCAGCATCGAGGACATCGACAAGGGGATGGTGCTGGGGTGCGGCTACCCCATGGGTCCCTTCACCCTCTGTGACTTCGTGGGGAACGACACCACCCTGAAGATCGCCGAGATCATGTTCGACGAGTACCGGGAGGAGCGCTACGCCCCGCCGCCGCTGCTGAAGCGGCTGGTGGCCATGGGGCGCTACGGACGGAAGTCGGGGAAGGGGTTCTACGACTACAGCACGCCCACGCCGGTGCCGCTGGCCCTCTGACCAGGGGTGGCCGGGGCACAGCTACCGACCCCTTCCCTGGGTGGCAGCAGGCCTCCCCCATCCGCAGGCTCCCACATGGCTCGGGGCCGGGGGAACACAAAAAGGGCGACCCCTGCAGGGGTCGCCCTTTTCTTCATGGCGCAGGAGGACCGGGAAACCCGGCCGGGGGGGTCAGCGCCTGACCGTGCCCCGCCGCTGCCGCCGCCGCTCCCGCCGGATGGCCGCCTCGCGCTTCCGCTTCCGCTGCGCGCTGGGCTTCTCGTAGAAGCGCCGCTTGCGAAGCTCAGAGTAGAGGCCGGACCGCTGGACCTTCCGCTTGAACCGGCGGAGAGCCCGCTCCAGGTTCTCGCCTTCCTGGATCGTCACTTCCAAAACCAGTCACCCCCGATGGGTCGTCAATGAACTTCCTGAGAACCCCCAATCTAGACATTCCCGTGGGGGGAGGCAACACCCCCTCCGGGGGTCAATCGTCCAGCACTCCCAGACGGTGGAGCCGATGCGCGTACAGGTGGTACACCGCCGGATCGGCCAGGTAGTCCAGGACCCAGATCTCGAAGGGAGGAAGGGGGAGGAGTGCCTCCAGCCGCTCCACCACCAGCATGGCCAACTGGGTGCGATCCCGGGTGCTGAAGTCCACCCGGGCATCGGACAGGATCCGGGTCACCAGCTCGTCGAAGTCGGCGGGCTCGGTCAGGCTGATCAGGTGCGCCAGTTGATCCAGCCGGTAGGAGGCGTACCGGGAGGCCAGGCGGGGGTCGTCCTCTCCAGCGCGACGCTCCGCCAGGAGATCCCGGATGGGCTCCCCCAGGGCTCCCGGAGCCCTCTTCCGGACGTGGAGCGCCGAGGAGAGGAGACCCTTCAGGAGGGGCCGGCCCATGGATCGGGCCTTCCGCTCGATCTCCCCCTCCGACTCCTCCACGAAGATCTCCGCCGTGCAGATCTCCCCCTCCACCGGAAGGAGCCATCCCTGCACCACAACGGGGGTCCCGTCCCCGTCGGACGAGGGAGGGGCGTCGCCGTTCTCCCCTGAGGAGGGTGCATCTTCTCCGGCCCCGCACGGGCGGAAGGCGAAATGTCCCCGCCAGAGGGACATACCGGTGCGGGTGGTGATCAGGAAACACGACCACCTCCGTCCTTCCACCTCGAGAAATCCGACCGACCGTCGATGGCTGCTGGTTGACATGGTCCTTGGGGGGCGGTGGGGACCGTTGCACGAGTATCGGAGTGGTCACGTCCTGCGGCAAGGCGGAGAGGACGCTTGCGGGAGAAGCAAACAGATGATTATCCTCCGGGTCCGGTGTCTCGCATGTCGCACCCGGACCGCGCGTTCGGCCCCCTGCCCTGAAGGTGGATGGAGTCGAATCTGGTGAACTCCTGACTGGGGGCGTCCGTCGGATGATGGGGTCCGGGCTACCGGCTTCCAGGCCGGAGGCGATGGCCGATGTGCCGGCCGTCTGCGAAGTGCCACTCACCCGCGCGGTTGTCCAGTACGGGGAAGGCCAGGTGAGGAGCGGACCGGATCCCTCCGGGAGTGACCTGGGGTTGGCCCTTGTCCTGGACGGATCGGTGGCCTCCCGGGCCATCGGTCTGGACCTGGGCTCCGGGGCGGTGCGAACGCTGGACCTGGCCACCCAACTGGTGGTGATGGACTGGGTCTATCCTCCCACCCTTTCCTGGGTGCAGGAGCTCCTCTCCTCCACCGCCGGGGGTGGAGGAGAGGCCGGGGAAGTCACCCGCTACTGCGGCGAGATCCTCCACGCGGTCCTGGGGCGGGCGGGCTTCGGCCCCATGGCTCGTCCCACCCTCCTTCGCATGGGCTTCCGGGACATTGCCCGTGACCTGGATCCACATCAGGATGCGGCGGTGCGCATCCTGCTGGGTCCGGCCCGTGTGGCCCGCGTTCGCTTCGATGCCGACCATGTCCGCCTGGTGATCGCCACAGGCTCCTCGGATCGGGACGCCTCGTTCGAGTCGGCACTGTCGGAGGCCTTCCCCCTCTTCGAGCTCCGGCGCGTCGTCCCATCGGCGGCTGAGGGGACGCTGAGCTACCTGGTCCTCCTCCCGGTCCCGGGAGCGCCCTCCGAACTGCGGAGCCTCCTGGACCGGGTCCGGAGGGGGATCGCCCGGATCATGGCCCGCTTCGAATCGGACCGCCTGTCCGGCATCGAAGCCCAGCTCTCCACCTTCGGCGTGCGAGACAGTCTGGCCCGCCTGGACCTCAGGGATCCCCGCGGACGATCCGAACCTGTTGGGCGGGGCTTTCCCGCCTCGGGCTCCCTGCACTGACCCCGACCCGAAAGGCATCCCTTGATCTCCATGGAATCGTTCCCGATGGCCGGCACGGGTGGCGGGTGGGCCGATGACGCCCTCCATCCCGGCCTCGAGCATGGGCTCCAGAGGCTCTACCTGGAATACCGGCGGCGGGAGGCGGGAGCCCTCCTCTCCCTTCTCCCCCCGGAGGCGGTGCGCCCCCTGTACCGCCTTGCCAGGGAGCGGATGGCCGGTGGCCCGCAGAGCGACACCGACGACCCCCTTGCCCTGCTTGTGGCCTTCGTGGAAAGGCATCTCCTTCCTCTCCCCCCCTTCGAAGTGTGGCGGGACGACTTCCGGGCCCACCGGAGTGCGCATCTCCAGGGGCTGGATGTGGATCCCCGGGCTCCGGAGCCCTCGGATCCGGTGACCGTGGAGGTCCGGAGCTTCCGCAGGGGTGACGGGGAGTGGTACGCCGGCCTCAGCCTCTTCCGCCGTGAGTCGGTCTGGTGGGGCTTTCTGGCCTTCTCCAGGGGGGATGGGGTGACGGTGGCGAGGACGGCGGACATCTTCCGGGAGGAGCGTCCGGAGGCCATCCGGGACCGCTTCCGGAGCTTCGGCGCCGACGCGCTCCAGGCCTTTCTCCGCTCCACCCTCCCCTGATCGGGAACTCCCCCATCGAGCCCCTGTCCGCTCCCCCGGGGCGGCCTCGGCTCCCTGGGATCCCCGGTGTCCCCCGGCTCTGTTCGCCTCACCGGGACCCGATCCGGGCCTGAGCTCTCCGGCCGCCACTCCTGCCATGCTACGGCCGCCTCTCCGGGGACCGCCCGAGGGCTCTCCTTCCTCTCCTGCACCACCCTCCCCGGACCGCCTTCCGCCAGCCGTCCACCCGGTCCGGAGGGCTCCTCCGACCACCCCCGGTTTTTTGTAAATTCCATGTCACGCCCCCGCGTGGAAATGGGTTCTTTCGAAGACCCGAAGTCCTGAAAGGATGGGGGTTTCGCGCTTCGGCCGGAGGCTCTCCGGCCCCCTGGAAGGGGCGGAGAAATCCCGTGAAAGGGGAATTCGCCTGATCTCGTAAGTTGTTTCACGGCATACACTTGTGTTTAAGCCTTTCCGCGGTCTGGACTTAGGCAAAAGGGTTGCGCCCCTGGAAAACGGTCGGTAAGATCCTTTCCCGGAACGCTGGAGAACACACAGCGCTCCGGACGGTGGAGCCCTGGACGGTCCGCCATCTCCGCAGATGGACTTTTTCCATTTTTCCACACCTGAACGGGTGGTGAGGGACGCCGCATGTGGGAAACCTGCTCCGTACAGTTGAATGTTCGCCTTCCGAGGGACCTCGCCGCCCAGGCAGAGGAGGTCCAGAAGACGGACCCGGAATTCCTCAGCCGGGTCGTACTGTACGGGCTGACCCGCCGGTCCATCTACCGTCATCTCCGGGCAGAGGGCGTTCCCTCGGATGTCACGGTGGACGAGTCCCCCCCCCTGCAGCTCTGAGGATCCGTCCCCGGCCATCCGGGGAATCCCCCACTCCTTGACGGACGACGCTTCCGGGCGTACTCATCACCCTTGACTCGTCCCTCCGGCACCTCTGCGGAGATCTGCCGGAAGCCGTAGGATCCATCGGGCACAGGACCGCGTGTGGCTGACTCGAGGGGAGCCGTTCCCCCTGGGGAGGGCGGCGAGGAGTCCGAGGACGTCCTGAGGGCCAAGTATCTGGACTACTGTTCGGCCCTGGTCGCTGACATCCTCCTGCGCCTGACCCCCGACGAGATGTACGTGCTGGCCGAGGATGCCGCCCGGGCATCCGGGCTCTCAGGCGAACTTGCCTGGGATCAGATCGTGTCCCTGGCCACCGCCCGCGTCTCGGCGAAACTGGCCCTTCCGTCGCTCGCCGAGTGGATCGCCCGGTACCGCAAGGACCCCTCCCAGTTCGATTCCGAACTCATGGGACTCTGGCGGGACGAGGTGGAGAAGGTCCGGTGACCGCATCCCCTGGCCGGGTGCCGATCCGGCGGCTGGGATCCCCTCCTCTGGTTCCGTTACGCAGCCCAACTTAGACTTCCCCGCGGTCGCAGGACTCCGGAGGGTGTTCCGGACCGCCCCCTCGCCCCCGCAGGGCATCGGGGGCTCCAGCGGCGACGTCGGTCTTCAGGACTCCAGTCCCCGGGGGGACATGCGCTTTCTCTATGTCGATCGATCGGGACGACGGGTCGAGGTTCCGACCCTGGAGGGACTGGCTGCCCGGCTCGAGCTGGGAGCCATCGCCCCCGATACGATGCTCTACGACTCCGTGGCGGACCGCTGGGCTCCTGCTTCGGAGCATGAGTTCTTCCGGTCCATCGTCCGGCCGGCAGGGCGGGAGGGGGCCCTTCCCGTCACACCCCCAGGAGTGGTGCCATCTCCGGACGAGGAGGTGGAGCCCGTGGTGCAGCGCGCCGCTCCCCCCTCGGATCCGCCTTCTCGCGTGGACGGGGACGAATCCTCCCAGGAGGACCCCCGGGACCGGATCCATCCCCAGGGGCAGTTCGCCGGGCCGGAGGGGGAGGGACTGCTGAGCCACAACGCGCTCTTCGACCTGGTGGACATGGGTGAGGGGATCGGCAACCGGGAGCCCCGTGGGGTGGGTGCGTCCGCGGAGCTGGAGCTTTCGGTGGTGCCCGATGAGCCCCCCGAGCCACGGATCACGCCACGGGATCCCGGCGAGGAAACCGGGGTCCCGCCCAGGGAGGATCTGGGAGATCTGGAGGACCTCCTGGTAGAGGGCAACTCCCCTGGCACTCCTCCCCGCAGGCCTGGAGGCGCAGAGGCGGTTGCAGGGGCCGAAGGGGACTGGCGATTCATCCCCGGGGGGCCTCCCCCGACGCCTCTCCGGGGGCCCGAGGCCACGGCCGCAGAGGAGGAGGAGTACTGGAGCCCGGGCCGGGCGTCCTCCTCCACGCCGCTGTCGGGTGGTGGGTCCGGGGGGGG